>JAGOVS010000161.1 GCA_018060625.1 Bacteriovorax sp. | reverse complement strand
AAGAGGGTCAACGCACTCGAAAACTCATGGAGCAAAAATTGATTATAGGCCACTCCTAATAAGAGATGCTTATTGGCCAGAAACTGAATACCATAATAATCTTCAACTTTACTGCGATTAATTCTCAATTGTCCTTCGAACATTTCTTGGTTTGATGAATGCTCCATCCTCCTCGCGACATTGAATAAAAGCTTTTTATAATTATAGGAAGCAGAGTAAAGATTTACTTGGGTGGCCTCAGGATAAAAGGCATATTTTGTTTTGATGACCCCAAAATCAAAAGTGAATTGACCAAGATTAATTCCCGAAGTGAAAGTGGTGACGGTAAAACTTTCTGAATACACTGAACTATTGTAATAGGTCGAATAAGCAACCCCGGTATAAGGATTCACATAATTCCCCAAACCAAAACGAATATCGTCAGCATAAGTATAGATACCCAAATTAAAAATAGAAAATTTTCCAGAAACCCCCAATCCTAAATTTAATTTTTTAATATCAGGATTTCTCTTAATTGAGAGACCTATATCTAAAGAGACATTCTTTTTTTCACGTATGTTATACCCTAAAGCAAAATTAAGCTTCTTGTTGTCATATTGAATTTTATTCATCTTGCGAAAAAGATATTGCTCATCAATTTCAATTGAACGATTTCCAAAAAAACTATTTTCTTGATTTGGCGATACAAGGGCCCCTAGTTTACCATTTCCAGAAACGATATTAAAAAGAAGATGATTGTGAGCTTGATAAATAGACTCTAGACCCAGCCCTTTGACTTTACTAATATTACTGGGATTTATTCCGGCAGCCGAGCTCGAAGAAGGAAGTGATTGAGCACTGCTTCGACTTGAGCCACTTCCCCCACCTCCACAATATTTAAAAAACTTGCAAAGTGAATCGTCGGCAAAGAGTGAGCAAGAAAAAAATAGGGGGATAAGAATAAGTCGTTTTATAATATCCCCACAATCTGAAAAAATTAAGGTTTATACCAACAAAGCGGACGATTCCCTACAGTGTCTCCATTTCTGATAGAACAAACTCCTGTATTAGGATCAGTCATCGAAACAGATTCCGCATATCCATGATCACAAAGACTTGCTTGAAAATAAGTATCAAGACGACATTGAGCCGCTGGGTGATCATCAAAGATTTGTGCAACAACTGCACTATCTGGAGTTACGAAATTGACCGGTTTTGCATCTTTTGCAAATGAATTCAACAATCTTCCAAGAGCAAGACCAGCAAGGGCCTCTCTTTCACAGCTTGCCACTTCCCCTTGGTTTTTATAAACGGCTTCACACTTCTCTTTTACATCAGTTGGAACATTTAAACCCTTCATAATAACTTCGTTATTATCACTTTCTATATAACGACGGAGGCATTTCATCGTTCCCCAATAATCGGCCTGCCCTTCATTCGAGGCCCACATAAACGTGTGCATCTTGGCAGAATCAACTTTTCTGGGAGCTCCACCTAGATGATGCCCAACTTCATGGCACGCCACCAAGGCCATTGCATCTTCGGTTGTCTCAGGGTGACGAGCAAGTCCTCCGAACATAACAATCGTATATGCTCCAGGTGTATTTTGATGTGCATAGGCATTAACCATCCCATCACTCCATCGTCTCTCGAGTACAAATTTTTTACCTAGTTTTGCAATATCCGCAGTATAGATGGCCGAAATCTTATCCATAACTTTATTGAACTGAACTTCATTAATCCCACTCATTGATTTCAATCCAACGGGGATTCTCAACTTATTCTCTGGCATAAATCCTGAGTGACCATGGATATCACAGGCCGAAAGCGAACCCGCATAAAGGCCAAGAGAAAGTAGGGAGATTTTTATCAAGTTTTTCATTTTTTATTCCTTTGAAAAATGCCCATTCCAAATGGGTGGAATAATAGTGCTAAAACAATTTTTTATTGTCTAAAAAATTATGTGTTCTAAGGCCGTATGTGAGAAGATGTTTGATTCCTCTCCATTTAAAGTCCTCAAAAGTAATCTTAGAAATTAAAAAGCATGATCTAACACAGAGAAAACAACAAAAGCTCATCGTATTGTTTCGTGTGTTCAACTTTTAGAATAGGATATACTTTAAAACAGCAACGATTTTAGCTGAGGTTTATCAAGTAGTGAAAAAACATCAAAAAACTTATCGAAACAAACACCCTATTATCAAATCATCTGGCCGCACAGAATTTTTTTCGGCCAGCAAACTTCAGCGCTCACTTAAGCATACAGGATTAAGACCTAAGGATTGTAAGATTATCGGTCAAGAAGTTGCTCAAAAAATTAAGTCTGGATGTTCCACCCGAGACATTTTTAAACACACCGTCAAGCTTATCCATAAAAAATCTCCAATCGCAGCGACTCATTATTCACTCAAAAAATCACTCTTAGAATTAGGGCCTACTGGATATGAATTCGAATATTTTGCCTCTAAATACTTCAATGCCATTGGATACACTACTTATGTGGGGATCGTATTGCAGGGAGAATTTGTCAGACACGAAGTAGATATTGTGGCAAGCAAACCGAACTTTCAAGCCTACGTTGAATGTAAATTTCACAATAATAGTGGCCGGAAAAATGATATTAAAACCGCTCTCTATGTGAAAGCAAGATGGGATGATTTAAAACGAGGCCCCGATGGAAAATATCTTCGAGAATACTTTATAGTTTCAAATACAGCTTTTACTAAAGATGCGATCGTTTATGCCAATGGAGTGGGGTTAAGTCTTTTAGGTGTCAATGCTCCTGATGAAGAATCCTTTTTGGATAAAATCAAAAAACACAAACTTTACCCCATCACCTCTCTTAAAAGGCTTAAAAAAAGTTATTGTCAAAAACTGCTCTTGAAAAAAATTGTCCTCTGTTCTGATCTCTTAGAAGAAAAAGATTTTCTTCTGAAAATGGGAATGACCGAAGAAGAAATACGTGCGCTTTTTAACGATATCCACAAAATGCTTGAGAGTAACCAATGAAACTTTCTTTTATAGGTGCCACAGATGATGTGACAGGGTCAATGACTCTTTTGGAAACACCCACGACCAAAATTCTTATTGATTGCGGTCTTTATCAGGGAATTTCCAAAGTCATTAAAAAAAACCTTCATCCTCTCCCATTTGATCCTAAGGACCTAGATGCCATCATTCTCACTCATGCACACCTCGATCATTCTGGTCGCATACCACATTTAGTCAAACGAGGATTTCGAGGCAGCATTTTTTGCACAAAAGCAACCATGAAGCTCGCTCGCGTCATCATGACAGACAGTGCTCACATTTTAGAAAAAACAGAACATCACCCTTTGAGGTCATTCTATGCAATGGAAGATGTCATGGTGGCCACATCCCTTTTTAAAACAAAAAAACTCCACGAGACTTTTTCTCTTAAAGATCTCACCATTCACCTTTTTTCTGCTGGTCATATCTTAGGAGCTGCTTCAGTTCATATTCAAGACAGCGAGCAATCCATTGTCTTCTCTGGAGATATTGGCCGCTCTAACGATCCACTTATTTCTCCTCCTGAATCTTGTCCTCAAACAGATCTTTTAGTCATGGAATCAACCTACGGTGGTAAAATAAGAAAAGGTGATATCCACGAAGAGCTCATATCGTTTTTAAAATATATAAAAAAAGAATCAAAAATTGGAATTATCGCCAGCTTTGCCGTCGCCCGGTCTCAACTTCTCATTACGCTGATTCATCAATTTTATCTAGAGCACCCCGAAGAAAAAATTCGTTTTGTTATCGATGGCCCCATGATGATCGAGGCCAATAAAATTTATAAAGAATTCGCCGAAGAAACCAACCTTCCACTGGCCCTCAAGCACGCCCTTGAAGAAGTAGAAGTCATAGAGCATGTTCGCGAGTGGGAATCTATCAAAAAAAAAGTTGGACCACTCATCATTATTTCTTCAAGTGGAATGATCTCTGGAGGTCGCATTTGGCGCTATCTCGAAAACTGGCAAGATGATGGCAATGCTTGCCTTTTTTTACCAGGCTATCAGGCCATTGGAACGGCCGGCAGGGATCTGATTGAAGGAAAGCGCATAATCTTGGACGAAGAAGGGAAAAAAATTCACTGGCAGGGCGAAGTCCATAGTTCTTCTGCTTTTTCTTCTCACGCTGATCAAGATGAGCTTCTTGCTTGGATAAAAAACATCTCCAAAGATACCACCATTTATCTTAATCATGGGGAAATGGAATCGAAGCAAAAATTTATGGATAAACTAAAAGAGCTGGGCCATAAAAAAGTTTATATGGCCCAGCCTTAATAAGATCTACTTAAGTAAGCTTTTTAATTTCACAAGTTCTCTTTTCATTTCTACTGGAATATCTGTTCCGGCAGATCCACTATAACTTGCTTCAATAGAATCAGCATATTCTTGATAACATTTTTTTGCATAAGGAGAGGCAGGATATTTCTTTATGCAATCTTTTAAATAAAGATCTCCCAATGAAAAGAAATATGTATGACTCATACGATGATCGATCAATGAAAGCCAGTAAAGAACTTCTGGAGCAAGATCACTATTAGGATTTTCCACTAAATAATTCAGAATAACCCCAGAAGAAATAAGTAATGTCACATCTTCTTCACCTGAAAAAATAATCTCTTTTTTCATATCGAGTGGAGAGAGATTTTTTTGGATAAACTCAGGCATAGATTTAATTGACTTAGGGTCAAATCCTTTCCAATTCTTAAGAGAATCACCCCATCTTTTTACCATTTTTTTATCGTTCGTTGAAAGTCTTGGCTCTTTTTCCCATTTCGCTATCAGAGATTTTGCTTTTTCATAATCAAATTTAATTTTTGTATCTATAGACATCATTCTTCTTAAAGCACTTGAGACTTCTTGCCCATGATTGTTCGATTTATCCAAAGAAGCTTCGATGCTTTTGCTAAAATAGTCCTTCGCTTCATCAAATCGACGGACAAGATAAAGGTAATTGGCATAAGAAAAATCAGAATCAAAACGCTCTCTTTTTTCTTTTTTAATATTCTCTCTAAAGGCATTTTTAGAAACTGATTCTGGAAGTTGTGAATGGCAAGAAACACAGAGAGCGCCTATAACATTTAGACGTTTCTGTGCAAAAAGAAAATTATTTGACTCAACTGAAAGAATGGTCTCTTCAATGTGCTCATTAATCGTTTCAAGGCTTGGTCTAAAACCT
Organism: Bacteriovorax sp.; assembly: GCA_018060625.1. Classification (GTDB taxonomy): domain Bacteria; phylum Bdellovibrionota; class Bacteriovoracia; order Bacteriovoracales; family Bacteriovoracaceae; genus Bacteriovorax. The sequence goes on along the minus strand of JAGOVS010000161.1, from coordinate 653 downwards.
GGACGCTGAAAAAATTCTGCATGTTTGGCACTTTTAAAAAACAGGGATAAATCTGTAAGATTTTTAAGAAGCTCTTCCTTTTCTTTTTTCGTTTTAAAATCTCCCATCTTTTTTGTTGTTGCATAAACATAAGGAATAATTTTTACATAAGAGTCATAAACACTGCTCATAACCGCTTTTGCTTGCTGTTGTGAGGCATCCTCTGCATAGGTGACTGATAAAGAGCTACCAATGAAAGTGAAAAAAGAAAAAACGACGATCCTTGCCAAATTGTTTCTCATAATGAAAAAACTCCTATTTTTTTATTTTTACCAATTGCTCTTGAAAACTTTTTGCTAACTTTTGAGCGGCTTGAAGGTACTCTTCCTTATTTGCCCAAGCATTCCGCGGAACGAGTATTGTCTGATCAACTGATTCTACTGATTCAGGGATACTAAGCTGAAAAATTTCATCTTGAATAAAGGATGCATTCTCCAATTTTCCTGCCTGAACGGCCCGTATGATATTTCGAGTTACCTTTAAAGGAAACCTAGACCCAACCCCATAACTTCCCCCATACCAGCCCGTATTTATTAACCAAACTTTAATTTGATACTTAGTCATATAATTTTTCAATAACTGAGAATAAACACTTGGATGTCTAAGCATAAAAG
>JAGOVS010000160.1 GCA_018060625.1 Bacteriovorax sp. | reverse complement strand
AGCACTACCAAAGCCAAGCATTGGCCAGAAAATAAATCCTAAGAAAAATAATCCTGCAGTAAAACCAACTCCTTTTCCAAAGTTTTTAGCCACACCATTAAAGACATATAGAAGTACAAACATATTCACAAAAGGGATAAAGACTGCGAGAGTTAACCATGGTGATTGACGTGCTATTTTTGTTAGCAAGTAAAAACTGTAGATTGGAATAATACAACCCCATCCTGGTTGAGATGCCTTTTTGAAAGTATTCCAAAAACCCGCAATAGTAAGAAAAGAAATTGACAATATAGTACCAAGAAAGATAAGTGGGATAAATGGGCTCATTAATGACTCCTAAGTAAAAAAGTAATTCATTATAAATTTTTCGGAATTTATTTTTTTTACTTAATTACTTTTGTCCCAAATGTCATTTTAAATGATTTTTATTGTAAATAAGTACATTTTGCAATATTGACTATTTTTATCGGTCATATATGGACCTTAAATAATTCGACTCTAATTACACTTACTTAATTATTAATCTTCATTTTTGTTGCTAAATGAAGCCATGAAGCAATACCGGCCATTATTGAATCAACATATGAACCATCAAGTGATTTTACCCTTAAAGCAACCGTTTTAAGTTGCATCATATTTACTGCATCTATTAATTTCATTTTTTCTAATCGATCTGAGTTTTTTCCATCATCTTCTTTTAATTTGAATAGAACATCAGCAATATACTCATAGGCTTGAAATTTTATTAAACTGATTTGGAATAGTTCTATACAATATTTGTCATGAATCGCCTCTTCTGGTTTTTCAAATGCTTTTTCATATAAACTTACCTTTTTTTTATATTCATAGAAAATAGGTAAAGCAGCCTCTTTATCTGATAATCTTTGATTTAGGTTCTCTTGAATTAAGGCCAGTTCGTCATAGTACTTCGAAATTTTTTCAAAATCATTCTTAAGAGTCGAGTTTTTTCTTGGGGCAAAATATAAACCAAGAGCACTGAGCTGTACCAACCAAAATATAAGTAATACAAATAGCGCCATCTTTATTGGAAGAATTTTAAAAATTAAAATAACTTCCATTAAACATATTAAACCAACTAAGCTTAAACTCATCATAAAGTTCCTAAATATATAAAAGTCAATTAAGTACTAGTCATTTTTAAAATTAGTCGCTCGCCTAAGCAATTCAGAATTTAATGTTCCTAGAATTGGGTAATGGCATTCAATGTTAATTTTTTTTGCATTACTGCTCACTTCAATTTTAACTTTTTTAATTGCAGGATCAGCTGTTTTAATAATTGTTTCAATAATAGTATACTGAGTTTTTCCCTTATTATAGCTTAACCTATTGTTTAATTCAGTCCCATCATTTTCTGAAATAAATTTCATTTTCTCATTATATTCCATTTCAATTTTATCAGACCTACCAAATCTATAATTTAAAACTTCAGCATTGGGATTATTATTATTTAAACAAAGAGATAGCATTCGCTTCTCACCGGTCATACAAGTTAAAACATTATTTTCTTTATCGTGGCATAGAGTTTTAAAGTCTGTAGATATTGCCTCACAAGAAATTTCATCTCCGTTTTCACAACCTTGCAAATAATAAAATTTGGCGGTTTCTTTTGACTTTGGAAGTTTGGCCTTACCTTGCTCATGGAATTGAGCAAGATAGCGGCATGCTTCGGAATTTTTTTCTGCACATCCAATATTAAGTTTAGGTAGAGCGAAGGAATCATCTTTTTGAACGCCTTTGCCTGAGGCCAATAATACTCCTAAGTTTCCACAGCCAAAGGAATCGCCAGCACTGCAGGCTTTGGAATAATATTGGGCCGCAATTTCAAGATCGGCCTTGCGCCCATTACCAGCTTCAAACATGCTTCCTAGATTACTGCATGAAGGAGCATCTTCTCCTGCACAGGCTTTCTGTAAAAGCTCATAAGCTTTTGCATAGTCAACTGCAACCACTCCACCCATTAAATAAAACCAACCTAACGAGCCACACCCTCTCGGTAATCCTTTGTCGCAGGCAAATGTAAATAACTCTATAGCCTTTTTTGGATTTTTAGAAACACCATTACCATCATTAAAGAGATAACCTAAATCATGACAACTAATGATATCTCCTAAATTACATCCCTTAGTCATTAATTCCGCAACTTTTTGTGGATTATTTTTTAAAAGCACTCCTCGCATCGTTATAATTGCTAATCGATAACAGGCAGTAGGATAATTTAATTTACAGCTTTTTTGCAGAAGCGTGACAGCTTTATTGTTATCAATTTTGGTGCCCAATCCTTGAATGTAGTGATTGGCCAAATTATTACAAGCAATTCCATTGCCCAACTGACAACCTCGCTCATAAAATTTCATAGAATTTATTAAATCTACTGAAATATTGGGTCCTGGATTATCATAGGAATAAGCTAAATTCGAACAGGCATGAGCTAATTCATTTTTTACACAAAGCGAATTTAAGACAGATCTAGCATATATCTCCTTAGTAGACAGTAAGCTAATAGCATAATCATGACATTGATCTATTAAGTCTTGATTACTCAAATCTACATCGCAGGGATTTTTATTTATTGCTTGAGTCGTTGTACTAGAACAGGAGAATATCGTAGTGGATATTTGAAAAAAAAGCACTAAATTTAAAAGCTTCATGTGAACCTCATCTGTGACAAATATCTTTCTATTATTTCACAGTTAAATAAAAAATGCTAACCAGACCTTTTAAACCTTAGAAGTAGTCAATTAACAGAATTAAGGATTTTATTGCAACCTTCTAAACTGGCAAAATAGCTTTTCGTAATTTTCCCTACAGTAGTGAACCCTAGGTATGATTCCTTATCCAGATCGTCTTTTGAAAACCCCATACCGACTGGTGCTAATGTTGTCTTGTCACAATTTTTATTGTTACTTTTTACACCATTATTCTTCGAGTAAAAATAATATGTACCTTTATTTTTGTTAATCTGATTATTAAGTTCTACTATTTTCTTTATTAATATATGGAGTGCGGTCGTTTTCTAGGCAGTCATAAGGCTTAAGTACCCACCTTGTCCGGTCAACTTTTCCAAGTTTGGTATACTAAAAACTAGGAGTTGATCATGGCCAAGAAAACACGAAAAAAATTTACTGAACAAGAAAAACGACAAGCTGTTGCTGACTACGTCTCTGAGGCGAGGACAGCTCAACAAATCGCCAATGAGCTAGGTACTGACATACAGGCCATCTATAGGTGGCGAACTTTTTACGACGAGCAGAAGAAGGGGGTAAAGTTTTCTGAGCTTGAATCTCTCGGTGCTTCTCATGAACTTGCGGAAAGAATCATACGACAACAAGATGAAATTGAAGCCTATCAAAAAAAAGTTGCTGAGCAAGCATTGATAAATGATATTTTAAAAAAACTCCGGAAATTGGGTCCCTTACCACCCGAGAGCGAATTGAGTGGATTAATCGCCATGGAGATAAAATCGGCTCAAAAAAAGCAGCGTGCAAAATGATGGATATTTCACTTTCAACTTATAATTACGATCCAAAAATCACTCGTGCTGAAAAAGAGGAAAACGAAGCCGACATCAGAGGTCAGATTGAACTTGTGAGAGCTGAGTTTCCAAGGACCGGTTATCGAATGCTCCTCCATCATCTAAAGAGAAGGGGCATTATCATTGGGGAAACTAAGCTTCGTCGAATTATAAAAAAGTTTGATCTTCAGTTTAAACACAAGAGGAAGTTTATTGCGACGACAGATTCAAATCACGATTGCCTGGTCCATCCAAACCTTATTCAAGGGATGACTATTGATAACATCAACCAAGTTTGGACGGCTGATATTACTTATATTCGAATTGCAAATGGATTTATTTATCTAGCTGTTATTTTAGATTTATATTCACGGAAAATTATTGGTCATGCAATCTCTAAAAAAATTGATGGGCAACTGGCCGTCGATGCTCTCAATATGGCCATAAAAAGACGAGCGCCACTAAGAGGAGTGATTCATCATAGCGACCGTGGGGTTCAGTATCTTTCCAATAACTACGTCGATATTTTAAGTGATAATGGCTTTCATCTTTCGTGTTCTAGGAAAGGAAATCCATATGACAACGCGTGGACTGAGTCGTTAATGAAGACTTTAAAGTACGATGAAATTTACATGGGAAATTTCGAAACGTATCTGGATGTTATTGAGAATTTGCCTTATTTCATTGAGGAAGTTTATAACAAAAAAAGACTGCACTCGAGTCTTGGATATATTCCACCAGAAGAATTTGAAAAATTGATTGAGATAGATTATAAGGGAGATGGAAATGATCGGCCAAGGTTTACACTTTAGCTGCATGACCGCCTAAGAAACGACCGCACTCCATTCCTTTGCAGGAACATCATCAGATTTGTTGAGGTTGACAATAACTGACTCTTTTGCAGGGATAGTTATTGAAGCAGTAGGTACTTCTTTTTTTGTATCAACAGGAATTTCTATTAATTCACCAACGCGGACAAAGTTCCCATTTTTTTTAAATTTCTTTTTATTTAACTTGATAAATAATTTTACAAAGCCACTTTTTCCATACAGAGGGGAGGCTTAATATCATGGTTATAAAGAATCGTTGAAAGCGTATCATCTTTCTATACCTGGTAAGTTAACCCTGCAAATGTATGAGACGGCATCATCATCACAAATGATAACACGGCCAAAGAAACAAAAAAATTGCGGTCGACATAGGGTTTTTTCATATTTACCACCTCCTATGATACCGCGCCCTCTCTTTAGAGATGAGTAGGAAAATTTGGCCATAAACTGGACGATTATAATTAGCTAAAGCTTGATTTTTAATCCGAAGAGAATACACTAGAAGCTAAACTTCTGGGGGATTAACCATTGAATCAAAATAAAGGACAAATGCTTACTCTTTTTCTTGTGGCCGTTATCTGTATCCTCGCAGGTCTTCTTTTAGGGAAGAGCTCAACACCTTCTCCTAGTGCTTATCAGATGCCTGCTGATGATGGGAAATTGGCAAAATCCTATAAAGAAGAAAATTTGGTGAAAGCAATCAGAGACAACGCTAAAATCCTGCAGACTTGCTACCTTGCTTACCTCGATAAGAAACCCGAGATTAAAGAGGGAGTGATGAATATTCTTTTAAAAGTTGAAGAAAGTGGTCAGATTTCAGAAGTAAAAATTACAAAAGATCAGTTTCAAAACCTTGATTTTGAAAATTGCTTGATAAAGAAAATAGAAAAATTTTACTTGTCTCCACCTCCACTGGGAATTAATCGCTACTTGGCCCATGAGCTTGGATTTAAATCTGAGGAAACTGCACTCAAAGAAGCAAAGGAGCGCCAAGAAAAAAATCGTCCTCCTAAAGTTTTACCCGTTAGGTAGAATTCAAATTTATAATTTAAATTGAGTTCCTGTGATTTTTTTTCTTTTACTTAGATTAGGTTTAAATAATAAAAAATATTCTTCTAGAAATTTAAAATACTCATCAAAGTTTAATATTATTCTTAATTTCATTTATGACATCCCATTCTGAGAAAAGCTCAGCATATTTTTTAATTTTTTCCCAATCTAATTTGCTTACATTTTCTATGAGAAATTGACTGTCTGCTTTATCCTGTAATTCTCTTGAACGATCGTTAATATAAGCTTGAATCTTTAAACCAATAAGATCTTCAACTTGAACAAATCTCATACCCTCTGGTCCTCCTGAATTTGCATCTTTCAAGATTTCCTGAGAGATCGGCCTCCAGAGAAAAGGTGCCATCACCCAAAATGTGTCGCACCTGCGACACATTTTGGGTGATGGCACCAATAATTAATACTTAAG
>JAGOVS010000159.1 GCA_018060625.1 Bacteriovorax sp. | reverse complement strand
AATCGAACCTAAAAATAACTCTTGAGAAAATGCCTCAACACTGACGGATCCCTAAAATTCTCTAAATCTTTTTTCATAAACCGATTTTTCATTTTTAAGGCATTTATGTCTTTTCCAATTTCTTTTATGACTCGCAGAGGGGTGATTTTAAAAGTAGGTCCTCCTAACATCATCTCATACGGATAAGTCACCTCTCTAATTTCTTCCTTAAGATCTTGAAGCTGTGACTTTAAGATTTTAACAATATATTTCATGCGATCTTCAGCAATATTATTGAGATGGTTTTGATCAATTTGCTCTATTTCCAACTGAAGTTCGAGTAGGCGAAGCAAATCTTTTTTGGCATAGGCTAAATTCACTTCTTGCATGAGTTTTGTTTTTTTCTCCTTCTCTAAAGCGTCAAGCTCAAGATCCGGATGCAGAGCACCTGCTAGTTTTCGGTAAACCTCTTTAAGAGACTTAGTGACATTTTGCTCTTCCGCCATCTTATTTTCTTCCGCGGCCAATTCTTTAGCTGTTTTTTTTCTCGCTGATGCTTTTTTATGATTGGATTCAACCTGCTCATCATTCTTTTTTTTCATGAAATCCCTTGCGGCCTCTTCAAGTTTCTCAGGAGAACTCGTATCCACACCGTCTGAAAATTCAAAATTAAACATGCTTTCCAGAAAACCTTTCATCATTATTGCCTCAACTTCTTCCAGCTCTTTTTGAACAGTGTCAAAATCCTCATTGCTATATTTGTTGTAGATTTTTTTCAACTCTTCACTTCTCTCCTCATTCATCCTATCAAATGATTCATCGATAAAATCTATAATCACTTCTTTAATTTTTTTCTTATCATTTTTTTTAAAATAGGGATTTTCGCTAGCTTGATCTAGAAGCTTTATTAGCAAAAATAAATTTTGGGTATTTTCCTCTTGTAAGCTTGAAAAAGTTGATGCCAATTGATTAAACTCAGGCTTCATCTCTTGCCAAGCAAGAAGTGCTTTTTTTTCTTTTTCTATGCTTTTTATAACTTTGTTGAATTCTTTCTGGGTTTTTGAAATTTCGTGCACTTCTACTGTTATTTCAATTTGGGCCATTGAATTAATGCTTTCAATAGACATAGACACTCCACGACTTAAGACGAATCATTGTTTTTTCATCTTAAACCAAGATCCTTGGACTATTTCAAGAAGTATTTATCTTTTTTAAATCAAAATCCCTTTCTTGCCCAAATCTGAAAAAATCATCTATACTTTAGACTATGATTGAGCAGATACCTCCACTCACCTTTTCTCAAATTGAAGCAACCACGAAACAAATACTAGGTGAGTATGCGCTGTTTTGCTTTCTTCAAGGATCGGCCGCGACTCCAAGATTTAACAAAGAAAGTGATATAGATCTCGCTGTTTTTTGGAATCCCTCTATAATTAATTCGGACACAAACGATGTTGATTTTAAGCTTAAGTTAACAATATTAAATAAACTTGAAGAAGCATTTCTTCATGACATCGACTTAGTTTCAATTAATAATATTGATGTCATTTACGGAATTCAGGTCGTTAGCACAGGAAGAATTCTCATCAACAATGACCCCGGCAAGCTTCTAGAATGGAAAGCTCATCAGCTTTCAAAGTATCCCGACTTTAAAACATCTCGCTCAATCATTGAAAAAAATATCTTGAACAGGAAAAAATATGTCTGAAATCGACGTTGTCTTATCTAAAATAAATGTGATTAAAAATTGCCTAATGGCGATTGAAAAAGCGACTCTAAATGAGAAAGACCCTGACTTCAAACTTGCCATTTACGAACTCAATCTCCAGCGAGCGATACAGGCTTCAATTGATCTTGCTAATGTTGTCATCGCCAAAGAGGGCCTAGGTCTTCCGAATACCTATAAACAGTCTTTTGAAATTTTAAATAAACACTCCGTAATCGCTATTGATCTTTGTAAAAAACTTTGTTCTATGGTTGGATTTAGAAATATTTCGGTACACGACTATGAGCAGATTAAACCGGCCATTGTACACTCCATTATTGCTAATCACTTAATCGACTTTGAAGAATTTTATGCTCTTGTTTTAAAAAGGACAGAGAGTTGGCATTAATCTAAGAAAAGCATTTGCGGTAATTAACAAAATAATAAATACTTCTTGGATAATTTTATTGCATATCCGTAAAATTTACCGTAAAATTTACGGATATGCCGTATATACGCCAATTACATTTACCCAATAAGTCTTTTTTTTTGTTCGGCCCTAGAGGGACAGGGAAATCAACTTGGCTCAGAGATATATTTAAGCCAGACCTGACTATTGACCTATTACGTTCAGATCAATTTTTGGAACTTTCTGCCAATCCCTCAAGTTTGCGTGAGAAATTAGAAGCATTAAAACCCCATTCAAAAGTTGTCATTGATGAAATTCAAAAATTACCCATTCTTTTGGACGAAATTCACAGTTATATTTTTGAATCAAATCATAACCTACAATTTGCCCTAACTGGATCTAGTGCTAGAAAATTGAAAAAATCTAATGCCAATTTATTAGCTGGCCGGGCCATAAATAAAAAAATGTTCTCACTGAATAGTCATGAGATTGGCGCCGATTTTAATATTGACCAAATTCTTAGGTTTGGAACTTTGCCTTCTGTGATGAATTTAAAAAAAGAAAATGAAAAAATTGAATATTTGATGACCTATGTAGAGAATTACTTAAAGGAGGAAATTCAGGCAGAAGCCGCAGTTCGAAATCTTTCAAGCTATCATCGTTTCTTAAAACATGCTGCGATAATGAATGCGCAGGTATTAAATGTGAATAATATATCCAAAGAAGCTTCTGTTGCTCGCTCAACCCTGGATGGATATTTTAATATTATTGAAGAAACTTTATTGGGCAGTTTCGTAGAGGCGATTCATCTCAAAGCAAAGGTGAAAGAGGTTTCAACTCCAAAATTTTATTTTTTTGATTGTGGAGTTGTACGTGCCTTACGTAATGAACTTGGAGAAAAAATTACTGATACAGAAAAAGGATATTTGCTTGAGACCTTTATTCTTAACGAAATTCAATCTTATAGTAGTTATCATCAAAAATATGCTGAAGTTTATTATTGGGGAACACCGTCACAAAACGAAGTCGACTTTATCATAAGTAAGGGACCTATAAACATTGGCCTTGAAATCAAGTCATCAAAAAAATGGAAAAAGGAATTCAATTCGGGCATTTCAGTTTTACTTGAATCTAAAAAAATTAAAAAAGCAATCGCTGTCTACCTAGGCCCTGATCGATTAAAATCCGAACAAATAGATGTATACCCCTTAAAAGAATTTCTATCTGAGCTACACTCTGGAAATATTTTTTAAGATAAATCAAACATAATAATAGTTCTTGAAGAATCTTTTCAATTCAACTGGATTTTTAATTTTCTCTAAATTTTATTTTGTCATCTTTAACCAAATCCCTTAGGCTATTTCAAGAGGATTATTACTATTTTTCAATAATACCTTAACTTCACGAGTAAATAATATGAGAGACGTACTATCCAATTTCCTTGCAACCAAGGCTACATTAGATGAAAATTTTTTCGTCATGTCAGGTGACCATGGTTATGCCCTTTTTGATGAGATCAGAAAAAAAGCACCTAATCAATTTATTAATACTGGTGTCACTGAACAGGCCCTCATTGGTGCAGCAGCAGGAATGGCCAAAACAGGAAAAAGAATTGTTGCCTACGGCCTTGCTTCTTTTCTCCCTATTCGTGTTCTTGAATTTATAAAAATGAATATTTGTTACGAGAGGCTTCCGGTCATAATTTTAGGCGATGGAGCCGGAACTGTTTACACCACTCTAGGAGCAAGTCATCAGTGCGGTGAGGATATTGCGGCCCTAAGAACATTGCCCGTTAAAATTTTTTCACCTGCTGATAAAATAGAGATGGATCTTTGTCTCGAACAAGCTTTTTTAGAAAACATGCCTTGTTATATTCGCATTGGAAAATCAGACAAACCAATAGTGCACACTCAAAAGATTCCGGCCATTCTTTCCTCTTGCTTTCCTCTACGTAAGAATCACTCTTCAAGTGCGATCTTCGCCACAGGTTCAATGGTGAGCACTGCCCTTGAATTAGGTGATCGATTTAATATTGATGTCTATACATGTCCTGTTTTAACCTTTAGTCGAGACAATGAACTGCTAAAGCATATTTCTCAGTACAAGCAAGTTATCTCACTGGAAGAGCATTCCGTTTTCGGGGGCCTTGGCTCTATTTTAGCAGACCTTATTGCGGAAAATGGCCTTTCCATTAAATTACAAAAGCATGGTATTCGAGAATATTTCACAAAGGGTTGTGGAAGCTATGAGTATGCGATTAAATTTCACCAACTAGATTTTCAATCCATCGAAGAGAAAATTAATCTTCTGATCAATTAAAGTATGTTTACTCTTGAGACATCACATTTAATTTCTCTGGTAATCGCTTCTATTTTTTCTCTCTTTTTGCATTTTTCACTTTCAGGTTTTTTTAAAAAACTGGATTCCTATTTTATTTTCTTTGTTTTATTTCCTTTTATATTAATGGTTTTCACTCTTTTCATCCCACAGGATTTTTTACAATACGGAAGTTATGCTCTTATTTTGACCGGGTGTTTTTTAGGCTTAAGAAATATTCCCTTACATAGTAAAACTATTCAAACAAAATGGAACACATTAGAGAGAAAAGAAAAATGGATTATTGCATTTTTAGCGATCTACCTTTTTTCTTTTTTCATGAACACCACCATTTTTAAAGATGGTGGCTCCATACAAGATGCAATGGTCTACCACCTTGAAGGTCCAAAAGAATGGGCCCTCTATCTTAATGGTGCAAAATTTAATACAAATAATCCTATTACCTTTACAACTTCATATTATGACTATTTTTATTATTTTATCTTTTTAATCCTCAAACCGTTATTTATTCATTTGGCCGCACTCCCAAGTACTGGGTATGAATTCTTAAGCTACACAACACTTCTGAATGCTCAAATTTTTACGGGAATTATAGCTCTTATTTATGTTCCCCTTCTCATTCTACGTTTCTGTGCTGATCTAGGTAAGTATAAATACTTGGCAGTTGTATTTATTTATAGTTTAAGAATTATTACCTGGTCATGGTTTCTTCCTAAGAACGATATCTTTCCTTTTTTTTGTTTTTTAGTCGGGATTGAATTATTCCGTAAAAATTATGTTCACGTTGATAAAAATGATGAAAATTTTCCACTCTTCTTGTCTGCATTGATCGTAGGAATTGGCACTGCAAGTAAATTAACGAATGCTTATATCCTTATATTCTCCCTACTTTTTCTCTGCTCATTCTACTTTCAAAAGGTAAATGTTTTCATAAAGGGAATCGGTCTTATAAAGGCAATTAGTATCGTCGCCACTGGGCTCTTTATTGGTGCCTCTATTTTTCTCATCCGAAATATTATCCATACTGGAAACCCTTTTTTCCCAATCGACAAATTTGGATTCCCTAATATTTATATTAGTGCGTATGCACATCGGCCTGAGTTTTATTATTTCCCGGTCAAGTGGGCAATGGCCTTACAGAAAATCAAACTTCACATTGTTGACCAACCTCAGTTGCTCTTTATATTGATCTCTGCTTTTATGTTTAAAATTCGAAGCTTGCCGATTTTTTATATTTTGATGGTCACTTATATGTCTAAGCAAAACGGAAAACTTTTTACGTTTAGAATGACTACTATATATTTAGTGCTGGCACTTATTCTCTATATATTGACTGTTCAAAGAATAAACTCTCTTCCTCATTCAAAATTTAAAAAATATTATAATTATTGCTTTATAACTATTCTCCTCTTGTTCTCTCATTTCCAACCTGAAAAAATCATTAAATACCCTTTG
>JAGOVS010000158.1 GCA_018060625.1 Bacteriovorax sp. | reverse complement strand
AAAAAGCAACCGCATCTGGTGCAAGTTTTTGAAGTCGGCACTCAAACAATGATGAACTCTGGAGCAATCTATCCTGTTCAAGACTTATTAAAAGACCATAAGATCGCCATGGAATGGGACGATTTTTTACCGGCCGTCCTCTCCTATTACCGCGATTCAAAAGGCGTGCTGCTCTCCATGCCATTTAATTCTTCTACACCTGAGATGTTTTATAATCTCGATATGTTTAAAAAAGCAGGGATTAAAAATCCTCCATCGACCTGGCAAGAACTACAGATTACCTCTAAAAAACTCATTGAAAGTGGCGCGAAATGTGGAACAGTCATCGGATGGCAGCAGTGGATTCTCATTGAGAACTTCGCTTCAATTCACAATATTCCCTTTGCCAGCAATGACAACGGCTTCAAATCTCTTAAGACTCAATTACTCTATGACACCCCTATCATCGTAAACAATATTAAGATGCTTAAGGAAATGATGAAGGATGGCAGTTTTCGCTATGAAGGACGTCGAAATGATCCATCCAAAAAAGTCTTTCTCGCTGGTCTTTGTGGGATTTACATGGATTCATCATCGGCCATTGGTGGGCTGAAGAAAGTGGCAAAGTTTAAATGGGCAGCGGCCCCAATGCCCTATAATGCTGGTTTAAAAAATCCTCTTAACAGCATTATCGGAGGAGCGACTCTTTGGGTTTTCAAAGGCCATCAATCTGATGAATACAAAGGTGTGGCGGACTTTATTAGCTTTTTAGCAAAAGCGGAGAATCAAGTTTGGTGGCATAAAGAAACAGGGTATCTTCCCATTACGAAGACTGCTTACGAGCAATTAAAAAAAGAACAGTATTTTCAAAAAGAGCCTTTTCAAGAAGTGGCCATTAAACAGCTCACAAGAGGAGTTCAAACAGTTAACTCTAGAGGATTGCGTTTAGGGAATTTCACTCAGATCCGAGATGTTATTGATGAAGAATTAGAAAAAGTATGGGCGGGAAAGTCAACTCCAGAAGAGGGAGTGAAAGCTTCTGTGGAAAGAGGCAATCGCCTCCTTGAACAATACGCTCGCACAACAAGGCCATAAACAATGCTTAAGCGCGCCCACTACAAAAGATCGCTTCTTCCTTATTTGCTGGTGATGCCACAAATTTTAGTGACGATTATTTTCTTTTTCTGGCCGGCGGCCAAGGCCCTCGTGGGAGCTTTTTTTATTTCAGATGCTTTTGGACAAAATAGCAGTTTTGTTTGGTTTGATAATTTCAAAATTCTTCTTTCTTCTCCAGAATATTGGGGTTCGCTTAAAATCACTTTTGTTTTTAGTGCGCTCACGGCGCTTCTCTCTCTTTCGGCGGGGCTGCTGCTTGCTGTTCTTGCCAATAGGCTAAAAAGTTTTAAGGCCGCAGTCCAAACGCTGCTCATCTGGCCTTATGCTGTCGCTCCGGCCATGGCCGGAATGCTTTGGCTTTTTCTCTTTCATCCATCCTACGGCATGATTGGGTATTTTTTAAATGAAGTCATGAAGATGGGTTGGAATCCCATTTTAAATAATCAGCATGCTCTACTGCTTGTTATTGTGGCCTCTGCTTGGAAGCAAGTTAGTTATAATTTTATTTTTTTTCTCTCAGGCCTTCAGTCTATTCCTCAATCGCTTATTGAAGCAGCGGCCATTGATGGGGCCAGTCCAACAACGCGTTTTTGGAAAATCGTCTTTCCCCTGCTGTCACCAACTCTTTTTTTTCTTTTAGTGATCAATTTAGTCTATGCAATTTTTGACACCTTTGGTGTTATCCATACGACCACTCAGGGCGGCCCTGGTGGTTCAACCAATATTCTCGTATACAAAGTTTATGCTGATGGATTTGTGGGTCTTGATCTTGGCTCTTCGGCCGCTCAGTCTGTGATCCTAATGATTCTCACCATTGTCTTTACTATCATTCAATTTCGTTATGTAGAAAAAAAGGTGCAGTATTTATGATTGAAAAAACACCTTGGCTTGATCGCTTTACCTATGTCATGATTTTTATCGGCATTCTCATTCTCTGCTTTCCTGTCTATTACATGTTTGTGGCCTCGACCCTTTCGCTCAATGAGGTCTCTCAAGTTCCTTTGCCCCTTTTGCCCGGAAGATCTTTTTTTGAAAATATCCACATGGCCTGGACTCAAGGTCAACTTGGTCCAAAGATGTTTAACTCCTTTGTTGTTTCTCTGGGAATTACCATAGGTAAAATTTCTATTTCCATCATGTCGGCCTTTGCCATTGCTTATTTTGATTTTCCTCTGAGAAAAACTTTTTTCTGGATGATTTTCGTTACACTGATGTTGCCAGTTGAAGTGCGAATCCTTCCAACTTATGAAGTGGCCGCCAATGTCTTTGCTCCCCTGCATTTTCTCCTCTCCCTCTTCCCTATTGAAATTGGTCTCGATTGGTCGCTGCTCAATACCTACACCGGACTTATTTTGCCCTTGATTGCTTCGGCGACTGCAACCTTTTTATTTCGTCAATTCTTTCTGACCATTCCAGATGAACTGTGTGAAGCTTCTAAGATCGATGGCCTTTCTCCCATGGGCTTTTTTTGGCGGATTCTTTTTCCTCTTTCGAAAACCAATATTGCTGCACTGACGGTTATTATTTTTGTCTATGGATGGAACCAGTATCTTTGGCCGCTTTTGATTACCACCAAACCAGAAATGGGTACGGCATTGATCGCCGTACAATCCCTCATTCCCAAGGCCGATGATATCCCACGATGGAATGTGGCCATGGCCGCGGCCTTCATCGTTATGCTTCCGCCCATCTTAGTTGTACTTTTTATGCAAAAATGGTTTGTGAAAGGACTGATAGAAAATGAAAAATAAACCTCTCACTATTGCCCATCGAGGGTATTCAGCAAAATTTCCGGAGAATAGTTTAATCGCTTTTGAAGAGGCCATTAAATCCGGGGCCCAGATGATTGAGTTTGATGTGCATCTCACAGCTGATCAAGACTTGGTTGTCACTCATGATTATGTTTTGGGAAGAATTATTAAACCCCAAGGAGAGAAAGGCCATATAGATGACTACACTCTTAGTCAGTGCCAACAAATGGGCCTCCCAAGTTTGAAAGAAGTTCTTGTATTGGTCAATAAACGCGTGGCCCTCAATGTAGAATTAAAACATGAGACCCTTAAATCCCAAATGCACTATGAAGGGATGGCCCAAAAAGTTTTAGACTTGATAGATGTTTTGGATTACCGAGAATTGGTGATTATTTCAAGTTTTGATGAAACCGTTCTACGTACACTGCGCTCTCTTGATTCTCACATTGCTCTCGGGGTATTGGATCACACTCCAGAGATCAATTTAAAATGTGAATTAGCAAAAGAGCTGAAGGCCAAAAGTTATCATCCCCATTTTTTGCATTTAAATCGCGCTATCGTTCATCAATTGCACTCCCAAGGACTTTTGATTTATCCCTACACGGCCAATACCTACGCTGAGTTTCAAAGGCTATTGGATCTTGGAGTTGATGGGGTGATCACTAATGAAGTGGGGG
Organism: Bacteriovorax sp.; assembly: GCA_018060625.1. Taxonomy (GTDB): domain Bacteria; phylum Bdellovibrionota; class Bacteriovoracia; order Bacteriovoracales; family Bacteriovoracaceae; genus Bacteriovorax. Next base: position 2,415 of record JAGOVS010000158.1, on the reverse strand, counting down.
AATTTCTTGTCTTTCTCACTGAGACTTAATCTCTTTTGTTTCTATGCCGATTTTCTGGCCTTCATCGCCTGATGAAGATCCCACGTCGATTGAAGATTCATCCAAAGTTTTGGAGATGTTCCTAAGGCCTCGGACAAATCAAGAGCTGTTTCTGCTGTGATTCCTCGTTTACCTTTTATAAGCTCATTAAGTTTGGCCTTAGTCCATCCAAGTTTTTCCGCAAATGCGACCTGAGTTTCCCCCATAGGTGCAAGAAATTCCTCTAAAAGAATTTCACCTGCATGAAAAGGATTTTTTGGTTGTCTACTGCTCATCATTTTTCTCCCGTTTTCTCTAATGGTAATCTACCACTGATACGTCCTCTGCATTGCCATTATTCCATCTAAAAACAATTCTCCATTGAATATTAATTCTTATTGAATAATAACCTGTCAAAGTTCCCTTTAATGCCTCTAATTTATTTCCAGGAGGAAGCTTTAAATCGCTTAACTCAGCTGCATCATGCAGATATAAAATTTTCCTCCTGGCCGATCTATGAAGTTCAAATGGAAAGTTTCGAACTTCTTTAGATTGCCTATCCTCAAAAAAATCTTCTGCTAGTTTATTAGCAAAGCTTAAGATCATAATACCACCAATATTATCGAATAACGATAACTAAGTAACTTTTTTCTATTTCATTTTCTATAACATTTACATATTAATAGGATAGCTCTCTTTTATTCTTCACCAAATATTTCACCTTTGACAATTCCCAAAATATCACCCTAAGCGCCCACAAAGTTGGGCAATTTCGCTTACCCAACTTTTTTTCCCAACCTTTCGTCCACCTGTCTAAGTCCCCATTATAAAGAGATCCTAATAAAAAGACTCGACCATTTCACCCTCAAACCCATAAAAAGCGGATGATTAAATGAATCAAACATTAAAATGGGGATATCACTCACAGTTTTTTGGGAGTCTGCCGAAAAGACTAAGGAATTATCCTAACCTTAATGGAAGAACTTATGACAAAGATTGCGAAATTCATGAAGACGTTAAAAATCTTGTTAGTGAACCTAACTATCGGCTCCCTCTTGCAAACTTTTTTTATTCCGGGCCTTATGGCCGCTGAAGCTAAAAAAAATAATGGCTTTGGGGTTGCCGACACACTTTCTATTGCTAATGGGGCCTTAAGCATTTATGGGTCTTTCTTAGGACAAAAACAACAACAGATTATGGCGCAAATATCTGCGACGAATAACCAAAAACTCATGGCCCAAATGAGTCCGGGGTGTCGTAAAGCTGATGGAAGTGCCTGCTATGTGTCCCAAGGAACGATGTTTCCAGAGTGTCCACTACCGGCCTCTATGTCACAGATGCCTACGAATATTTGCCCAAGCGATACAATGAATCCTTCCCAATTAAGTTCCATGATTACTTATGAGGCCATTGCTCAGGGATGGATGAATTATTATGATCAAATGTCTAACGACGCTTCAAATGCTGTTTACAAGACAGGGGTTACTTGTCTAGAAGAAAAACAAAAGGCCATGGATTCTCAAATCACTGAGATGATGAATAGTCTTCAGCGGCTTCAGGACAGGCTTAATCAAGATAAACAAATTTTTCGCGACAATAATAAAAAATTATTAGAAGAGATGAATGCTTCTAATGATGAATTATTTGGAATGTCCAAAAACAATTTAAATATGAAAACTCAGGATTTTGCGAAATTTTTCTCGCAAAGTTGTCAGAGTGTGATTGGCAAAGAACGATTGCAAAATGGGACCAAAGAAGGACTTAATGGCATTTTGCAAGCAATGAGTTCAAATAATAAAAGTGCCGCGGATTTTAATGCCAATAAATCAGTTATTGAAAATGATATTCGCAATGAAACAAATAAAATTGCTTCGACGATCTCCAGTAATGGATTAGAAGATTTTTTGGCCAATGGATATATTCCTCAGAATGTTGAAAACGCCCAAAACTTTACCGCTATCGGTGCTCAAATTGCTAATCAGCAAAGAGATTTAAAAACAGCGAAGGCCCGCATTGATAAGACACTCATGGATGTTGGTTACACTGCTCCTGCTCTTGATAGTAGATTTTCAGTCGATATGACCGATTTTATGGCCGGATCAAATGATTTCTTTAAGAAAAAATATGTCAATGATTGTGTGACGGGAGCAGATGCCGGTGTGGCCATTCCTGTAGAAGATGTTCTCAAAGCGCTTCAACAAAGAAGCACGGGCAGCCAAGGCACAGCAAGAAATGATTATCGAATCGCTCTTAAGCGCATTCTTGATTCCGATACGATGATCACAGACAAAATGAATCAGATTAAGGCCCTTGAAGCTGAATACCCAGATATGACTGTGACCTATAAAGATGGAACACAAAATCGGGTGATCGAAACTCCTTATCAATTATTTATGA
>JAGOVS010000157.1 GCA_018060625.1 Bacteriovorax sp. | reverse complement strand
CCATAAGGGAATCGATCGAATCCCCCCTTGTAGAGAAAAATGAGGGCCTAATGGCCGCTTATAAAATTCTTTTTTTAGGATTTTTTAAGGAAATTTGGCTTTTTTGAACTGTTTATCTATATTAAGAAGAGTCATGATACTTTCTTTATAACTCTGATTAGAAAGCTCATCACCCGTCATATAATTCAGAACAATCTTATCGCCTTTCTTAAATGTATATTGGTAGATATCGTCGTTAATATTGTTATTAACAAGAATGAACCACTTCCCATTTTTAGTTTGATCCGCAAGTTCACTTAGTAATTTGAATTTTGGGAGGTTGTTCGTTAATCCATCAATTTGAATCAGCTCATTATTTTCAATTTTAAAACTGCTTCCATAAATTGATTTTAAGAATTGTCCGAGATGATTTTGAACTGCATTCAATGTTACATAATAAACTTTTGTCCCCACTGGTGAGATCACTGTAATTGGAATACATTTCCCCAGAACGGAACTCATCAACTTTTTATAGGTTGTATTCATTGAAGGGATTTCAAAGTCGTCAATCTCTGCGGTGATAAACTCGCCTCTGTGGAGAAAGTTTTCCTCCACAAGTTTTTGAGGTAATCCCTCAAGAGTAATATCAAACTTCTCCAAGACTCCTTCATAAATACTTTTTTCAATTTTCTTCTGGGCAATTAATTCATATTCACCAGTTTCATAATTAAAATAATGAAAATTAAAAGTAGGATTTACGATCGTCTGAAAGCCATTATTTCTTTCAAGCTTCATGGTGCTGGTAAAATTCACTTTAGCATTTTCATAAGCTCCTCTTTTTTTATTGAAGCTTTGTTCTGCAATAAATTTAGGTGAAATAAATGGATAGCTGATTCGAGTCAGATCGATATCTTTATAATCACCAACAACGACACCATCATAACGAGCGAAATGAGCAGTCGTTTTTTTAGCAATATCAAAAAGAGTAATATCTCCAACTCTATATTCAAAATTTCGAGATTTGATATCTTGAAGTGAATCTACTTGAAATGAATTCCCATCAAGCTCATAAGACAAAGTAAAATCTTTCATGAATTGCAACTTTAAATCCGGTAAATCTGCCACAAAAGGATTGCGCCCTAGAGCAATCTCTTCGCCGTCTTTGGTTCTGTCGCCATCACTATCGGCATTAGGATCAATTTTAAGTTCATTCGTGCCTGAAATATTATTTGGATTTAATTTCCCATCACTTTTAAACGAGCATGAGGCAAGCATTGTCAAAACAAGACAAAGCAATGCCCATACTAAAAAATTCTTTAGTTTCATAATTTTCTCCGGTAATTTTTTAAAATTCTAGTTTTCTAAAAGTGCTTTCGGATGTATATACTTAAGCACTCCTTGATTCGTTGAATTTCTTGTTTTCATTTTTAGTTCATCGATCATTTTTCTAATCCCTAAGGCCATTGCACTGGCTTTAGGATTTTCTCTCAGCTCACTTTCTCTGATGGCCCTTAAGACGCCTTCGATTTTTTCAATTAAATGTTCCATAACTTTTCTCCTTAAATTGCTCTGATTAATTCAAGATGTAGTTCTTGATAACGATTTGTAAATCTCCTGTTAGTGACTAATTCCTCAAGTGAAATTGTCCCGATTAATTCTTGAAGCTCCAACTTGATACGCTTTAACTGTGAACGAACAAATACTGTTGTCATTTTTTCCCCTTCTCTGAAACAGAGATAATTATCAGGCGTTATTGCTTGATTTATTTCGTGGAAGTGGAAAGTAAAGAATGATTTTGAAAAATTCAATTTTAAAATTAAAAGTCGATGAGATTGTTCACCATGGTGGTGAAATAGAAATTTTATAAAAAGTTAAACGCTTGAAAAATATCAAAAGAGCGTCACCACCGTGGCGTTTTGTCGCCACGGCGGTGACGATAATCTTTCAACCAGTGTCCAAATTTTCATTTTTATTTAGCTTTCCATTTTTTTTAATATTATCATTTAACAAAGGGGTACTTCATGAAATCAAAAACGATTCTTCAAATGTGTTTGTTAACAATCGCGCTCGTCTCTTGCTCTGAAATGACAAGCAAGCAGTCAAGTGAAATAAAAGAAGCGGTTACAAGCAAAGAAACGGATGAAGCTTCAATTACACTTAATGGTGATTCTGACTTAAATCAGGCAGGCCTTTTAAAATCTATTTATTTCCACTATAAGTCGGTTGAGTTATCCTCTGAGGCAAAAGAAATCCTCGAGAACAATGCTCAATTCTTAAAAACCAATCCTACTATAAAAATAAAAATTGAAGGTCATTGTGATGATCGTGGCGGTATAAAGTACAATAGACGCTTAGGTTACAAAAGAGCAAAAACTGTTCGCGATTATCTAGTTAATCTTGGAATAAAAAATTCTCTAAGCAAATCCATCTCTCTAGGAAAAGAAAAGCCTGTTTATTTTGGGGAAACCGAAGAGGCATGGTCAAAAAATAGAAGAGTTAATTTTGTTATTACTGCTAAATAATAAGAAATCACTAAAACAAATTATACCCCACCCCAACTCCAATTCTAAAAATGGTCAAATCAGATGGGCCGGACATTGTGTGGTACTTAATTAAAGAATGCAGGTAGAATTTGTCATTCAGTTTGTAATTTAAATAAAATAAAAATTTTGATCCCGAATATTTTTCCGCATTTTGATCAGCACTTTTATAAGTTGTCATAAGACTTTTAGAAACTGAAATTTTTGTAAAAAACTTTTTATTAAATAAAGTAAATGGCCTTGTCACTCCGAGAGTCAAATAGGACGCTGTTATACTGTCGAGATACACTTTATTATTTAATTGAAAACTTCTTAAATTTAGGGCAGAGAAATTTTCAAGATCTAGCCCTGAATAAAAAGTCATATTATATTTATCAGTGCGATATTCACCATAAAAATTTCCACCTTTTTCAAGAGGTGGTGAAATTGTACCTGTTGTTTGTGAATTTACAGAAGTACTCAAATAAGAAAGATAGACCGAAGTAGAAAAAGAATATAATTTATTTTGAGTGTAATAACTAAATGCCCCTCCTAAAGTCATTGGAGAATTCTGCTGAAAACTTATCGATTCGTTATTTGCTTTTTGTTCATAGTTTCCCAAGGAACTCATCGTAAAGACTGACCCCTTTATCCCAGTCGGATATGAATCAGGTGCAGGCTTGTTTTTTTCAAACTCCCTATTATTTGCAATCGCTGTGATCTTTACATTTTCTTGATACTGCATTTTCGACTGATAAGCCTTATATTTTTCCAAGTCCAAAAAATTGTCGGAAATAGATAATCTAATGATCTCGTTTGCAGGAAGATGATTCCAATCTTTTATATTAGGATTCTCTTTTATCGTTTTTTTGGTGAGTGGGGTTTTTGCATTAATAATAGCTGTGTCAATTACAAACTTCTCTAAGACAGAAGCAAACGAATCATTCTTTTCAACTGTGTATTTGAAGGTGTGGTAGCTCAAGGCATAAGCGTTGGAAATTGCCGAAGCAAAAAATAAGATAAATATTTTTTTAAACATTATTATATATTGTATTCGAAAAACTCAAAAAGACAAATTAAAAATTGAATCTGAGGTCGGTCAGTGGTTACTTTTGATGATTTATTTAAGGCCTATAAAAGTTGTCGGCAAGGAAAGAAGCCTTCAAATGTTCAAACCTCTTTTGAATTAAAATTGGGTAAAAATCTTTCAGAGCTAGAACATGAAATCAATACTAGGGCCTATCACCCCTCACCCTATCGCACTTTTATAGTCACTCATCCAAAGCCCCGCGAAATCTTCGCTGCCAATTTTCGAGATCGTGTAGTCCATCACTTAATTGTCTCAAGACTTGAACCCATTTGGGAAAACAAATTTTATCATGGAAGTTTTGCTTGTCGCATAGGTCGGGGCACACATGGAGCACTAAGATATTGCAAAAATTTGTACAACCGAATTAGCGAAGGCGGTAAAAAGGAAGTCTGGGTTCTTCAATTGGATATTGCCTCATTTTTTATCACAATCTCTCGTCCAATTTTGAAAGAACTTCTTCTGGAAAATATTAAGGACGAGGAACTATCGTGGCTTGTTTCTATTACATTTGACAATGATCCGAGGATTAATGCCAGTATCGGTTCATCAAAAGAGCGCCGAACACTTGTTCCTTTAAATAAATCTCTATTTGGGAGACCCACAACAGACGGCCTGCCCATTGGAAATCTTACCAGTCAATTTGGAGCAAATGTTTATTTGAATGCTCTTGACCATTATATTAGTCGAAAGCTTCGGCCTCAAGGATATTTTAGGTACATGGATGATTTGACTTTACTCGATACGAATCGAGAAAAATTAGAGAGTCTTATTCAACCGATTTCCGAATGGCTAAAATCAGAACGCGGACAAGATCTTCATCCTTTAAAAACTACTTTGAAGTCACTTCAAAAAGATTCCATTGAGTTATTAGGCTATCGCTTACTTGCTCCAAAAGATGAATTAATTATGCAGACAAGAAAATCAAAACAATGGGCGTTTATAGCTCAGTTGCGAGAATATGAATCAAAAAAAATCCCACCTTCTTACTTAAAGCATTCACTAGATGTTGATCCCTCGAATAAAAAAATTAAATCAATGATCGGTAAAATTAATTCACACTTAGGGCTGATGAAGCATTCACAAAGTTATCAATTTAGAAAAAATTCCCTGACAAAATTCCGAGAACATATAAATAACGAACTTGATTTTTTAGGTGAGAATAAACTCATGATTAAAGGAAATTTTTCAAGTTTAAAACAACATAGAATTAAAATAAAAAAAGGCGTGTAGATCAAAAAGAACCTACACGCCTTTGAACTGTTTCTATTCACGCCTCAGCGACCTAGACACCGAACCGAGTTATTATTACTACGATTGTCGTTGTTGAAGTTGCCGTTGTTACCGTTGAAGTTCCAAGCGTTGTCTCGATTATTAGAGTTGACGGTCGCGGACCAAAACGTATTGCACCCATAGTATCTCCCTCTGCCAGTCAGCTTGTCGCCGGAGTGTCAGATTTGTAAATTATGATCAGTACCTTTTAAAGTACTAACTGGGTTCCCGTGTTTAGACTAATGGTGCACTTTCATTAACCGTAGTTTTTGAAATTCTGACCAACAGTTGTGAGTTAATTAAACAGGATAATCATGACTATGACAATTTAATGGGCTTATTGTTTATCTCTAAGTATTGCGTTTATTTTTTCTCGCAACTTTGGTAACTCACTTTGAAAAGTAATTCTCGGATCAAAAGTTTTTGTCACAACTGGCCTTATTTATCCGGCAATATCCAATTCAATCTTTGATGGATCTTTCATTTTCTTAGATGCAGATAAAATTTCAACGCCAACGACGTTTCCGTCCTTGTCGTAATCTAAGATTATTCCTGGCTTCTCTTCATCGCTTTCCTCAATGACAGATTCTGTAAATGTAATTCTTAAAGTGTCAGTATCTTTATCGTATTTAACCTTCATGACTTATTACTCCTTCCAATATTTTTCAATTTTGCTAGTCCTGTATACAGTAATTACTCTCTTGGGCGACGTTTCGTTTTCAACAATAATTCTTAGGAGATAATTTATTTCGCCTGATTTTATTTTAGACTGATAAATAACCCTTGTTTCTTGTGATCTTATAATTTGATCTGGATTTTTTAAGCAAGACCAGATGGCATCTATGGTTATTTGTCTTTTTCCCATCTCTTCTTGAGCATGTAATGTAATATGAAATCCGTTCTGTAACATTTGTACCTTTTTTAAATATTTCGGGATGGGTCAATTTATTAAACAAGATAACTCTGAATCTGACAACTAACTCTTCTGACTTTTCACAATCACTACTTCGTTTGCACAGCTAGCTTCCTCTGCTTCTTATCCCAACTCATCCAAGTTGAAGCTTGCTTTTCAATTTCAGCAAGTCTTTCAGATAACTCTTTAAATTGTCCTGTCGAAATCGCCTTTAAATCAACTAAAAGTCGCAACCATACCCAAATAACCTGTACTTCAAGAAAAAGCTCCTTAAGTGCCCTTTCTTTGT
>JAGOVS010000156.1 GCA_018060625.1 Bacteriovorax sp. | reverse complement strand
GACTCTTGGCGTGGCTCAAAGCAATCTTCGCAATCAACTCCCGCAGCCGAGAGACTTATCGCAATATTTGCTCTTTCACATAGCTCCCTCGTGTCGCGATATGCAGCAGGACTTATTTGAGAACAATCCCTTTCACTCGCAGCTTGTGCCAATGGCTCAACCCCCATCATCAACCCGCAGGCCATAATAAGGATTTTCCCTTTGGTACTTAGGGATTTTCTACTGTAAAATCGTTCCATAAACGCTACTCCAAATTGGATTGTCGGATCTTTTGAGTTCAACTCACTCTAATTTTCGGTAATATTTGAGCAAAAGTTTAGAGGAACTTTTATGCCTAGCTCACTTTTTGGGTAACGCATTAGAATTACATATTACTAAAGAGTTTTTCTCAACAACGAAGGTAAGTTCCAATGACTTTGCGACCGATTCTAGAATGGTTTTCTCTCTTACTGTTAATGGGCCTTGGTTTTTACACGATGTGGGTCATTAAAAATGAGAAAAAATCGTATTTAAAAAATGCCCGCGAAATCCATTTTCATCTTTTTAAGTTTTTTATTCCTAGCTGGTGGGGTGAAGTGGCCACTGACTCTAGCAATGTACTATGTTTTAAAAGACTCGATACTCGTTATGAATGGGTCGCTCACTTTCATTGGATAACTAAAACTGAAGACCTAGAAATTATCGAACTCTTTAAAAAACAAATTGCCGACAGACAAATTCTTTTTGATGAAGAAAGCAGCATTATCTACAACCCAACTGATTTCAAAGAGGGTGCTCTCATCAAAAGTGGTCGCTTCGAAATCGTGCGACTTGAAGGCACGGCCACCGCCAATCGCGAAGAGCGCCTCTACTACGACGCCTTCCTCATCCGCGAACTCTCCACAGGCCACTACCTCTACGCCGAAAGCAAAAGCTCCGTCCTCAACGGCCTCATCGAAGGCCCCTACTTCGAAGAAGCCCTGCTCTCCCTCCAACTTCTCTAAAAGGTGCCATCAACCAAAATGTGTCGCAAGTGCAAAAAAAAAGCCTCCAAAAAGGAGGCTTCTATCAATCGTCACTATTTTTTCTATGAATTAATTTTTCTTAGGAGAAAAAAGTCTGATTTTAGCAACAAGAAAAGCAATGAGATCCTCATCTGCTCCAAAAACATCATCAATCAAATCACAACCTAAAAGAAAATCCTTCATTCTAACGGCAATCTGGTGAAGAGACTCAACTAAATAAAGTCCACCAATATTTTCCCCATTAAAAGACTTAATGATTTCTTTTCTAGCGTGATTAAACATTTCTGACTCAGTCACGTCTTCTGGAAGATTATTGACTCCCATCTTTTCTTCTACTTCCTCAATCGCCTGCTCACGCACATCTTCATCAGTCGCAAAACTTACGCCGTATTCCGTGGCCATGGCTTCGATTAAACCTTCTCTATTAGTCGGGTGAAACTCGATCAACTTCTTTTCTTTAAGATTGTTGATCGTATAGCTCGCGAGGGCACGCAATGTATCAAAATCTGTTTTCATTGAAACCTCAATTAAAAAATATTCTCTTTAAGTGTAACGAGTTAAACTCTATCCTACAAGAAACTTTTTAAATTTCTTGACTTTCTTGCCCCACAATTGAATTTTATGTCTCTCATACAAACGAGACATCTAAGCCCAGGCACTCAATGGATACCACTATTAATTTCGTAGAAGCTAAATCGGCCCTCAGTTGGGATGAGTATTTCATGCTACAGGCCATGATTGCGGCCTTCAAATCAAAAGACCCTGCCACCAAAGTTGGCTCCGTGTTTGTTGACAAAAATAATCATCAAATCACCATGGGCTATAATGGATTTGTTGCAGGAATCGACGAATCAAAAGTCCCTTGGGGCAAAGATAAAAGCGCTCCGCTAGAATTCCAAAAATATGGCTACGTCGTCCATAGCGAAGCAAACGCCATCTTACACGCAAGCCGCTCACTAGAAGGAGCTAGGGCCTATGTCACCCTCTTTCCTTGCAACGAGTGCGCTAAGCTTATTGCTTCCTCTAAAGTTAAGGAAGTCATTTACCTCTCGGACAAGCATCAAGAGACAGAAAGCAATAGAATTGCAAAAAGAATCTTTGATCTCTCAGGAGTCTCTTACCGCGCCTTAAATTTCACTCCAGAAATTTTGCGCAACCTTAGCGAGCATTTGCAAAATCTTTTAACTGATATTTAACGGAGTTTTTCCTTCCTAATAAAGAGCACACCTCCTATAATAGGTCGAATCCCAAACATTTACCTTTTTAGGAGTCCGCCTATGAAACCTTTCATAATAGTCCCTGATGGATTTGATAAGTCGTTATTTGAAGAATTAAAAAAGGCCACAGAACTTGAAGTCCATCCAACTTCAAAAGTTTCTCAAGATGAATTAAAGGCCCTGCTCCCAAAAGCTCAAGGCTTAATCATCCGTTCGGCCACAACTATTAATGCTGAACTTTTAGAACTTGCTCCTCACTTAAAAATTGTTATTCGCGCAGGTGAAGGAACAGATAATATTGATAAAACTCTTTGCGCCCAAAAAGGTGTTAAAGTTGCCAATACTCCAGGGGCCAATAATAATTCAGCTGCTGAGCAAGCCGTTGCTCTAATGATGTCATGTCTTCGCAATACTCCTTTTGCTGATAAAACCATGCACGAAGGGAAATGGGAGAAAAACGCACTGACAGGACTTGAACTTTGGAAAAAGAAAGTTGGAGTCGTAGGCTTTGGTCGAATCGGACAAATTGTCACTCAAAGAATTTCAGGATTTGAACCATCTGTTCTTTTCTTTGATCCAATCATTGAAAAATCAGATCTTCCAAACACAACGAAAGCGCGTGACCTCGCTGAAATTTTTTCAACTTGCGATATCATCACTATTCACACTCCCCTTTTGCCACAGACAAAAGGAATGATCACTCGTGAACTTTTATCGATGATGAAAAAAGACGCTATTTTAATCAACGCTGCTCGCGGAGGCATTGTTGATGAAGAAGCTCTTTATGATATCCTCAAAGACAAAAAAATCCGTTGTGCAGGCTTTGATGTTTTTGCCACTGAACCACTTCCTGCCAACTCAAAATTATTAGAACTCACTAACCTCATTATGTCTCCGCATGTTGGGGCCTCGACAGAGGAAGCACAATTTAGAGTTGGTGAAATGGCCGTTCATCAAATTAAAGAATTTTTCATCAACAACAACTTACTCAATGAAGTAAAGGCGAAATAAAAAATGAAGACATTGGCAATCATTGGCTCTCAATGGGGAGATGAAGGAAAAGGAAAAATCACGGACCTTCTCAGCGAAAGATGTGACGTTGTTATTCGCTACCAAGGCGGAAACAATGCTGGACACACAATTATTGTCGATGGGAAAAAAATTGTTTTGCACCTCATCCCCTCTGGCATTCTTCACCCTCACTCCGTCTCTGTTATCGGGCACGGAGTTGTGTTTGAACCAGAAGCTTTTCAACATGAACTTAAAACAGTGGAAGAAGCAGGAATTAAGGTCACTGGGGAAAATCTAAAAATTTCTGAGAACGTTACAATCATCACAAGCTATAACAAAATCTTAGATGCCGCTCGTGAATCTCAAGGTTCCGTTAAAATAGGAACTACGGGAAAAGGCATTGGACCTGCTTATGAGGATAAAATTGGTAGACGTGCTATCAAGCTAAAAGATTTGTTTGATCTTGAAAGTCTTAAAACTAAACTTGCTCGCAATCTTGGTGAAAAAGAAATCCTCTTCAAGCACCGCTACGACGTCTCTTTCCCAAGTATTGATGAAGAGGCCACTCGCCTTTTTAATCTTGGCAAAAATATCGCGCCATTTATGTGTGACACTTTTGCCGTTTTAGATCAAGCCGTTCAAAGCGGAAAAAAACTTCTGTACGAAGGGGCCCAAGGTATTTTACTTGATATCGATTATGGAACTTATCCTTACGTCACTTCTTCATCGACATCTTTAGGTGGTGTTTACACTGGTGCCGGAATTCCTGAATCCTTCATTGAAGAAGTTTTAGGAATTACAAAAGCCTATACCACTCGGGTAGGAGAAGGACCTTTTCCAACTGAACTCTTTGATGCCATGGGGGAAGAGATCCAAACAAAAGGCCATGAATTTGGAGCAACGACGGGAAGAAAACGCCGCTGTGGATGGCTGGATCTTCCTTTACTGAAATACTCAGTGAAAGCTTCAAACCTCACAAGCATTGCACTAACCAAATTAGATATTTTAAGTGGAATGAATGAGCTAAAAGTTTGTGTCGCCTACGAATATGAAGGTAAACGCATTGAATGCGCTAGTCCTGGTATTGATCTCTCTAAGGCCACTCCTATCTATAAAAAAATGAGTCCCTTTCAAGACAACTTTATCGACCCACTTTCACGCGAATTAGAAAATTACATAAGCGAGATAGAAAACTTCCTTGGTATTCCAGTAGGAATTATTGCCTTTGGACCAGAGAGAAAAGAAATCATTTTCAGAAGAAATTACTTTGGTGATGATCAAAATCCTGAGTTGGATTTAAGTTCTTGGGGGAGACAGCCTGGTCTTACAGAGGGGATTTATCCTCAACTAGATTTAGAAAAATTAGGACAAGGCAAACCTACCAAAAAATAACGATGAATAACAAGCGACTTATTGACAGTCTTCTTGCGTTAGCTATTGTTGCCGTGGCCAGTTTTTATTTTTATAAACGCTATCAATCTTCAGAAAAGAAAAACATACCCCCATTACAAATTACGAAGGCCAGTGATATTTTAAAATATAAGACAGTCATCCCCTCTGAAGCATTAAACACCGCAATGACTTCTGGTGCCTGCACTCTTTTTTTAAAACATTCAGCAGAGAGCTCATTAAATGATTACGCCAATCAATTTATCGACCACCAAGTAGATAATACCCTTAAAAGCTGCGTTGGCGCCCTACCTCGCGTCTTACAAAAAAAGTTTGATGACATTTTTTTAAAATGCAAAAACGCCACCCGCGAAAAAATAAGTCAGGAATGCTATAGTGCTTTAACTTCTGCCAAGACTTCTTCTGTCGCCACGATAGTCCTCCCCGATGCCTTGCCCACTGACCTCGATGCCCCCATTTTATTGCATCTTATATCTGATAAATACACCGGCCCTGACTTCTTAGAAAATCCTGACCGCACCCTTTCTCTCATTGATACTCTTCTGATTAAAGAGCCTCAGTTTTTAAATGGTATGAAAATAAAACTCCTGCTCATTGCCACGAGCTCTTTAAATGATCAAGAATATTACAAAGAAATGTTTCAAGAACTTCTTCATAAGGCCCAATTACTTGCTCCAAGAGATCAAGAGCTAAAACTTCTCGAACTTTTCGTAAAGGGTGAATTTTTGAAAAAAGAAGAAAAGGCCGCACCTAAAGATCTAAGCGGTTTTATCGAAGAACTAGAGCAAGAATCAAAAAAATATCCACGCGAATGGGTTTACCCTTTTATGAAAGCTTACGCTTTACACGAACTTAACTCTAGCGACTATCAACTTATCGTAGAGTTAGTCGAACTTGCTTTAAAAAAGGTCCCAAGAAATGAGATTCTACAAAAAACCTTAGAAAATCTAAAGAGTGAAGATGAGGATAAAAGAAAACAAAGTTTTAAAATCAGCATTGAATTTAAACTTAATGACCTATAACAATCCCCAACGTCTTCTATCAGTTATTCTCTTACCCATACCTTAAAAAGCAGAAAAAATGATCCCATTAAAAAAATGGCAAAAATGTTTTATCATCTACTAATGAGTTTTCGCCTCTTACTGCTTTACCTATTTATTCAATTTTCCACTGTTCTTCTTTGGGCAGAAACAAATGATCTTACAAAAGTACTGGTTGAGACGACTCAGACACTAAAAGACGCTGGAACCATCGACTATAAAGCAAGCTGCCCCCAATGTGATTCACTTCCCTCTAAAATTTCTACTCAGAAACCCAATGCCATTTACGACTCTAAAGAAAATCATCAAAAGATCTCTCTTAGTGTACTGACTCCCAATGAGGCCAATGCGCTTTTTACCAAATTCATGGCCAGAACCGATATTCCTTTTAGATATATTAAAGAGGGCTGCTACGCCAGGGCCCAT
>JAGOVS010000031.1 GCA_018060625.1 Bacteriovorax sp. | reverse complement strand
ATCATTCAAACGATTCCTACTTTAGAATAAATTGATTTAGGCCTACAATTGATTATGGCCAATCTACTCTCGCAGCATATTCTGAACAAAAACTTTACAAGCATTCGCTTTAAAATATACCTTCGCAACGAGACAAGTCATACGGTATTCGCAAAATCAGAGTTCATTTTCCTTAAAGAATTAAGAGATGACGGCATTGTCATTGAGCTCCCATTAAATATCTGTCAAAAGGGGCACAGTTTGACGCTTTTTTTCCTGCCCATTGAGGCAGAGCTAAAAAGTAAAATTCCTGTTTCTGGTCGCCTGAAAGAGGCGAGTTTTGAGGCCATGGTAAAAGTTGAGAAGTTGGAAACTCTTTTAAGTGTTGTGGGAAGTGTTTCTTGTGATTTGCATTTTACCCAATATGATGTTGATCTCTGGAGAAAAGTTTTAGCAATTTTTTCTAAAAACCAAGAGCAAGTCAATGGCATTTTTGCCAATCAACATAAAGTGCGAGATGAAGAATGAGTGCTTTTTTTGATCCGCAAGACAAAAAGAATAAACCCATTTTAGACTATTTTGAAAATAAGTCCTGGCTTGTCGTTGAGAACTCTGCCAGTACTCGAACCTCAATCAAAAAATCAATCGTTCAGCTTGGCTCCAAGATGTCCAATATGACCGATGCAGATAATCTCGTTGATGCCCAAAAATGCATTGAAACAAAAAAACCTCATTATATCATTGGAAATAAAAATATTAATGGGGGAAGTATCATCACTCTTTATGAGTGTCACTTAAAGACAATGCCCAATAGACTGAGCAGTGGCTTTTTTATTATCACAGAAGAAAATGCCTTAAATGAAGTGGCACTGGCCCTTGAATATGAAATGGATGGAATTATCACCCTTCCTTTTACCGGCGCCAGCATTATTGATTCACTTTTAGATGGATCTAAACACAAGGTTGCACCAAGTGCCTATTTGAAAAAATGTGATGAAGCAAGGAGTGCATATTACAAAGGCAATGAAGAGCTGGCAGAGCAATTATTGCAAGCCTCACTTCCTTTACACAAGCATCCGTATGAGGCCTTTTTTTTACTAGGTCAAATTTACAGCAATCAAAACGCTTTAGAAAAGGCCGTTAAGGCCTATGAAGACTCAATCTTTCATAATTCAGAATATTTTAGACCACTCAATAAGTTGAGTTCCCTCTACTATCAGATGAAAGAGTATAAGAAAGCTTATGATATGAGTTTTCTTTTAGCGCAAAAATTTCCAACTCCTCCTGATAAAATTCCAGATTTAATTCGTTTGTCTATTATTAATCAAAGATATGAAGACATTAATAATTACTTGAAAATTTTTAAAGAATTTCGTGAGCCAGATAAGAGCACTCAAATTTCTCTCTCTGCAGGTCTTGCCGTCTTAGGAAAATATTTTTTCCAGCATAATGATCACGTAAAAGGGGAAGAGGCCCTCAGGGGGGCCTTTGAATTTTCAAATGGAAAATATGAAATATTAAGTAATCTTTTGTCCACCTCTGAAGAATTTAATAAGCTTCCTTTATTGAATGAACTTTTTGAGAGCGTGGACTTAGACCAATGGAATGAGACCGTTAGTGGGCTTTCGTTTTATACTTTTCATAAAACCTCAGAGGATGATGGACAAGTCTTGGCCCAAGGGGAGCAGTTACTTAAGAAAAAGGTCAAGGAGTTTCATATATACATAGGTCTCATTGAGCGTGGGATAAAAATAAAACGAAAAATTGGGAATATCGAAAGTCTTGTTCTGGAGGGAATAAAAGAATTTCCCGAACATAAAGATAAATTTGATGGCCTTTTTCTTCTGGCCCAAAATAATCAATAAATGATTCTAGCCTGCAGCGATTCTTCCCAGAAAGTCTTTTGTTCTCTTTTCTTTTGGATGATTAAAAATGTCTTGGGAGGCACCTTCTTCGACAATCACACCACCATCCATAAAAATCACTCTATCGGCCACTTCTTTAGCAAAGCCCATCTCATGAGTCACAATAATCATGGTCATGCCAGAGCGTGCCAGCTCTTTCATGACTTTTAAAACATCTCCGACAAGTTCTGGGTCTAGAGCAGAAGTGGCCTCATCAAAAAGCATGACCTCTGGATTCATGCAGAGGGCGCGTGCAATGGCCACTCGTTGCTGTTGTCCACCAGAAAGTTCCCGGGGGTATGCGTGAATCTTTTCTAAGAGTCCAACTTTTTGAAGATAGTGATGGGCACGCTGATGAGCTTCTTCTTTAGTAACCCCTAAGACGCTCAAGGGGGCTATCGTAAGATTTTCTAAAACGCGAAGATGAGCAAAAAGATTAAAACTTTGAAAGACCATTCCTATCTGCGAGCGCTGCAAATCAAGTTCTCTTTCTTTTTTCCCGTGACCTATCCGGGAATTGCCAAAATAAATGTCTCCCTTGCTTGGAACTTCAAGGTAATTCAGACAGCGCAGAAAGGTTGATTTTCCTGAACCGGAAGGACCAATGACCACCACAACTTCGCCTTTATTGATTTCGGCAGAAATATCTTTTAAAACGAGATTTCCTCCAAATGATTTTTCTAGATGATTGATCTTTAAAATCACTTCATTCTTTTTTTGGGACATCTAAACGCCTCCTTTTAATTCCAAAGAGCGCTCTAAGCGAGCGGCCATAGTACTCAGCAGGAGAACGATAATGAGATAACCAAGTCCTGCCCAAAAATAGACTTCCCAAGGGCGCAGAAATTTTGCCCCAATTCTCTGGGTCACATAAAGAAGTTCACCGAGAGAAATGACGGAGACAAGTGAGGTTTCTTTAGTGAGAGCAGAAAATTCATTGACGACTGGAGGAATGATTCTTCTATAGGTTTGAGGAATAATGATTTTAAACATGGTTTGATTATAACTAAGTCCTAGGGCCCTGGCCGCTTCGCTTTGTCCTTTGGGAATAGAGAGAATTCCGGCGCGGAATATTTCAGAGAGATAGGCAGCGCAATTGAGTGAGAGAGCAAGAATTCCTGCGGGCATCGAATCAAGTGTAATATCAAGCAACGTTGGAAGGGCAAAATAGATAAAAAGAATTTGCAGTAGAAGTGGTGTCCCTCTAAATAAAGTGACATATACCACGGCAAGGACATTAAAAAATTTTAGGCGAGATAGCCTCATTAGAGCAATGAGGACTCCTAGAATAAGTCCAATAACCCCGCTGGCCAGTGTGAGTTTTAGCGTAATCCACATTCCATCAAGTAAGCGAGGAATGACGATTGTCTGTGAGAATTCCCAAAAACCTAATGAAGTTTCCATTAATAAAATTAATTTTTAGGGGCGACTTTAAGCCACTGTTTATAAATACGAGCGTAAGTACCATTGCTTTTAATCGTTTTAACGGCCGCAATAAGGGCCTGTAGTAATTGAGTATCAGTTTTTTTGACAGCGATCCCTATCGGCTCTGGTTTCATGGCCTCGCCGGAAATGACAAATGTTTTTGGATCAAGTCCAGCATAATAAAGACCGACAGCTTCGTCTGTGATGATAGAATCAACTTGATTGGCCGCTAAGGCCGAAAAAGTTTCAGTGGCCCCTTTAAAAGCTTTTATCTCTTTAATGGGAATCCCAGATTTCTTAAAGCCTTCGAGAGCATTAAAGGAGGTTGTGTCGGCCTGTACTGCAATTACACGACCAGCTAAATCCTTTTCGTTCTTAACAGGTTTTCCCGATTTTTTTACGACAAATACTTGGCCCATTGAAAAATAAGGAACGAAGTTAACTTGTAAACTTCTCTCTGGAGTGATGTTCATTGAGGACATGATGATGTCGTAGCGATTACCGGCAAGACCTGCTAAAACACCATCCCAAGGCATGACGATAAATTCCACATCGACTTTTAAGATTTTGGCAATTTCTCGGGCGAGATCAACATCCATGCCAATAATTTTTCCATCATCTGATTCAAATTCCATAGGTGGATATGTTGTATCGACAGCGATTCGCAATTTATTATTTTTAAGATTTAAGCCTTGAGTGTCGGCCATTAAAGAGAGAGGCATTAAAAGACATAAGGTCGTTAAAGAAACCACTAGAAGTTTCATCATTCACTCCATGAAAAAGTATTACTGAATAAACGTTTCTGGTCTTCTGAAAAAGAATACAGGAACATCGATCCAAAAGCGATTCCCAAATTCATCAATCATCTGGAACTTCCCCCGCATGTTTCCATAAGGAGAGTGGAGTGGGCAAAAA
This sequence comes from Bacteriovorax sp., assembly GCA_018060625.1. GTDB lineage: Bacteria > Bdellovibrionota > Bacteriovoracia > Bacteriovoracales > Bacteriovoracaceae > Bacteriovorax. The sequence continues at coordinate 19,901 of JAGOVS010000031.1, read as the reverse complement.
CTGGCGTACTCGTATTTCTGACCTGGAGTGAGCATTGGCTGCTCGCCAATGACTCCTGATCCTTGCACTTCATAAACCTTTCCAGTGCCATCTTTAATTTTCCAGTGTCGATGAATCACACGCGCACTGACACTGCCATGGTTGGTGATGCGAATTCTGTACGAGTAAAAATATTGATTGCGTTCAGGATCTGATCTCTCAGGAACGTAGCTGGGAGTGACTTCCACTTGGAAATGTTGAGTTGTTGCTGTGTAATACTCTTTAGTATTACCGAGTAAATTCTCTAACGTTTGCTCTTGAGTGGTGTCCATTATTTCCTTTCTTTCTTTCTTTTGAATTGAGAAAATGTACCAAAAAGGAAGAATTAAGGAAAGTCTTTTGAGTTTTAGTTGCCAAACAGAAGTTTGCAACTAACTAACTAAAACTATTGGATTTGAATGCGCAAATACATATACGATAAAGTGGCCTTATGATAAAATAGTCAAAATTGTTAACATATAAATAGGAGAACCTTGTGGAAGAGAAAAACTCGTTGTCTCGACGTTCATTTTTTAAATTAGCTCTAGCTGGTGCAGCTATTGTTCCTTTTATGGCAAAAGCGACAAAGTCATTGGCCGCTGATGCTTGTCCGGCCTCTGCTCCAGCAGGAAAAGCAGTGGCGAGTCCAACTGAAGGAATGGGAAAAACCCTTAAGTACGTGACTGATGCAAAAACAACAAAAGAAGCTAAGTTCAAAGCGGGAAGCAATTGTGGAAACTGCAAGTTTTATAATGCAGCTAAAGCAGAAGGTGGATATGCTCCATGTACAATGATGGGGATGAAGTATGTAACCAACTGTGGATGGTGTGCTTCGTACGCTGTAAAGGCTTAATGACTTTTCTTCAAGAAGAAGTGGTGAGTTTTCACTGCTTCTTCTTGAGATAGTTTTCTTGATAAGTATTTTGTCCCATTTTTTCAATTTGAAAATCAATCATTTTTAAAAAGCTCTGCTTCACGCTTTCAGTGGGAAGAGATTCTTCAATGATAGCAAGAGCACAAAGTGAGGCCTCAAGAGTTGAGAGACTTTCGCTCAATTGACTTGAGCGAATACGGTATTGGCTTTTTTCTTCAGCGGCCAGTTTAAAGACTGGAAGCTGATGAAGAATAGGGTTGCAAAAAAAGATTTTCTTGGCCTTTTTCCAAGAGGCATCTATTAAAACCAGACGCTCTATGTTCCTGTGCTCTTTTGTTAAAATCCTTGATTCTTCTGTGGGGAAAAGAAGGGCCGTATGCTTTTTTTTTAATAGCTCCTGCAAAGGAGCATGCTCGTTAAAATCTTCACCAATAAAAAGGTGAATTTCCTGAAAACATTTTGTCATGATCTTAACGGTGCTGAGGGCATGCTTCGTTTCACTGGGGTGCTGAAGGATGATTAATTCTGTTTGATTGGCCACGGGAGAAAGGGACTCACACAAGCAACGGGCGAGAATAAAATCACAATGAGGACAAATTGATCGCAGGGGTTTCATCAGCGTTTTTTTGTTAAGCGACTTTTAATACATGTTAGCATTTGGACATTAAGAGTCTGGTGTTGTTTTTTGCATTCAGCGAGAACCATTTGAGTAAAATGTAAGCATTGTTCTTCATGAGAAAAAGCGGGATCTTTTCTATGCTTCATGCAGTAATAAGCCAGATTTTGGTTAATTTCTAAAAGGCGCTCTTGGCCTTTAGTGCTTAATTTTTCTACTGGAACAAGGGCCGTGCTTTCTTGCACAATAGGTAAAGGTGATATTCTCGAAGGGGTGAGGGCCTCTGCCTTTTCAATGTCCTCAAATTCTTTTTGCGTGCTTGCGGAGTAGGCTTGGGTTGAATTTTCATCTTTGTGATCAATGGGAGATTCAGTGGCACAACTTGCAACAATGAGCAGTATGAATAGTCTTATTAAATGTGAAAATATTGGTTTTTTCTTCATCGGAAGAAAAGAATAATCGATTTTTTGGCCCAAGTTAAGCATTTTAGTCAGTCTTCGTTTGAACTTTATTTAAGATTTAGTTAAACTGAGAAATACTAAATATTTTTCAAGGTGTTGTTATGAAGTACAGAAGTGAAATTATTGGAGTTGGCTCATATGTTCCTCCAAAAGTGTATACTAATTTTGATCTTGAAAAGATGATGGAAACATCAGATGAGTGGATTCAGCAAAGAACGGGAATCGCTCAGAGACATTGGGTCGATGAGGGTACATCAAATTCGGATCTTGCCTTAGAGGCTTCGATACGCGCGATTGAAAACGCTGGATGTGAAAAAAAAGATATCGATATGATTATCTTTGCAACACTCAGTCCGGATCATGAATTTCCTGGGACAGGTTGTTTCTTACAAGCAAAATTGAATTTACCTGAAATTGCAGTTTTGGATATTCGTCAACAATGCACGGGCTTTCTTTACGGGCTCTCGATTGCCGATAAATTCATCCAAGCGGGAACGTATAAAAATATTCTCGTTGTTGGCTCAGAGGTGCATTCCAAAGGTTTGGATAAAACACCTAGGGGAAGAAATGTTTCTGTTTTATTTGGGGATGGGGCAGGAGCGGTGGTTGTGGCCCAGAAAGAGCTTAAAGATCCATCGAGAGAATCGCGTATTATGACGACCCAATTATTTGCAGATGGCTCTTTTGCTAAAGAGCTGTGGATTCCAGCACCAGGAACAGCTCTCGGTCCAGATCGCGTGAACCACCTTATGCTTGAGGAAGGTTTACACTACCCTGAGATGAATGGAAAAACAGTTTTTGTTCATGCGACGAAAAGAATGGCCGAATGTTTAATGAGTGCCTGCAAAGAGAGCAATGTTCAGTTAAGTGATGTCGATCTTTTTCTTTTTCATCAGGCCAATCTTCGCATCAATTCGAAAGTGGCCGAAATACTCTCGATTCCTGAAGAGAAAATTTTCAATACGATTCAAAACTACGGAAATACAACGGCCGCAACAATTCCCTTGGGAATGGATGATGCCATTAAGGCCGGTGTACTAAAAAAAGGGATGCTTGTAGCTTCTGCCGCATTTGGGTCAGGTTTTACTTGGGCCTCAGCGCTTTGGCGTTATTAGAAGAAGCCTTTACTTTATCAAGGATAAAATGATGAAGGAAATTGGATTTGGAATAATTTTTGGAATGATGTCCTTTGCAACTTTTGCAGCGACACCCTTTAATGGTTATATTGTAAAGCTTAAGCCAGGTGCAGCTTTTATCAATCTCCACCCATTTTCTTCAGTCGTTGATGTCAAAAAGACTCTTCAGACTTCGTTTGGAACTTTTGTTCATCTGAATCTTTTAGGATCTGTAGAGAATTCGTTTATCAACCAATTAAGTCAAAATCCAGATATTGAATACATTGAACCGAACTACCTTATTTCAATAGAACGCAAGGAAACAGCAGAAGAATCGCCTCCCCCAAAGGATCTTAGTTTTAAAAAACAGTGGGGTATGAAAAATGATGGGAAAAATGGAATTCTTAAAGGCTCAGGTGTGGCCGGCGAAGATATCAATATTTTAAGGGCGTGGAATATCACCAAGGGAAGTACTGATATCAAGATTGCTGTAATTGATAGTGGAGTCGACTATACTCATCCTGACTTAAAAGATCAGATTGATATTAATCAAGCGGAACTCAATGGACTTCCTGGTGTAGATGATGACGAAAATGGGTATGTGGATGATATCTATGGTTATGATTTTGCCAATAAAGATGGTGATCCAGAGGACAGCAATGGGCATGGAACACATTGCGCGGGCATTATTGGGGCCTCACATAACTTGTTAGGAATTGCTGGGGTTATGGCCAAAGTAAAAATTGTACCCATAAAATTTATATCTGATCAAGGCTCCGGTGAAACAATTGATGCCATTTCTTCAATTGATTACGCCATAAAGAGAGGGGTAAGGGTCATGTCCAATTCGTGGGGCAGCGAAGAAGAAGAACAATCTCTTCAAGAGGCCATCGTTGCAGCAGAGACCGCTGGAATTACCTTTGTGGCCGCCGCAGGTAATAATGCTGCAGATAATGATGTTGTGAAATCTTTCCCCGCAAATTATAAAGTTTCAAACGTTATTTCAGTAGGCGCGTTTACTTCTTCAGGAGTGAAATCCAGTTTTTCAAACTATGGGCAGAAGTCTGTTCACGTCACTGCTCCCGGTACGAATATATTATCGACTTATAAAAATGGAAGTTTTGCTCCTCTGTCTGGAACTTCCATGGCCGCTCCTCACGTTGCGGGTATTGTTGGGCTACTGCTTTCACATGAGCCGGACCTTTCTCCTTTGCAAATTCGCGAACGTTTAGTTAAAACTTCAACTAAAAATGCAAAATTAAATACGGCCTCAATATCAGGAGGAAGAGTTGATGCCTATAGGGCCTTAACGAATAAATAAAATATGACAAAAGAAAAAATGATAAGTTTTAAAAAATCTCTCCGCGAAGGTGACCCACTTGTTTTAATTGATTATTTAGAAAAATACACTAAACTCTCAAAGTCGAGTTTAAAAAAAGTTTTAAATAATGGCGGTGTCTGGGTAAGGCTTAACAATCATTCAAAACTGACACGCAATCGTCGAGCGACTTTGCCATTAAATGCTGATTCACTGGTTGAATTTTATTACGATCCTAAATTGCTTTCAATGAACATACCTTTAGCAAAAGAGCTTACTCAATATCGAGAATGGGGAATCTGGTATAAGCCAGTAGGTCTTATGTCTCAGGGAAATGAGTTTGGGGATCATTGCACAATTTTACGACAAGTAGAAAAAGCAAAAAACAAAGCTTGGCCGATTCATCGCCTTGACCGTGAGGCCAGCGGGCTTATGATTTTTGCCTATACTTTAAAAGCGGCCAGACTATTTTCTGAGCTCTTTCAAAAACATCAAGTTCGAAAGTTTTATCAAGTTGAAGTTCTTGGAGTAGTGGCAGAGAAAGTGGGATCTATTGAGATTAAACTTGATGGGAAAGAGGCAAAAACAACTTACAAAATACTTGAGCAAAATGAATTCACGACAAAACTCCTGGTAGAACTTCATTCAGGGAGGCTCCACCAAATCAGGCGCCACTTTGATTTAATTGGGCATCCTGTTTTGGGAGACCCCAAGTATGGAGTTGGCAATAAAAATACCGAGGGGATGAAGTTGATGGCCTTTCAATTAATATTTACAGATCCTTTTACTCAAAAGGAAATTCAAATAGAAGTTCCTCCAGAGTTTTTGTAGATAAATGGATTCCACCGTTTACAAAGAATCATAAAACCTAGAAAATGAATATAGATCACATTACCTAAGGAAAGCTATTGGAAAACAATCATACTCAAACTCAAATAGATGAAAAAGAAGATATAAATTCTCGAGTCTCAACAAAAAAAGGCCTAGGTGCACTTTTTGAAAATATTTTTAGAAAATTTCAGACTATCGGTTTTCTTTTGTTTCTTATTCCGATTATTCTCGTGTGCGTTTTCTGCCTTGCCGTCTCGCTTACTCCTGGAATTATGCTTTTCGAGTGGGTATCGCCGCAATTAGCTGCCCAATCTTTATTCGTGAAATCTTTTTGTTATGGACTGAGTTTTTCATTTGGCTTTCTGGCCTTTATTGTCACTCTTATTTTTATAGTCCCTATTATGAATTTTCCCATTATTCCTTTTGTTAAACCTTGTCGTGGGGCCTGGTTTTCAATAGAGGCCATGCCTTGGTATTATCACAATGCTCTTACTTATCTCGTTCGTTATACAATTCTTGATTTAATAACGCCTTCACCACTTAATATCCTCTTTTTTAAAATGATGGGAATGAAAATTGGAAAAGGGGTCATGTTGAATACATCGAATATTTCAGATCCTTGTTTGATCATTCTTGAGGATTACGTAACGATTGGTGGATCAGTCTACATGATGGCCCATTATGGAATGAAGGGATTTCTTATTATCGATAAATTACATATTAAAAAAGGTGCCATGGTAGGGCTTGCAGCAAAGCTTTTAGGCGGAGTGACTATTGGTGAAAAGGCCGTCGTCGCACCTAATATGGCCGTTCTTCCAAAAACAGTCCTTAAGCCAGGTGAAAAGTACGGTGTTCCTTTAAGTCCAGTCGTCTCAGTTTCTACGGCCTCTTAATTTCTTTAAACATAGCAAGGGCCTTTTCTTTTTGACTCTTGTAAGAAACAATGGGGTGAGGATAATCTTTGCCAATAATACATTTTGCAGAGGCCTGCTCAAGCATGTCACAATCATGAGGGGAATGTATCTTTTTATGGGAAAATTGAGCAAGTTCAGGACACCATTTTTTGATAAAGACACCATCAGCATCAAATTTTTCAGATTGATTATAGGGATTAAAAATTCTAAAATAGGGTTGGGCATCAACACCAGTGGAAGCCGACCATTGCCAGCCACCATTGTTTGCGGCCAAGTCAAAGTCGAGGAGTTTTTCTGCAAAATATTTCTCGCCTAAACGCCAATCAATTAAAAGAGTTTTAGTAAGAAAGCTTGCAACAACCATACGCAGTCGGTTGTGCATCAGCCCGGTTTGATTGAGGCATCTCATGGACGCATCAATAATGGGATAACCGGTGTGTCCACTACACCATAACTTAAAATGTTCTTTTTTTCCCATCCATTTGAGTGAGTCATACTCAGCTTTGAAACAGTGTGTTTCTACTTTTGGATATACATCAAGAATGACTTGATAGAAATCCCGCCAAATAAGTTCAGCTAGCCACGTCTGGGCACCAGGAGACTGCTCTTTTAAGCTGGCAATGATCATTTCTCGAATGGAGAGATTCCCCATGCGAATATGGGCAGAGAGTCCAGATGTTTGCTCTAGTGAAGGGTAATCACGAGCTTCTTTGTAGTGAGTGATGTGCTTTTTAAATTGAGTAAGTTTTTTGTGAGCTTCTAGAGCTCCTCCTTTAAAAAAAGGGGGCGTTTCCTTAAAGCCTAATCTTTCATGCCAATCACACAGGAGAATGGATTCGGGATTGCTTAAGGGGGCCAGTTTTTTTAAAGGACACTTGAACTGGGTAACAACACATTCTTGCGCTCGAAAGTGTTCCAGCCATTTATTTTTATAAGGGGTAAAGACTTTATAGATTTCCCTGGTGCCAGTGAGGACTTCATTTTTTTCATAAAATACGTGGTCTTTGAAAGTTGCAACACTGATACCCGATTGAGTTAAGGACTTAGTGATAAATTCATCGCGGTTTTTTGCGTAAGGTTCATAGTCGCGGTTAAAATAAAGGCCACTGATCTTTAATTCTTGGGCAAGTTTAGGTATTTCTTTTTTTGGGTCGCCATACTTGATGATTAAGCTTGATCCCCATTTATTGAACTGAGCTTCCATTTCCTTGAGAGAATCAATGATGAAAGTAAGGCGAGCATCTTTTTTGTTGATGAGCTTACTTAGGATGAGCTCATCAAAAACAAAGACAACAAATGTCTCTTCACCACTATTTAAGGCCTGGGATAAGGCATGATGGTCATTTAATCTGAGATCACGCCTTATCCAACAAAGATTGCGAATACTCATTATTATTCTCTCTTAAAAATGGCCGCAAAAGCGCGATCAATCGTTTCATATTTGAAATGAAAATCTACGCTTTTTAATCGTTCAGAAATGACTGCTTGAGAGTCTAGGATGATGCAAGACATTTCGCCGAAAGCAATTTTTAAGGCCAGCGCAGGAACGGGAAAAAGAGTTGGGCGATGAAGAGCTGAGCCTAGGGCCTTGGTAAAATCAAAATTGCACACCGGGTGAGGGGCCGTTGCATTGAATATGCCGATATAGCGATCATCTTTAACTGCAGCAAGATAGAGACTGACGAGATCGTCGAGATGAATCCAACTCATCATCTGATTGCCATCACCAATGGGCCCACCAAGACCTAGTTTAAACGGGGGAAGCATTTTTTTTAAGGCGCCATCACCTTTTTCCAACACAACAGCTGTGCGGATAATAACTTTGCGCTCTGACAGTGTTAAGGCACTAAGGGTTTCTTCCCACATTCTACAGAGATCAGCTAAGTATGAGTTCGCTGGTTCAGTCGTTTCAGTAATCATTTTTTTTTGATTTACAGGATAAATTCCTACAGCTGAAGCAGAAATAAAAAATTTAAGGGGCACTCTCAGATTGTTCTCAATTAAAGTGATAAGATTTTGAGTGGCATTAATACGTGACTCTTTTAATTTTCTTTTTTGATCAGCACTCCACCTTTTTGCGCCGATATTTTCTCCCATCAAATTAATAACTCCCTCAATGCCGCTTAGGCATTCAACTGGGGGTAATTCAAGATGATTATGCCAATCGAAAGTCTTGACTTGAGATTGGGGAAAAAGGCCTTTGGCCTTTTGGGCATCTCTTGAGAGAACATGAATTTCATGACCTTCATCCAGTAGTTTGGACGTCAATTGTTTTCCCACAAAACCAGTTGCACCAGTAATTAAAATTTTCATTTGTATGACTCCTGTCTAAAATAAACTTAAGTTATTATAGGTTTAAGCTCTGTTTTTACCTAATAGACAATGCTATAATATCTCTAGACAATATATAGACGATTAAATAAGGAATTCATGTCAGTTAATGCGTCGTACACTATTCAAATGGCCTCGAAGATCTCAGGTGTTGGCGTTCATACCATTCGAGCTTGGGAAAAAAGATACAAGGCCCTTGAGCCTTATCGAGACTCTGCTGGACATAGGGTTTATACCAAAACAGATATTGAAAAACTAATGCTTTTAAGTGAACTTTGTTTATTAGGATATACTATCTCTAAAGTGGCCAAGTTTCCTATCGCAGAATTAAAAATGCTCTTGATTGATTTAGGAAAAAGCGAAGAATCCATTGATTCCCCAGAATTTAGTTTAGTCAAAGAGAAGGCGCCAGTAGATTCAACCCAATCCTTAGGGATTCTTTTTTTTGCCCTTCGATCTTACAAAGTTGATGTGATTCATCAAGAGTTAGGAAAAATTAAAAATAGCTTATCTGCCAGAGAGATGGTGATAGATGTTCTTTTACCTTTTTTAGAACAGAGAAAAAAGCTTCTCTCTGAGGGAGAGATGAGTGTCGAAAAGGGAGAGGTGGTGGCCACACTTCTTCGCTTTCATGCGGGACACTTATTATATAAAGTAAATGAGAGAAAAGAGAGAAGCTCCATCAATGTGCTTGTGGCCGGAATGGAAGGTGAGAGCAGTGAACTTGAATCTATGATGGCCGGTCTTCTATGCAATTATTATGGATTTAACTACAGTTTTTTAGGTTCCCTTTCATTGGGGGCCCTTATTGATTCGCTTTCTTTTTTAAATACCCATCTCCTTGTCTTAAATGCAACCAGCTCTTTGTTGAATTTTGGCAAGGCCTTTGCTCAAAATTATGTAGAAAAAATTTATACCAAGTCATCTCAACTCCAAGAAATCGCTCTCTGTGCAAATGTGGATTTTGAGGGAGATCGATTTTCTGCCAAACGCCTCCACGTCGCTAAATCTATAGTCGCCCTTGATGATTTTTTAGCAAACAAAACGAGTTTACTATAAAAGTGTTTTAATCACCTTCAGTATATCTTTGGGTTTATCAGTCGGTGCGTATCGCGAGTGAGGGGTACCATCTTTACTGATTAAGAATTTAGTAAAGTTCCACTTAATGGCCTTAGATCCCAAGATGCCTGGAAGAGACTCTTTAAGGTATTCAAAAAGAGGAGACGCCTCATTCCCTGAGACATCGACTTTAGCAAAAAGGGGGAAACTAATATCATAAGTAAGGCTGCAGAATTTTTTGATCTCATCAGCATCCCCAGGCTCCTGATGGCCGAATTGATTGCAAGGAAAGGCGAGAATCTCTAGACCTTGGTCTTTGTATTCACGATAGATTTCCTCTAGTTCGGTATACTGAGGAGTAAATCCGCATTTGGAGGCCACATTGACAATGAGAAGAGTTTTTCCTTTGTAATCATTCATGGATACAGTAGTCCCTTCAATATTTTTTACCTCAAAATCATAAACAGTTTTATTATTTGCTTCTTTCATCTTTTTACTCCTTTTTACCTTGAAAAATTGTAGGCCAAGAATATGATAGAGCATAGAGAAATTGATATGGTTAAGGTTTGACAAAGGTTAAGCAATGAATGCGATAGAGATCCGTAGCGTTAGAAAGTCTTATGGGGCAGAATTTTCATTAAAAGATGTAAATCTTAATATTGAAACGGGAAAAATTTTTGCTCTTTTAGGCCCTAATGGAGCAGGCAAAACAACCTTGGTCAAGCTGATGCTTAGTCTGATGTATTGTGATGCTGGGGAAATAAAAATTAATGGACATTTAACGAGTAAGGCATCTTCTCGTGAAGGGGTGGCCTTCATCCCGGAAAAATTTAGTTTTTTTCCTTATTATACAGTTAGGGGTGTTTTAGAATTTTTTGGAAAAATGAAAGGCCTCAGAGGCCCTTTGCTTAATGATCAAATTAATTCTGCGCTTGAAGAACTTTGCATAACAGATCTTAAAAATCGCAAACTACAGTCTCTCTCTAAAGGACAAATTCAACGGACGGGGCTGGCGAGCTTACTGATAGGGGATAATCGCTTACTCATTCTAGATGAACCCTTCTCAGGTTTAGATCCAATAGGGATGAGGGATTTAAAGGAAATCCTTAAAAAACAAAAAGCGCAGGGAAAAACCATTTTTTTAAATTCACACATTCTTTCAGAAATGGAGCTTCTCTGCGACGATGTGGCCATCCTAAATAAAGGTGAACTTCTTTTTTGTGGAAGTGTACAAAGTATTTTAGAAAAAGGTCAAAATCTCGAGGATTTCTTCTATCAGTTGGTGACTAATAAATAAGGAAAAAGTTATGACAAATATTAAGGCCGCTCAATGGATTGGACTCGTTCAAGACACCATTCTTAAAGAAATGAGAAGCAAGACTCTCATCTTTATTTTTATCGCGACAAGCTTGATGATTTTTTTGGCCCACGCTCTCTTAAAAATGTTAATGGACAATAACGATCCTGCCTCTCAGTTAATTATTTCTGGGGCCAATAGCTTAAGTTATATGTTCAGGGCGATTAATATTTGGAGCGTGATCATCGCTGGAATTTTTGGAATTAGTGCGGTTCGTTCAGATTTTAGAGAAAAAATTATTTATCAATACCTCACTTTCCCTATTTCTAGGACTCAATATATGTTTGGGCGTATTTTTGGGGCCTGGTTTTTGGTGTATGGCTATTATCTCTATGCCTACTTTTTGTCGGCCCTACTTTTTTCAGTAGCAACGAAATCAGTTGTTCTCCAATGGAATCATTTGGCCAGTATGCTGCTTATGGGGCCCTATATTTTTTTGGTTATTTTCATCTCCTTTCTCTATTCATTGATGGCAGGAAAAATTGGGTCTTTTCTTCTGCTTTTTTTAACTGTTTTTACTATTTCAGTTTCTAGTGAATCAATGAGGTATTTAGAAACATCTGATTACTTTAAAAATGTGGGACTATTTAAATCCATTGGTCTTATCGTTTATTTCTTTTTTCCCAGAATCAACTATATTTCAGAAGTGGCCAATGCCATTATGTTCAATGAAGAGATTAGGTTAAAGCTTGGTCTTGAGGCCATGCATTTGATTGTGACTTCACTCTTTTTTATTTTTCTGGCCGATCGATTAGTAAGACGAAAAAATTTTTAAGAGTAAAATGACTATTGTTTAAGTTCTTTTACTTTTAATCCTTCCATTTTATAGCCTGAGTCCAATTCTTTATTGGCCTCTACGGTAAGATTGCCAGTGAGTTCAACAGGGTAAAACGAGGCAGGAGTATTGGCCCCTTTTTTCATTTTGACCAGGATGACTTGATTGGCCGGTGGAGGGGGGACATGTTGACAAGCTGGAAGATAAGGCATGAAGAGAAATTCTGAAATGGACTTAGCATCGAAATCCAGTGGCATCATAAAGCCTTTGATAGTGACTTCTTTTTTTAAAAGCTTTTTCAGGTCTTCCTTAATCAGGGGTGTCTTTGTTTTGGGATCAGATTCAAGTCCTTTAAGGGCATCCCAAGAAATTTCACCTGCCCAAAGTGGGAGTGTCGTCTTTAAGAGAAGTAAAAAAATAAAGAGATGTCTTTTCATAGTGTCCTTAAAGCAAGAGATTCAATTTCTTTGATTTTAATAAGGAGACTTAAGCTTTGCAAGTGTCCCCCTGTCATGATGAAAAAGCTGCGTTGGCCCAATACGGAATGACCCTTAAAATTGCCATAGGGCCCCCAAAATGAGTGCAAGTTCCAGCCAACTTCCATCTGTGGTTGGGGATTGCCTGACAGTTTGAGCAACGTTTTTAAGAGATAGTCCGGTAACGGTGCTTATGTTTGGATTAAATTTATAACCTGGGAAAAAAGAAAGACCCATTGTGCAGTAGGCTTGTGGGTGGTACTCGGCCCGCATTGATGTCGCCTCTGAATTTCTGATGCTATAATAATAGTCTGCATAACGTCGATCAAAACAGTCTAAACCGAGAGCACTTCTCGTAAAAAAAGTTTCATTAATGGTATATGTTTCAGCATAAGAAAAACTACTTTTAATTCCATGAGAGCGTCCATTTATATCGCGGGCCAAATGAAAACTGAACTTGTGATATTTTATTCCCCCGCCTGCAAAGAAAGAACTTTTTCTTGGCTGCATTCCCTCTCCGTCATAGCGATCTCCTCCCGTGTTGATATTGACGTAAAAAGATTTTTCACGATCACCGAGCAAGCTGAAGGTTAGGCCTTGCTGTCCAATAAATAGGGGACCCCAGGAAAATTGGACAAAGGGGAGCGGAGAAAAAAGGATGTCACCTCCATCTCCAGAATGCTGATTATTTTTTCTAATATTGTTTTTAAAAGAGGCTCCTGTACCGACGGAGAGACGAAATGATTTTGGAGCAACTTTTTTTACTTCTTTCACTTCTTCAGAAAAAATAGGCAGGCTCAGTCCTGCAAAAAGGATGAGGGACAGGTGAACATATTTTAAATTTTCTTTGATTGTTTTCATTCATTAAATCTTTCATTGAATAGGGTAAAAAGACAAATGAAAAAACACACAAAAATGCTCAGTCTTTACCTAGTCTTGACTGAATCTTATTTGAAAGGAAAAGAAAGATTTATTTTATTACTTAATATCTGAGGTAGTGCCATCATTAAGTTATCCCTGATTTTTCGTTACGGAGGACTTTATGAAAAATGGATTTTTAATCAGTGCTCTCTCTGTGTCTCTCTCTCTTTCATCTGTGTTTGCTTGCGATATCCACGGTAAAACGGGATTTATGCCTGAAAACAATCTAAGAATTTCGAAGTTTGCTAAAGATACAAACGGAATGACAGAAGAAAAATTCTTGTCAATCGTTAAGCGTGTCTCTGACGTTTATGCTCCAATTGTAAAGTCTAAAGGGGCCACTCTTTCTATGATTAATGACTGGGATGATGAAACGGTAAATGCTTATGCCAATCGCGTAGGAAAAGTGTGGGAAGTTCATATGTTTGGAGGGCTTGCTCGCCATACATTAACGACTGATGACGGCTTTATGCTCGTTGTTTGTCACGAAACAGGTCACCATTTAGGTGGAGCTCCAAGATACGGCGGAGGATCTGACTGGGCAACGAATGAAGGGCAAGCGGATTATTTTGGAACTCTAAAATGTATGAGAAGAGTTATTGAAAATGATGACAACGTTGCAATTGTTTCTAAAATGAAAATCGACGCTGAAGCAACTAAACAATGTGAAGCTGTCTATAAAACTGAATCAGAAGTTGCTCTTTGCCAAAGAATTGCTATGGCAGGAAAGTCTCTAGGAATGCTTCTTGGTTCACTGGGTGGATCGTCAAAAGTTAATTTCGATACTCCTGATAAAAAAGTAGTGAGAAGGACAAACGATAATCACCCTGCAGCTCAATGCCGTTTAGATACTTATTTCAGTGGATCACTTTGTGATAAGTCTTATACTGAAGACGTTTCTGATACTTCTCCTATCCCAGGCACTTGTATTAAACGAGATGGCTACACAGCAGGTGTTCGTCCTCTTTGCTGGTACAAACCGGGTTCGGGCGAATAAATCAATCTAGCGATTATGCCAAATATTTGACAGAGGGGCCGTTTATCGGCCCCTTTTTCATTGATAGGAGATGCTTTTCCCTGTGAGAAAATCTCAGAGTAGAAATGTCAGTTAATGAAAGATTAATTCTTTATTTTTAGTAAATATTTTGTGTAACGATTAATTATCCTGATTTTTTGTTATGGAGGACTTATTTATGAAGAAAGGGATTTTAACAGCGCTTGCCGCTCTTTCACTTACAGCATCTGCTTCTTTTGCTTGTGATATTCACGGAAAAGGTGGATTCGCACCTGAGAATAACTTGAGGATTTCACAATGGGATAAGGCCTCAAATGGCATGACCAAAGAAAGATTCCTTGCTATCGTCAACAGTGTTTCTGATATCTATGCTCCCATTGTTTCTTCGCGTGGTGCAAAACTCGTGATGAGAAATAACTGGGATGACGATACAGTTAACGCTAGTGCTCAGCAGCTTGGAAAAAGTTGGATTGTTAATATGTATGGCGGACTTGCACGTCACCCATTAACGACTGACGATGGTTTCGCTCTCGTTGTTTGTCATGAGCTTGGTCACCATTTAGGTGGGGCTCCAAGAAAAGGTTCATCGTGGGCCGCCAATGAAGGTCAGGCCGATTATTTTGGATCTATGAAATGTCTTAGAAGGGTCTTGGAGAAAGATGACAATATTTCAGTCGTCGCAAAAATGACAATTGATGCAGAAGTTACGAAGCAGTGTCAAACAATTTACAAAAGTGAAAGCGACGTGGCCCTTTGTCAAAGAGTTTCAATGGCCGGAAAGTCACTTGGTTCTTTGTTAGGGGATCTTGGTGGGAATTCAAATGTTAATTTTGATACACCAGATAAGTCTATTGTTAAAAGAACGTATGACAATCACCCAGCTGCTCAATGCCGTTTAGATACATACTTCCAAGCTATCCTTTGTGATAAGTCTTATGATCAGGATGTTGATAAGAACGACCCAGCAATTGGAACTTGTATTGCGAGTGATGGTTATTCGCTAGGAATGCGCCCGCTTTGTTGGTATAAACCAGCAACGAGTGAATTATAATTTTTTTAAAATTGATAATGAGTTTTAAATAAAAAAAAGGGCCAGGTTTACTGGCCCTTTTTTTATTTAATTTGTCAGTTTTTTATCATCCGGACATTTCTCTCAATCAATTGTCTTTCTCCTCACTTAAGGGATTCCAATAAAAACCATTAGTGTGAATAAAAATTCTAAATCCATCATTGAATTAAAGAGTGTTTTTAAAACAAATTTATTAAAATGGATCTTATGAAAACCCTAATACTTACTGAAAAACCCTCTGTCGCTCGCGATTTTGCCCTTGCTTTAAATGCTGGCAGAACAAGTTCAAATTCTGAGGGATTTATAGAGTCTAATGATTACGTGATTACGTGGGCCATTGGACATCTGCTAGCGCCTTTTGATCCTGAAGACTACGATGCGAAATGGAAGCGCTGGAATTTGGCGACTCTGCCTATTCTTCCAACTGAATTCAAGTTTAAAGCACAGGCCAAAACAAAAAAACAGCTAGATGTGATTAAGAGACTGCTAAAAAGAGCAGATCTCTCGCGAGTGATAGTGGCAACCGATGCTGGTAGAGAAGGAGAGTTGATAGCCCGCTTAATATTAAATGAATGCAAGTCAAAGCTTGAAGCTTTTCGTTTTTTTACTTCCGCAGCTCTCAGCAAAGAAGTTATTTATAATGAATTAAAACATTGTAAACCCCTTTACGAATACGATCGGCTCTATATTGCAGGACGGGCCAGACAAAAAGCTGACTGGCTTGTGGGCATGAATCTTTCTCGCTTGGCCACCATTAAGTTAGGTGATCTTTTTTCGGTGGGAAGAGTTCAAACGGCCGTCTTGGGCCTGATTGTGCAAAGGCGGCAGGAGATAGAGTTGTTTGTTCCAAGAGACTATTTTGAAATGAAGGCCCAATTTCAATTTAAGAGTGGGTCAGTGCATGCTTATTGGTTTGATCCACTCAAAAAGGACGAAGAGAAAAGACTGGAAAAGCGTCTTGTTTTTGACCAACTTCTCGCGACCTTGGATAAAAAGAACGCCACAATTACCTTGTTAAGTGAGGTCGAGAAAACCCAATACCCACAAGGTCTTTATTCCCTCACTGAGCTCCAGCGCCAGGCCAATATCCAATATGGTTTTTCAGCAACGAAAACGTTGGAAATAGCTCAAGCTCTATATGAAAAGTACAAATGCCTCTCTTATCCTAGAACAGATTCAAAAGTAATGGCCTCTTCTTCCTTAGATTTAGTAAAGGGCCTCGTCTATAAATTTAAAGAAATTTACCCAGATCATTTTGAAAAATTTCAAGCATACAAAGTTAGTCTTAAAAATAAAATGGTTTTTGATGATGCCCGATTGACAGATCACCATGGATTAATTCCTTTGAAGGACTTTCAGGGGGCGGAAAGTTCTCCAGAAGGAAAAGTTTTTCATTTAGTATTGAAAAGATTCATCTCTAACTTCTTAGAGAATCATAAATATCTTGAGACTGAATTAGAAATTGAGTGCGAAAAACAAAAATTTAAAGCACGAGGGAAAAAAATTATTGAGATGGGGTTTAAAATTTTAGAAGATCGAGAAAGGGAAGAGCTGCTTCCTCCACTGTCTTTAGGGGAAAAGGGCATTTTTAATAATGCAGAGATTGAATCAAAAAAAACAAAACCACCAAGCGAATACACTGAGGCTTCACTATTGTATGATATGACTAACCCTGCTCGATTAGTTCAAGAAAGTGATCTTAAAAAGATTTTTCGTACTGAAATAGGCCTTGGAACACAGGCCACCCGTGCTCAAATTATTGAGACTTTACTCAAACGAAGTTATGTAGAGAGAAATGGAAAGAATTTAAAGGCCACGAATAAGGGAATGGAACTCGTTGATAAACTCGCGGCAATGCCTTCAACAAGTGCTCTCACAAGTGTTTCTCAAACGGCTAAGCTGGAGCTGAACCTTCAGAGCATGGCCGAGGGAGAAAGTGATGATTTGGATTTTTTGGATTCAATTCATTTGTATGTTGAGAGCGCAACAAATGAGTGGAAGGCCATTGAGACCATTGGCGCTTTGAAAAATGAAAAAACCTATACGGGAAAATTGGCAAAATATAATAAAAAGACATCCGAAGAAACGACAACAGCTGCTCAGTTAAATCTTGGTCCATGTCCACTTTGCAAAGCTGAAATAAAGGATTTTCCAAAATCTTATAGTTGTTCTCGCTGGAAAGAAGGCTGTGGTTTTACAATTTGGAAGATCGTCGCGAAGAAAAAACTATCTGAGTCGGTAGTAAAAACATTGATGACAAAGAAAAAGACAGATTTATTAAAAGGATTCAAATCTAAAGCTGGTAAACCTTTTGATGCTTATTTATTATTAAACAATGACGGAAAAGTTGAATTTGAATTTTTACCTAGATAAAATAAAATATTAGGTTAAACCTGGGGCAACTTTAATTAAGAAGCTTCCTAATTCAGTAGTAAATTTAACAATGAGAACTCTTCCGCTTGTCACTATTTTTGGATCGCGGTTGTGAGTCGGAATGACCATCCCCATTGGCATATCCAATTTGGCCAAGAGAACTTTACTCTTACCAAAGACGATATTACATAATTCAGAGACAAGATCTTCATTGTCTTTTGTTATTTGGGTTGTTTCTTCTAGCAGCACCTTCGTACATAGGTTGAGATAGGTTTTTTCTGGGAAAGAAATAAAGAAACTTCCAGTGAAATAAGGAGAAGTAATAGAAAGTTTTCCCCTAATGGCCATGGGGGCCTCCAACTGAGAATAATCGAGGAGAGCTGGAGCGGAATACTTGACCTCTTTACAAGATGACATCTCTTTAATGGTCGCAACTGTGCAGTCTATGAAAATATTAAGAAATTGAGCATCGTTATTTTTTTGAGTCGTTTTACCACTCAGCTGTTTTATATCAGCAATGACTTTTAAGTAGATTTCACTAGGAGGGCAGGGCATATTGATTATTTTAGCCTTTGAAAAATTGTCATTAGTAGTGATGGCCTGAAAAATTTGAAAATCGTCAAAGGCCAAAAAGATGAGTGAAGATTGATATTTTTTAATTCCTTTAATATGTTTACCAAGTGAGAGAATTTCCATCGCCGTAAGACTGCTATCAAAAAGAAAGCTGTTAAAACTTCCTCCCAAGCTCTCAACTTGATTGAGTGTATTAAGAGATTTAATCATTTCGAGATTAAAATTGGGATCATTTTTTCTAGCAAGGTCGAGCTTTTCGAAAAAACTGATATTTTTTGTTATAACACCGATTTTAAAGGCCATAAGTCCTGATTCTCACAATAGTTGTTTAGAGGCCTATCGGTTTTTTTATTAATAATATTTAATCTTGAAGACCTAAAGATAGAGTAATTCATTATAGAAAAGATTTCACCTGCTTAATGGGAATTATTCATCGTGGGACCTAGTTTTATAGTCAGGTATTGAGACATCTAAATTTTAGTGTTTTCTGAAAAAAAGTTGAGTGGTTGGCGAATATCCACAAGTCCTCCTCCTCTGGGATGAGGGAAATCTATCATTCTTAAGACGTTGGACATGCACCCAATGGCCCTATCTGAAAATTGAGTCTGTGCAGATTTAATACTGATTTTTGAAACTTTACCATCTCCTTCAATTCTAAAATGAAGATCAACGACACCTTTGATCTTTTCAGATTGCTCTTGAAGCTCTTGTTGATAACAAAACTTAAATTGGGCCAGGTATTCACCTAAAATTTTTCTTAAAACTTCAGGGTCAATGGCCCCCAGGACAACAGTCTCTGGTTGCACAAATGCCGTATCAATTCCTTTTTTTTGAGAAAGACCCTTGGTAGCACTTGAGCGATCAAAATTTCCTGCAGAATCTTTGCCGAGCAGATGACCATTACCAACTCCAATACCAGCTGGAGCACGATATTCTCCGTTAAGATTATTGCCTCTGACTGCGCTACCAGATCCCCCATTTTGAGAACTCGCGCTTTCTGAGTTAGATCCAGATGCAAGAGTCATCGTGGAGCTGTCACCCATTAGTGCCTTCAGTCCGCTTGCTTTAAACTGATAACCCTTTTGTGATTGAGAGTGGGAAAGTGCCCCTACTTTTGGTGATCCGGCCTTAGATTTTTGAGCGAGTAGGGAGTTACTTTGCAGGAGATTCCCGGCCATAGCATCAGTTTTAGCACTGGTATTTTTTAATATTCGATAGGACTTTGGAGGAGTGATAAATTGCATTTTTAAGGCAGCTAGTTTTTGCTTAGCAGGTGCCATTAAGTGCTCATTGGGAAATTTTACAAAGAAAAGAAAAGCATGCAGGAAAAAGCTTCCTAGCACTGCATTTCGAAAGAAGTGTTTATGAGACTCATTTTTTACAAAGTTTCTTCTTGGTAAACGCAATAACTGATTATTTGTTGTCATAAAATATTACCTTTATTATTGCTTAGATTGACCTTCTTCCGCTGCGATTGAAAAATTTTTTGCTCCGGCCAATTTTGCCATATCCATGAGCTCAACGGCACGACCAAGATTCGCGGCCGTGTCACCTTCGAGAATGACGGATTCTGTTTTTAATTCAATCAAGGAGTTTGCGATGTTGTGCTTTATGTCTTCACTCCTTACTTTTTTTCCCTGGATGGCAACTTCGCCATTCTTGGAAAGAGAGATGACTAAAATTTCTTCTTTTAATTTATCATTAGTCAACGTAGTTTTTGGAAGTTCGATATCCATACCTGACTCTAGAGCGGCAGTAGAGGAGACCATAAATATAATAAGAAGTACGAGCATGATATCTATTAG
>JAGOVS010000155.1 GCA_018060625.1 Bacteriovorax sp. | reverse complement strand
AAATGAGAGATAGAATCTATAAAAAACAGAGAGTTTATCAAAGGCGAGGAGGATTCAATCATGTCTTTAGAAAATCAGAGTCAGGGTGACTCTACATCACAGGCAAATGGCGAGAGTGAAGGGAGAAATTTAGGTTTCTCTGATCGTCGGAAATTCACATCCATTTCCTCCTCCAATCATCAGTTTACAACGGCCTTTGATAGAGAATTCCATGCAAGACTTGGAAAATTTTGGCCCTTATCGCCCGCATCCATTGCGGGTGCTTATTTCGATTGGTTTACCCATCTTGCCATGTCACCGGGTAAGCAATTGGAATTAATGGAAAGCGGAATGCGCAAAAGTGCAAGCTTACTCGATTATACCCTCTGGGCCACAAGTGGGATAAAGGCCGAATCTTGCGTGAATCCCCCTTCACAGGATCGGCGATTTGAGGATAAATCATGGCAAAATTGGCCTTATAATATCTATCAACAATCCTTTTTATTGACAGAACAATGGTGGAATGAAGCAACTCATACGGTGCGTGGCGTTACGCAACATAACTCTGATGTTCTGCCTTTTTTGACGCGCCAGTATCTTGATATGTGCTCTCCTGTTAATTTTCCTTATACAAATCCACAAGTCATCCATGAAACGATTCATTTGAAGGGAATGAATTTGATGAAGGGAATGAAGCATTTGTCAGAAGATATCGCTCATTCCTTGAAAAAAGAGCCTCCCATTGGGATGGAAAAGTTCAAAGTAGGTAAAAATTTAGCTGTCACAAAAGGTAAAGTTATTTATCAGAATCAACTTATTGAACTCATTCAATATTCCCCTCTGACAGAAAATGTTTACGCAGAACCAATTTTAATTGTGCCGGCTTGGATCATGAAATATTATATATTGGATTTATCTCCTCATAATTCACTTGTGAAATATTTGACGGAACATAATCATACGGTTTTTATGATTTCATGGAAAAATCCTGACTCTAATGATCGAGATTTAGGTTTTGAAGAATATGTTAATTTGGGCATTATGGATGCTTTGAATGCCATATCTTCTATTGTTCCAAATCAAAAAATCCATGGAGTGGGGTACTGCTTAGGGGGCACTTTACTTTCTATGGCAGCCTCCGCCATGGGAAGAGAGAGCGATGAGCGCTTAAAAACAGTGACTCTCTTTGCGTCCCAAGTGGATTATGAAGATGCGGGTGAGCTCCTCCTTTTTATTGATGAAAGCCAAATTACCTTTTTAGAGGATGTCATGTGGGAAAAAGGCTATCTCGATTCTTCTCGAATGGCCGGAACGTTTGACATGTTGCGTTCTTATGACCTGGTTTGGTCTCGAATGGTTGAACGGTACCTCTTAGGGAAAAGAGTCTCTTTCAGTGATCTTATGGCCTGGAATGCGGATACCACTCGAATGCCCTATAAAATGCATTCCGAATACCTTCGAAAGTTATTTCTTCATAACATTCTCAGCAATGGACAATTTACGATTGATGGAAGACCAATTGCCCTTAATGATATAAAAGTCCCTATTTTCACTGTGGGTACACAAAAAGACCATATTTCTCCTTGGAAATCGGTTTTTAAAATCCATCTCTTTACAGATACAGAAATCACCTTTCTTCTGACAAGCGGTGGCCATAATGCAGGCATTGTTAGCGAACCAGGGCATCCTCATCGAAGTTATCAAATGTCAACGCACAAAAAACATCAAAGAAATCCTTCTCCTGATGAGTGGGTGAAAAATACCCCAACTCACAAAGGGTCCTGGTGGCCCGCTTGGGAAAAGTGGATCTCTGAACATTCAATGGCGCAAGTTCCTCCCCCAACCATGGGAAATCCTAGAAAAGGCTACAAGGTGTTGCGGAGTGCTCCTGGTTTGTATGTCATGGAGAAATAAGCGGCTTAACTTTGGCGGAGGGAGTGGGGTTAAACCTCACTTCCTCTTTCCTGAGATCTCTATCGCTCTAAAAAAATCGTACATGAAGCGGTCGTAAGCCAGGCGCTCAACCGGGTCATAAGATGGAATTTGATTCTACTTATACCTGTCGTACTCTTTTTTTTCTACAGTAGAGATGTGGCTAATATTAGTTATTTTTTTAATAATTTCATTTTTTTTATATATTGAATCTCTGTCATACTCTATATGAAATCTTTCAATATTTTCATTAGAGCTAATGATATTATAGACATCAACCCATAGCTCCGAGTTTGTAGAGAACTGTTCAATAATTTTAAAGTGTTTAAGATTAGACCACCATTCCGGCACTTCAAAAATATTTTTTATTACCTTTTTAGATTCAGGGTCCCACTTTAAATTGAGTGTGCAGGAAAAAGGCATACTATTTTCTCTCTCGAAAACTTGTTCATTTAGAGATATGTGAGTAAGGGTAGGATGTTTCTGAATGGCCTGAGCAAGCTCTTTCAATTTGTTAGAAGGATATGAGTCAACTTCGTAACTGCTCAGCGTGAGGGATTTCAGAGAAGTGTTATGATTTAAGAACACAAGAATGTCATCAGCAAGCTTTGTGTTGACAGGTACAACGCAAAATTTGTTCTGATCGTCATAATAACCAGTAGATGTGCTATTCGTGTACAAGGATAAGTTCGTAAGAGTAAAATTGTCCTTTAACGCATTTATTAACAAGGAGGCATTATGGTCTTCGATATAATCTATCTTTAATGTACGCAGAGAAGAATTATTCGTGAAAAATGGAATAAGATGCTGAAAAAATTCGCTGCCAAGAACAGCTCTTCCGCTCAGATTTAGTTTTAGAGAGGTAAGAGGGCGAATGCCTAAGATTTTGCTAATAGGCTCGCATTCTTCATTCCCGATGCTGGCGTCTATATCTAATTCTTCGATGGTGGGTTTAGACTTAATAGAATTATAGAGATCATCCCATATATCAGAAGGTGTCCGATATCCTCCTATAATACCGAAACTTTTAAGGTTAGGAAATGACTCCCCTCCCTTGAAAATATTTTGTATGGATTCTTTAGGCCACTCTCCAATATCAATTACTAAAGTATGGACAGAGTCTGTGCTCTTTAGACTATCACATATAAATTGATAAATAGAACCGTTATCATGTTGTAAATGTAGTTCACTTAACGTGAAATCGAGAGATTTCAAAATCCGTATGGCTTTACTTCTTAAATAAGGAGAGTCTTTGCTCTTATCCCAGGCATACGAAAGAGGCTTGTGTTGTACAAGAGAAAATTCATTAAGATGCCTTCTGTTTTTTATTAATACTTTATCTATCAGATGTCTTTTTAATTCAGTTCTTATAACCTCATACTCTGGATCTTGGAGAATTACATTTATGGTGAGTGGATTATCCAGCATCCATTCTAAAAACAAACTGGCTGAGTACGGATTTCCATAAAGGTCTAGGTACTTAGTTTCAAGAAAGGGAACAACTTGTCTCTCATTTTCTTGTCCTGGATACTTCTTGTGAGGTCTTAAGAGGCTCAAGAGGCAATTTGTTTTCCAGCCATACTTGAAGATTTCTATGGCTTGCATTCCTTTCTTGTCTTGTTCATCGCGAAATAGTAGAGATATAGAACGCGGTTCGATAAGAAAGTCGTTTCGGTTACTCAGCAGCACCTTACCTTGTGCAAAAACATTATCTTGTAGATAAAATTCATTATTAGGGTATATGGGCTCAATATATCTATTATTATCTGTCTTAATTTTAGGTCCATTCTGCCGTGTTTCTACGTTATCTTTATTGGTATTTTCAACAATATTATTGTCCATTGCATTTGCTGTGGATAAGATAGCTAAAAAGCTTACAAATAAAAGATTGCCAGATAAGATTTTTTTTAACATGCTGAAGTCTCCAATAAATAAATGAACAAAAAACATTTTATTATCTTATAAGTAATGACTTTTAAAAAAAGTCAAGCATAAAAAAATAAAAATGAGTATGTTCTTCCCTACATTCCCATTTCACAAGCCCCCGCTCTTTCTCCTTCGATGTTTCCTGCTGAATCTTCTGGTACTTTTTAGTGTCCCATAGAGAAGAAAATTCTTGATGGAAATATCAAAAAATGGCGGAGGGAGTGGGATTCGAACCCACGGTACGTTTGCACGTACAACGGTTTTCGAGACGGTTGAAATGTTTAACTGATAGCAAACGTTAACAAATTATAACAGGAAAATCAAGATGTTGCGTGGCTTCTGGTGTTACTGATTGCTGGGATAAGTTACCGTTTTTTGCCCTCAAATGTTCCATGAGTGTCCCGCAGTAGGCCCCTTAGTCTAGAGAGATATGTGTTCTCAATATGCCAACCTCAGCTTTATGCCAGATTTTATCATCACGCAATAAGCACATAAGGAAGAGGCGAAGGCAATCGAAGTCCTGGTCAATATTAGCCAAATTCTCTCTTTACCACCCAGTGTGAAGCCAAAAATCCTAACCATCTTCATAGAAAATGAAAAAATTCTCACTACCCTAACCTCAGTTTTGGATAAGAGGCAGGCCCTTATGGGATTTATGGAAAGTTGACCCTCAAATTAAAGAATGACAGAGCACTAGATCTTTCCTCAGATCAGGATTGTTAAGAATAAATTTACGAGTCTTATGCATACTATCAAACAAGGATTGAAAAAAGAGAGTCCCTCTTCAAAGGACGACCCAGGGACAACCATAACGTGAAACATAAAGGGAATTCATCATGAATAAAATTTTTTCACGCGCCATAAGAACAATGGGCTTTTTGGCGATTATGAGCATGATGATAAATCAACAAACATTGGCTGAAAGTTGCTGTGACACATGTCATCATCAACACATATCTGCTGTCAAGAATGAGTGCATAGAACTTTATAAGGATATAACGTCTGAACCCTTCAAGACTTGTAAAGATAGAAAATTGAAGATTTGGACAGAATGCTCAAGCAAGTGCGTCACACCGTGCAATAATTCAAAAAAACACCTCAGGTAAGAGGATCCGCACACGGTATCGCAAAAAAGAGTTTTAAATCTTTGTCAGGCTTAAAATCTTTCTGATGAAACTCAAGCCTGTTGGGTTTGACCTTCTTCATTGAGTCTTTGTCTAGATTCCAACAAGAAGAAACCATCCCTTTTTGGGGATATTCAAGGGTGAGGGTAAAATTTTTGATGGGCCCCTCCCAGTTGTTACCTGTGGTGAGAATATAATCAATTTCGTAAATCCAAAGGGTACAATGGGATTGAGAAGCCGGTAAATCTTGGAATTGGTGAACAAGCCAAGAGATAAGATCTCCTTCACCTGTGAAAGACCTATCTGGACACGATTCAATCCAACCGCCTCGAAAGAGGGTCTGCTCGAGAAGGAGTTCCATAGGGGGTCGAGAGTGGTTCGGAACAAGGAAGAAAAAACCACGGGCGGGCCGATAGGAATGTTCAATTTTTGTCTCTTGTCCCGCTGGAAAAGTCTGAGTCCAGTGATAATTGACTTGTTTTTGCCACAGAGGTTTTCCATCAGAACCCATTAAATGTAGATTCTTGTAAAGCTCTATTCGTTTTCCACATTTTTCATCGTCTTCAATCTTTTCCATGGGAAATTCGCAACGGGCAAGGATAGAATTCAAGGGAAGATTGTGTTTTTTAAATACATTTGTAATGTCTTTCCCCTCCTTTAAAGCTCGAACTTCTTTTTGAAACGATACGGATTGATCATTGATCATCACTGAAAAATTTGAGAAAGGAACGTTTTCATTTTCTTGCGTTTTTAAGTCACGAATCACTTCCTCATCCCAAATAGCTTGGGCTGAAATTTGATCTTCAAGGGGAATTGGGAAGAATATTTCAACGGTTTTATCTTGGTCTGTTATATTTTTGAAAACATAAGAAACTTTGATCAAATCAGGACTGATGAAAAGATCTTCTTTCTCCATAACGATCCCTTCCGTTTTATGGAATTCGATCCCTCCCGCACCCACAGCTCCCGCGCTGTCATTGGCTTGGAGAGACATCATCCCTAACCCTATATAAATAAGAAGCAAAGCTGATAAGATTTTCATGATCCTCTATCCTAAAACATTTTTATAGGTTTGTAACACGACCCTTCCAAGAATAAGAACTTTTTTCTCCTTAAGCAATTATTAACCTTTTCCCTTCTAATATGAGATGACATCCGCCATCGGATAATATTTGAAAAAAAAGGAGACAAAAATGATCTA
>JAGOVS010000154.1 GCA_018060625.1 Bacteriovorax sp. | reverse complement strand
AATCTGTACTGCTGGCCTTTGATTTAAAGTTTGGGAACTTTGATAGAATTCTCCAATTTTTAACTCCATGGCAGTAATCATGCCTGGAAAAGGAGCTTTCATAACTGTTTTTTCATAGTTTATTCTGGCCACTTCTCTTGCTCTTTTGGCACTCTCGAGATTGGCCGCCGAAACTAGGCCGCTGTCAAAGAGTTCTTGATGGCGCGAGAGCTCTTTTTGGGATTCATTGTAAATGGCCAAAAGATCGGCATTTTCTAATTCTGCAATGATGGTATTGGCCTCTACTTTTTTTCCCAGAGAAACATAGATCTTGGCAATCCTTCCTATTGTTCCAAAGGCCAACTCTGCCTGTGACTGCGCTTTGATTGTCCCAGAATTAATGGTCGTGACAGTGCTCTCGACATTCCCTTTGGCCAATTTAATCGCCTCTACTTTGGTTTTGCCTGAACAAGAAATAGTAATCATCAATAAGAGGAGAATTGGTAATGTATTTTTATGAGTCATAGAAGTCCTGCCTGCCATAGATAATTTTGAGATAGGGTGTAAAATTGAATCTTATTTTCAGCCAATGAGATTTTAGAGAGCAGCAAGTTATCTTGAACTTCAAGGAGTTCAAAAAGAGTACTGCGACCTAGTTGATAAGATTTGAGAGTGAGTCGATAGAGTTCTTCAAATTGAGAGACATTCAATGAAAGCGAACTCATCAGTGTTTCAAGAGCACTGATTTTAATTAAGGTACTATTTAATTGGTTTTTGGTCTCAAGTTTTTTTTGGTTAATGATGTATTCATTTTGCTTTTTGGCAAAGAATTCTTCAAAGTTTGAAGAGAGTAAGCTTCCACCGTTTAATATTGGGATTGTTAAGACGAGGGCAATGGAATGAGTTCTATAGGGTTTATGAAAAGATTCATTGAAGGAGTCCGCCGAATTATTATAGCTGCCTTGAATTTTTAAATCAGGCCATTCTCTTTGGGTTAGCGAGCTAAGCGCAAGTGAATTAATTTTTTCGTCGTATTGCAAACTGTGCATTAACGGACTTTTTGTAAAGTCAGGTTCAGCCTTTTTAAAATCAGAGAAGCTGAGAGCATTAATGAGACCAATTGTTTGGTTTTCATCAATAGAGTCAAGAAAATGGGTGTCTCTAATATCAAGCCCTGAATATTCGAGAAACTTGCTTTTGGCATTTTGTTCTTCGTCAAAGTAGACGGTTTTTTTTGAATCGAGCGAAACCATGTTTGCTTCAGAGCGAAGCACGTCAATTTTAGTTTTTTGCCCAAGGGCAAAGCCAAGTGAAGCTTCCTTTTTTTGTGATTCGGCCTTCTTTAAGGAGTTTTCAACGGCCACTTTTTTATATTTAGCGAGTAGGTATTTCAAAAGATAGGTTTTGAAGTTTATGGGATAAGCTTTTTCTTGGTTAGAAACGTCGAGATGAGATTTCTCTTTTTCGGCATAGCTTTTTCGAGCAGCTTGGAGAAGCCCATAATTGAACACGTTCCAATTGTAATCAATTCCCCATGAGGAATCGTAAGTTTGAATCCCAAAGGCCTTGAGTCTGTCATTTCTTTCTTCATAAAAATCTTTAGTTCGTTTAAAATTTAAAAAAGCATGAGGAAGAAAGTCACTTGTACGAGAAAAAACTTCAGCCTCTTTTTGGGAGCGAAAATTGCGTACAATTTTTAACTCTGGAGAAATGCCAAAAGATTTCACCTCAAGATCAGTAATTTGCTTTAATTGAAAATGAGTTGAATGAGATTCATCAGCCTTAAGTTGACGAGTAGACACTGAGAATAGACTCAGAAAAATGATGAGTGATTTTTGTCTAAATAAAGTCTGAAAGGGCATATGAATTCCAACTGTACAGTATTTAAAATGACGGGCACTATTGTTATGCCATTAATACACCTAATGAAAAAACTTCACAAGAAAAGAAGGGGAAAATGAAGCAATTACTTAAGAAAATCTCGACGATTCCACTTGCGTTTGGAGGAGCGTCCATTAGTGGAGAAGGAGGGGGGTACGGCTTTGGTGATATCAGTGAAGCCCAGGCCATCGATCTGTTGCATGAGGCCTTTAATTGTGGTTTTCGCATTTTTGATTCGGCCCCTATTTATGGATTTGGCCTTTCTGAAAGACGTATGGGGTTGGCCTTTAAGCAAATGCGAGAAAAAGTCTTTCTTGTGTCAAAGTCTGGGGTTACTTGGCATGAAAATAAACGTGTCGACATGACAAATAGACCCGATGTCACCTTGAAAATGCTGGAGCAAAGTTTAAAGGATTTGCAAACAGATTATATCGATCTTTACATGATACACTGGCCTGATGATCGGGTGGATATAAGACGGCCACTTGAAGTTTTAGCTAAGGCAAAACATCAGGGAAAGATTAAGCATATTGGCCTTTGTAATACAAACATAGAGGAGTTGGAGAAGTCTAAAGAGATCGAGCGGATAGAGGTGGTGCAATCAGAATTTAATTTTTTTCAGCATTCTCTTGCCGATTCACTCTTTCCCTATTTGAAAGAAAATCAGATCAGTTTTATGAGCTGGGGAACATTGGATAAAGGAATTCTTACCGGTCGAGTAGATGAGTTGAGAAAATTTGAAAGCAGTGATTGTCGTTCTTGGGCCCCTTGGTGGAAAAAAAGTGATAATCAATTAAAGTTTGAAGCAATGAGGAGAATCAGGCCACAATTAGATAAGTTTCACTACACAGGATTAGAGTTGGCCCTTGCTTTTAATCTTAGTTTTCCCGAAGTGAGTGTTGCTCTTTGTGGAGTCAGAAACACTGCTCAGCTGCATTCTCTTTTTAAGGCGTTAGAGAATCTTCCCCCTAAAAAATTACAAGATGAGCTCTTGGAACTTGCAAAATCCACGCAAAAATGATTCAAGAGAACAATCTATGTATAGGAGAAAACAATGAAAAAATTAATGCTTTCCGTATTTGTTTTTTGTACCCTTTCAACTTCTGTCTTTGCCTTTGTCCCTCAAATGAATTTCTTTGTTAATCGAGAAGTGGCCACGGTTCGCGTCTGGAATACATCAGGTGCTCCCATTGTTTGTAATGGATCCGCTTTTGGGCAAACCTTTAATGGGATGATTTATCAGTCTTGGATTAATCAAGTTTATATTGCACCGGGAGTTTTTGTTGAAGCCTACGCTTATACAAATTATTACGACCCTTTTGCTAGAGCTTGGGCACAAATTGATTGCCAGTTTGCTTGGTAGTTTTAGCACCAAAGTTATTTTATCATCCAGATTGTGATCTCAAGTTTTCAGAGTATGGAATTGAGATCCCAATCGTCGATGATAGGGCCAGCCGCATTTTTTTTTGGATGCAAACTCAATACTCAGATCTTCAATACACAAATAATGAATCAATTCTGCGTGTGGGCGCTGAAGATATTCTTCTTGCTCATTCCGCCGAATATACCCAACACCTTTTTGGCAGCTATTCACAGTTAGAAAAAGAAATGATGGCCTGTTATGAACTTGTGGATCAAGAGGGGCATTTTCATCGCTATAATCCCCAAATGGCGCAAAAAGATTTCTCTTTTGCTTTTGAGACTATTTTAAAGCAGGTGGGAATGACATATCTATCCACTAAAGAGGCCCTTCGATCAGGATTTAGTTATTTTTTAGGTGGGGGAATGCATCATGCGATGAGCTTTAGTGGCCGCGGATTTTGTCTAGTCAACGATATCGTCATTACTTTGCGAAAACTTCAGCAAGAGCGTTTGATACAAAAGGCATGGGTGATTGATGTCGATGCTCATAAAGGAGATGGCACTGCCGAAATAACTAAAGCGGATTCTACAATTGCGACTTTAAGTATTCATATGAAAGAAGGCTGGCCTCTCGATTCAGGAAGTGAAAAAGATCCGTGGTTTATTCCTTCTAATATAGACATTGAAATGGGCATTGGGGAGGAGGCCTGCTATTTAGATAAATTAAAAATGGGTCTCGTTGAATTGGAAAAAAATTATGCAAGGCCTGATTTGGTGATCATTGTGAATGGTGCTGATCCCTACAAGGAGGACGCTCTCCTAAGTACGGTGAACTTAAAACTGTCAAAAGAGCAGTTACTCCTTAGGGATCAAATGATTTATGAATTCTTAAAAGAGAAAAATATCCCCCAATCTTACGTCATGGCCGGAGGCTATGGCAAAAGGTCTTGGGAGATCTATACTCAATTCTTAGAGTTCGTGTGGAAGGACTCTTCTAAAAGGTCTGAAGTACGTTCGAGGTGAATAGGAAATAAGATCGGCCACTTTAGTCATGTAGATACAAGCATATTTTTCCACTTGATCTGCAAAGCGTGATTCTTCCAGACCGGCCCTCATCATTTCTCCCCAATAAGGGTTAAAGAATTTTTTATGCTGCTCGAGAAGTTCAGATATAGCAGTGTTAACCTTATCAATTTCAATAAAGAGTGCATTGAGCTCTTCCTTGGAGACGTCTTCGTGGAGTTCATTTTTTCGAACGTCAATATCATTGAGTTTATGCTCGAGTGACTCTTTGACCGACATGAGTTTGTCAATCTCAGTTTGGATGAGGGCACTTTTCTTGAGCGCCTCGATCTCTTCTTTTAAAGGGTCAAGCACTAGGGCCGTTCTCCAGTTAAAGGTTTTCTTTATGCTCACAACATCGCCGTAGATATGATCACCCAGATAAAGAATTTCATCGCCATCAAGTCCCAAATCTTTTTGAAGTTGACCGGCAAAGCCTCCTTGATAAATTCCTTTCGAGATTTTTCCTTCAGCATTCGTCATACTTCCAGTGGAAGGATCAATCGCCAAAAAGGGGGATTTCGTGGTAAAGAAGCGTGGTTTACTGGCCAAGGTGACAGTGATTTCAAAAAGCTCAGACCAATCTTTATGTTCTTTTAAAAATGGATTGATTGTGTGATCGAGTAGTAGTTTCGTGTAAGAAAAATCAGAATTAGTTATGACCAGTAACTTTTTTCCATAGCGCTTGTAGCGCTCAAAGAGAGCAACGACTTCAGGGTCTTGTATGATGAAGTCTGACATATTACTTCGGACGTGATTTTTAAGTGTCCCATCAGAATGGCAGATATCCAGAATTTCTTTGATATCATCAGCGAGGGCCTCAAAGTCAGGGAAGGTGAGTCCCGTTTTCTTTAGTTCGACTAATTGAGAGTAAAGAACACCATTGGAAACAGAAAAATTAGTATCCAAGCTTTGAATATGCCCATCTGAGAGATCAATGACCCCATTGCCATACATCTTTTGTTGCTCTTTAAAATCAATGGGGGTGAGACCATGATAAGATGATTTGACTTTTCCAAAGCGTGAAACTTTTAAAAGATTTCCCTTTTTTTTATCTATGACCAATCCCTGAATGACTCGATGAAAATCAAATTCTAATTTTAAAATGTCTTCCGGGTATTTTTTTTCGGAGACAAGTTTTTTTAAAACGGCCTGATGAGTAAAACGCTCAAAAGCCTCGGTATTATAACGGACGATGGTGTAGTCCATATCAAAGCCAATGGCCTTGATCTTTTTCATATTTAGTGTTCTATTGATAAAAATTCCCATATAATCCTTAGTGGTCTTGGTGCAGTAATATGCATTCTTAAGTGAGCATTTCATCGTATCAGAATATGAGCAGGGCAGTAAATTCATTTTAAGTCATTTTATTGTTAAAAAAGGCTTGATAGAGGGTTGATTTTTTTCTACATTTAAGACTCACATTTTGTGGGCTCATAGCTCAGCTGGGAGAGCGCAACGCTGGCAGTGTTGAGGTCTGCGGTTCGATCCCGCATGGGTCCACCATTTCTTTTTTTATTCAAGTGGAGTTCACTTTTCATGACTTTAAAAAAAACTACACTTATAATCGAAGATATTGAGAGAAAACTTTCAAAATCACTTAGCCGTCTTGAAAAAAGTTATTTCAAAATTCTGAAACTTCCAATGATTAATGAAATAACTTCTGATGATGATCTTGAAACTTGGGATTCATTTGCAACAAGATTTGCAAGAGTTTCAGATCTTTTCTTAGCTAAGTATTTAAGGGCCAAAGTGTATAATACCGATCCTGCTTTCCAAGGGACATTTTTGGATATTCTCAATTATTCACTAAAGGAAAAATGGATCAGTGATAAAGAGAGATGGTTTGCCATTAGAGAATTAAGAAATAAACAGGCCCATGAATATAA
>JAGOVS010000153.1 GCA_018060625.1 Bacteriovorax sp. | reverse complement strand
TGCTACCAAATATTTATGAAAATCTTTATACTTTTAATATGGGATTTCAGAAATTAAACCTATTATTCTTGAGCGTTTTGATCGCTTCAACTCTCAATGCCCAAATCATTTGGAATAGAGAGGAGGACGATGATGATAACGAAAGAAACATCGATGCATTAGAATTCATCGTCAAGACGGTATTGGGTAAAAATTATGTCCTCATTGAAAAAAAAGATCAGGAGCAATTAATTCTTTTCATCAAAGAGAAAAATGCTCAACTTTCGACAGATTCGAATTCTCTAGATGGACAAACCTTTAATCTCGATTTTCCTAATTGGATAAAACAAAAATATAAAACAAAATTTAAATTTCCTGAAAGTGCTGCTGTTGATATTAAAAAGGAAGTTCAACAATCAAAACCAAAACTGGCCTTTTGGAAGCGCCTCAATCCTCAAATAGGTATTGGGATGAGTAATGCTTATACGGGTGAAAAATCAGGTGGAAGAAAAGCAGAGACTGTTCAAAGTGATAGTTTGCAACTCAATTTGCGTGGCGCTTATCATCGCAACGGGGCATTTCGATTTTCACTCTATCCGGATATTGCTGTGGCCCTTAATTCTTCCCGGCAATCGAGCTCATATGATTTGGATGTCTCCACCATTGGCAGCTGGGATATCGAGAACAGATTTTTTACTTCTCCCGTCTTCGGCATGCGCTTCTCTAGCAGTTCTCACGTCTACGTAAATACAGCAATGGCCTATGTTGTGAGCAATGACACTCGCTATCAATTAATGACAGGAGGTCTTACTCAGTGGGATTTTTTAGAAAGAAAATGGGCGACCCACCTTTTGCTCAATTATACTCCTCTCTTTTCAATGACTCGTACATCTAACACGGGGGGGAAATTAACGGGATTTGGGTATGAGGCATCGCTGACAACGGAATTTTTTAAACGCTTCTATTTGACTTTGGCCTTAAGTTATTCAGGCATCAGAAATTCTCAAATTGAACTTGAAAAATACCGAGTCAATACGTTAATTTTTTATCCGTTCTAATCATTATCCCAATCGACATCATCACTGATCGTTACACCAGAGACGGTTTTTTCTTTTTCTTTTTTAATAAAGGGAAAGTGCACTTGGGTGGTATTTTCAAAGGATTCTTCAAAGGCAATGGTGATTGTCTTAGGGACAAATTGCATGAGTGTCTTTAAGTATTCGCCGTTTTTGATAGTATCGATAATAGCGGCATCCGGCGAATCTTCCAGCTCAATTTCCATCATAGGTTTAAAAGATGTATTTTTAACAATGAGAGCAGCTTGAACTTTCTCTTTAGGGATCTCACTGGTTAAATTCCATGATCCGAGATGAAAGTAGTCTAGATAAAAAACAGACTTTTCATATTTTAGTTTTCGAGGAATAAGCAATGATTGCATAAATTTTCGTGTCGATGGATCCTTCGCCTTTTTAGCCAGCTTTTCTGCTAAATGCCCATCTTCTACTCGAATGATATAGGCCCCAGGTTTTCGGGTTGATTGAAAGAGCAGAAATTGAAAACCAAGACTAAAAAGAGTGAAAAGTTTTTGTTGGGGAAGATGAATGTGGACTGCATCAGTTTCTATAAGAGTTTTTACACCTTCATAGAGATCAAGTTTAGAGACATCGTTACTCATAGAGAAAATTGCCTTTTTTGAGTTGGTTAGGTGTGCACTTCCAAATTTTTTGGACAGGGAAAAATTTTTAGAGAGTAATGATCGTCTTGTCAAATTGTTTGTGATGCCTTGAGTTTATAATTATTCGCATTTTTATGGGCCATCTTTTGTGTTCTTCATTGACTCATCTCTATAGATTTCTTATTATCCGTGCTTAAAAACAATTTTTTAAAGACTATTTTAAATAAAATTTACGTACATTTTTACAACCAATCTTTGGTTTAATTTTTGGAGATGAATTATGAAATTAATGGCAAGAACCAGAAACATTGGGATCTCTGCTCACATCGACTCAGGAAAGACGACGCTTACAGAGCGCATTCTTTTCTACTGTGACAAGATTCACAAAATTGAAGACGTTCGTGGCGGTGGTGCTGGTGCGACTATGGACCACATGGAACTTGAAAAAGAAAAAGGAATCACGATCACTTCAGCAGCGACCACTGTTCACTGGAGAGGGATTGACAACGCAGGGATCACTTTTGCCGAAGGCATTGATAAAGAGTGCCGTATCAATATTATCGACACTCCGGGCCACGTTGACTTTACCGTTGAAGTTGAAAGATCTCTTCGCGTTCTAGATGGTGCGATTCTGGTTCTTTGTTCGGTGGCCGGGGTTCAGTCTCAGTCAATCACTGTTGACCGTCAAATGAAGCGATATGCCGTTCCTCGTATGGCCTTCTTAAATAAGATGGACCGTATGGGAGCTAACCCACATAAAGGTGTTGCTGCTCTTAGAGAGAAGCTTTACCACAATGCTGTTTTAATGCAGCTTCCAATTGGGGCCGAAGAAAACTTTAATGGAGTTGTCGATCTTATTACTAGAAAAGCTTATTTCTTCGACGGAGAAAACGGAGAAAAAGTAAGAGAAGAGGCCGTTCCTGCTGATATGCTTGAAGACGTTGAAGCCTTTAGAGAAAAACTTCTCGATGCTGCTTCAAACTTCGACGATGCTATGGTTGAAAAAATTCTTGAAGGCCACGATATCTCTGAGACAGAAATTCACAATGCGATCAAGATTGGAACGCAGTCTCTAAAGTTAACTCCTGTTTTCATGGGATCTGCTTTTAAAAATAAAGGGGTTCAACTTCTCCTTAATGCAGTCGCAAGATATTTACCATCTCCTCTGACTTGTCAAAAACCAAAGGCCATTGACAACGATACGAAAGAAAAAATTGATCTAGTACCAGATAATACAAAGCCACTTGTTTGTATGGCGTTTAAGATTACTGACGAGCAATTCGGACAGTTAACTTATACTCGTATCTACCAAGGAACTTTAAATAAAGGTGACACGATCATCAACACTCGTACAAAGAAGAGAGTGCGCGTAGGTCGTCTGGTTCGTATGAACGCTAATGATAGAGAGAATATTGAGACGGTAGGTTCAGGAGACATCATCGCGATCATCGGGATTGATTGTGCTTCTGGGGATACCTTTGTTGGAGACGAGAAATTAGATCATATTTCATGCGAAGGAATGCACGTTCCGGTTGCGGTTATTGAGCTTTCAATTTCGGTTAAAGATAAAGATCAACAAACTCGTCTTTCAAAAGGTCTATCAAGATTTATGAAAGAAGATCCAACATTCCACGTTTACACGGATGAAGAATCTGCAGAAACAAGAATTGCCGGAATGGGAGAGCTTCACTTAGAAATTTATGTTGAAAGATTAAAACGTGAATATAACTGTGATGTTCAAGTTGGTGCTCCTCAAGTTAACTACCGTGAAACAATCAGACAAGAAGCGAAATTTGATTACCTTCATAAGAAGCAAACGGGTGGATCTGGTCAGTTCGGTCAAGTTGTAGGGGTTATTAAACCTTTACTTGAAGAGAAAAAAGAAGACGAAAAACAAATCTTCAAATTTTATAATGAAATTAAAGGGGGATCGATCCCTAACGAATTTATTTCTTCGTGTGAAAAAGGGTTTAACGACGTTATGGACAAAGGTCCTCTCGCAGCTTTCCCACTTATCAACGTTGAAGTTTACCTTCAAGACGGTCGTTACCATGACGTCGATTCATCTGATCTTGCGTTTAGAATTGCTTCACGTATGGCGATGAGACAAGCGGTTAAAGCTGCTAGTCCAGTTATTCTTGAGCCAATTATGAAAGTTGAAGTTGAAACTCCAGATGAATACCAAGGGGGCGTTATTGGAGATCTTTCTTCTCGAAGAGGGATTATCCAAGCTTCAGAATCAAACGACACAGGAGAAGTGACGATTAACGCTCTTATCCCATTGTCTGAAATGTTTGGTTACTCGACAGTTCTTCGTTCTATGTCAGCTGGTAAAGCAAGCTAC
Source organism: Bacteriovorax sp. (assembly GCA_018060625.1). Classification (GTDB taxonomy): domain Bacteria; phylum Bdellovibrionota; class Bacteriovoracia; order Bacteriovoracales; family Bacteriovoracaceae; genus Bacteriovorax. The sequence continues at coordinate 2,182 of JAGOVS010000153.1, read as the reverse complement.
ACGATGGAATTCGCAAAATATGCAGAATGCCCAAATAACGTAGCAGAGAAAGTTATCGCTGAAAGAAAAGATAAACTTGCTGCTCAAGCAGAATAAGTTTAAGAATTTTGATTATTTTTATAAAAGGCCTCCCAAACGGGAGGCTTTTTTTATTTAGAATTGAGAAAGTCATGATAGTATAACCTAATACATATTATTAGAGGAACCTATGCTTGAAACGTCTCAAATCCAAACACTTGTCGCAGTCACCAAGGCCAAGAGTTTTTCTAAGGCCGCAGAGGTTCTTGGAGTGACCCAGTCTGCCATTAGTCAGAGTATCAAAAATTTAGAAAGCAAGTTAGATATAAAAATATTCAAACGTTCCGGTAAGCACGTGGTTTTAACAAGTGAGGGAGAGCGCTTGTATCATTTTGGCTCTCAATTCTTAGAAGGCATGCAAGAAACACTAGAGGCCTTAAAGTCAGACCGCGATGAAATGAAGGGGAAAGTGCGCATTGGAACACTCACTGGTATTGGTAAGAGCTGGCTGGCCCACGTTATTGTTGATTACGCTAAGGAAAATCCTGATTTAAGACTCTCGGTACGCATGGGGCATGTCGAAGAATTGCTTTCTGATTTTGAGAATAACTTGTTAGATATCCTGGTTCTTCCAGAGGATGAAACCCCAAGTAATGGGGAGCGTGAGTTTTTTGTTGAAGAAAAATCAACACTCGTTTTTCCTAAAGATCATAAAGATTTTGACTTTAAAAATAAACTTACACTCGCAAGACTTGAGGAAATTCCTACGATTCTTTTTGAAAAAGATGACCATCTCTTTTTTAAGTGGTGCCGTTTTAAGTTTAAATCTGCACCTAAAAAAATGAACGTGCGCTTTACGGTCAATTCACATGGACATATGTTGCAAGCGGTACATGAAGGACTGGGGATTGCCGTTGTGCCAAACCACGTTCTTAATCGCTCTTATTTTAAGGACAAAATCTCCACCTTGGGGGGAGAGTTTGAAGTTTCTTTGGGGAAAATTTATATTGTTTACCAAAAAGAATCAGAAGATTTAGTGAGAATAAAAAAAACAATTGAGCATCTTCTTTCTCAGAGAGATACGTTTAAAATATGATACTTGTTGTATTACCTAATGAATTGAAAAAATTCCTTGCTGAGATTGAAGGTTTGGGTTTTTCTTTAACTCTTGTTGGGGGGGCCGTTCGTGATTTTTTGGGGCATCAACAATTGGGAAATGATCTCGATTTTGAAATAAGTTGTGTTGAAAACCTCTCAACTAAAGATTGGTGTCTTTACTATAAAAAATTGTTAAGTTTTTTGGATAAGCAAAAGTTAAAATACACGGAATTACCTTATTTAATAACACGAACCGAGTATTCCGGTTTTAAGTTAGAATTTGCAGGTCCCAGACTTGAACAACATATTGCGGACGATATCACTCATCATCATTTTGAGGCCATAATGATTTCTCAATTATCTTTTGAGGAATCATTTAAAAGAAGAGATCTCTCCATCAATGCAATTGGGGTTCAATTTTCTTTTAAAGAAAATGGCGAAAAGTTAATTGACCCCTACAATGGAGTGTATGATCTTAATCATAAGTTAATAAGAAATATTAATGATGATTTTTTTCTAGATAATGTACGTTTTTTGCGTTTACTTCGTTTTCAAATTAAATTTTCTGATTTTTTAACAAGTTCAGAACTTACGTTGAACTTGAGAAAATTCAATTTAAGAAATCTATCGGCCTATCATTTTACAGAAGAGCTTTTCAAATCCAATCCTGGCCAGTTTCTTAATCACTTTAAGGCATCTGTCCTCGAAAATGGACTCGATATTCCAGAAGATTTTAAGATATGGACAAAATATAACTTCCCCAATTATCTAAAAACAAAAGACGAAATATTGGGGTTTGTGTTTTTAAAGGATCAGGCAGATGCCGTCAAGGTCTTAAGGTTTTTCACTATGCCTGAAAAGAAACTTCGTGATTTGGAATCTTTTTATAAATCTTATGAGAAATTAAAGAAATTAAAGAAGGACGATTTTTATGCTTTACTCTCAATGCCCATTGAAGTTGCTCTTGATCACGAAATATTAAAAGAATTAAAAAATAGTGATGAGAAAAAAGAATGGATGGGAGTTCTTCGTTTGTCTAAAGATGATTTTGTCCTCACCCAACTAG
>JAGOVS010000152.1 GCA_018060625.1 Bacteriovorax sp. | reverse complement strand
CATAGAGTGAGTGTAATCGATACCTGTATCAATAATCCCAATTTTCATATTCTGACCACTAATACCTGCTCTATGCACTTTATCAGCACCAATAAAAGTGACCGTATTGTGTTCATTAATTCCTTTTACTGGAAGAGAGATTTCAAGATCAGATAGTTTCTTTTCAAGAGAAACTGTTTTAGGTCTCGCAAAGTTACTATTTTCCACAACCTTAGTGACCCCTTGGATTTTAGAAATTTTCTCTGACAAATCACTTGTCGCAACAAAGGCCACCGCATTTAAAACTAACTTATAAGTTGAGATGATTTTGATATCCGCAGAAAGTTCTTGCAGCCTTGCGATGACTTCTTCTTGTTCAGCAATAATGGCCTTTTTAGCTTCTTCATCAATGACTGCTTTCCCATTGAGCATTTGCACATCTGCCAACAGTGGACGTGTTTGTAACTGAATCAAACCGACATAGGGTGTGACTCCTTGTTGACGCATACTGAAATAATCACTTAGAATAAACCCACCTTTTCCTGAGTGTTTTGGAGCACACGAGGCTAGCGTAAGAGTAAGGAGTAATGAAGAGGCCATTAGCGATCGATTGAACATGAATTGTCTCCCGTCATGAAGGTGAGTGAACTGGCCGAACTATAAGGTAGCGAATAAAGGCACGTCAAAGAACTGTCCGCGCTTTGGGCCCTGGGATGCTTGAAAGTTTTACTTTGTTAGATTTGTTGGAATGGGATCTTTAGATATCTCCTACTCCAGTGTCAGAATGCCACCAAGACAGTACATCGAAAGTAAATTGCTGAATTTTTTAACAACCTTTATAACATCATGGCCATCAGAAATTCTCTCTCATAAGCTCTATGAAGAAAAATCCCCTATCAAAGGTTATCTATGCCACGACTAAAAACACTATATTTCGCTCTCTTTTTATCTTTATTGTCATCTTGCAAAGTAGATTTTAAGAATGATTGGACCTTACTCTCTCCAGCTCCCGTGACAACAGAGCACTTTGAAAGTCTAAAAAGAATCTTGGCAGACAAGTCACATAATATTTATTCTCTAGGAACCTTAAGTAAAATGAATCCTCATGAAGATTTTGCTTACATCACAAAATCTACCGCTGAAGGAAAGTGGCTTTGGAGCATTCCTCTTCAATGCACTAACGGCCCTTCTGAAATGCTTGCCTCAGACATTATTAATGAGCAGCTTATTGTGGCCATGAATCAGTGTCTTGTTGCCCTCAACCTAGATGGTAAAGTCATTTGGGAAACGGCCTTTGATCAGATATTAGAAATAAATGATTTAAAAATTCTACAAAATACTATTTATGTCCTTGGGAAGCGTTTTGAAGCTTTTTCTCTCGATGGAAACCTCTTATTTTCTGAGGAGCTCGAAGAACACTTGTGGTCCATTCAAGAGCATGATCAGCTTATTTATATCGCGGGAAGCGGAAAAATAAAAACGTACAAAAGAGGTGAAGATTCATTACGAACACTGATACATTTTCCAAATTATGCGCCACCTGCTCAATTACTCTTTGGTGAAAATCAAACAATATATGCTGCTTTTTTTAATGCTCAAAGTGATCACGTTACTTTAATTGCCCTCACTCTCCCGGGAAGACTTCTTTGGAAGAAGTCTTTTAAGAATGCTGACTTCAACTCTCCCAATTTACCTGCGGCCCCTTTACTTGATCAAATGAGCAATCAACTCGTTTTATCTCTTTCAAAATATGGACACCGAGAAATTTTGCTAATCAATAAGTCCAACGGACATTTGATTAAAAAAGAGAAAAATAAACATGGCATTATTCGCCAGTCTCTCGTTTTAGAAAATAAAGTATTGGCCGTTTTTGGAGAAAGAACACTGGATTTTCTTGATGAAAATTTGGAGCTATTTGCAAGTTACAACATTCCTTATGATGCGCTTGTGACTTCTGGAGATTTTCTCGTTGAAAATAATGCTCTTTATTTGGGAGCGAGTATTCTTCGAGAAGGTAGTTTTCGTTTTTATCTAGCGCGCTTTTCTTTGAAGCAATAAGGTGAAAAAGTTTTAATAAAAAATAATCTATTCTTCAAATTGCAATTTCACAAGTTTTGGCGCCTTCATACTCGTAAAGGCCACAACCAAAAGAGTCATTACCCCACCAAAAACGACTGAAGGAACAACCCCTAATAACTTAGCTGCAACTCCCGATTCAAATGCCCCAATCTCATTAGAGGATCCAATAAAAATGGAGTTCACTGCATACACTTTCCCTTTCATATCAGCAGGAACAAGCGACTGCATAATCGTTCCCCTGACAACCACCGAAATATTATCGCAGGCTCCACTTATGGCCAGGATGAAAAGTGAGAGATAATAATTTTTAGAAATTCCAAAGATAATCATGCAAACACCAAAGCCGGCCACCGCCCACAATAATTTTTTTCCGGTATTTTTCACAGGAGGCCAATAAACCACCAGGCCTGCCATTAAAAATGATCCTAAACTTGGGGCCGCTTTTAAAAAACCTAGGCCTTGAGGTCCAACTTTCAGGATGTCATTAGCATAGATGGGCAATAAAGCGACGGCACCACCAAATAAAACAGCAAAGAGATCAAGTGAAATAGCCCCTAAAAAAATCTGACTGCTAAAGACAAAATCAATTCCTGACTTTATCGAGTTTATAATAGGGGCTTTTTTATCATTTTTTATTAAATGAGGTTTTGGTGAAATAAGAATAAAACTCATAACACAGAGTACGATTAAAATTGAAATGACCAAATAAACTTTGTACGAAATTGCCGAAAAAAGAAATCCACTTCCGCCCGCCCCTAACATAAAAGCAACTTGCCAGAGAGTTGAATGCCATGAGGTAGAATTTACATAATGCTCTTTGGGGACGCATTCTGTAAGAATTGAAAACAACGAAGGTGCAACGATTCCACGGGCCAAACCACTTACGGCAATTATGCTATAGAGAAACCAAATTTGTTTCTCAAGCACAACAGCTTGCGAGGTATAATAAAGTCCAAGACTACAGATGAAAAGAACCGTAAAACAGGAGAGCACAATTTTTTTCCTATCGTAAAGATCAGCAAAATGGCCAGCAAATAAAGTCACCGCAAAATTAGGGATAATCTCTACTAATCCAATCAGTCCCAACGAAAGTGGATCATGAGTAATTGAGTAAATATGCCATCCGACGATGACTGATTGAAATTGAAGGGCCATTGTCATTAAAATTTTTACAATCACAAAAAATCGAAAATCGTGAAATTTTAAAGCAATATAGGGATCCATTTTGGTTGGGTTTTCTTTTTTCATGCTGATATTCTAATAGGTTTACTTGTTATTGACTATGATCATTAATACTTGACGAGCACAATCTAGTTTTGTTTATTTTTTATTTATCTAATTCCTTTTTCGCACTTACCGATAGAACGTTATGACTAAAATGGGAAACAATTTTTTTTCAATTTCCTTCGATCTCATCGTATTAGATCGTCAAATTACCTATGATTTATATATCAATTCCTCATCGAGCGAAAACAAAGAGAAATATGTTCGTATCTACCCTAAAGGGGATTCATTAACCTCAAATGATCTTAAAATTTTTAAGAAAAAGTATTTTCAACTCTATGTTCATGAGTCTCAAAGAGAATCCTATCTAAGAAGTCTCATCCATTGCAGCGGTGCAAGTGATGGACAAAAAACAGAAATCATAAAAGATTCTGCCATTCATTACTTAGATAAACTTTTTGATAATGATAAAGAATTCACGACTGAAATTCTTTCTGAAACGATTCAAGGTTGTAAAACAGCAGTTGAATCAATGGTTGATGTCATTAAAGATTATGACGTCTCCAAACTTCAAAGCTTAATTGCCTCATTGAGCTTTCATGATTTTTATACCTATGATCATTCCATCAATGTCTCAATGTATTGTATTGCCCTCTACTCAGCAATCAAGATTGAAGCACCAAAAGAAGAAGTTATCATGGCAGGCCTTGGTGGACTCCTCCACGATATTGGAAAAATAAAAATTGCAACGGACATCATTAATAATCCGGACAAACTCACTGAAGAACAATTTGCCATTATAAAAAAGCACCCTGATTTTGGACAAAAATTATTGGCCGAAAACTCCTGTGATTGCGAAGGTGTCGACTTTGAAGTTATAAAAAGAATTGTCCACGAACACCACGAGAACTTTAATGGAACAGGATATCCCAATAATTTAGCTGGGGTTGATATTCACCTGCTTGCACGCGTAACTGCGATTGCTGATTTTTTTGATGCCATTACAACTAAACGCTCATACCATGAAGTCCTGACTACTGAAGATGCCATTGCGGTCATGTCAAAATCGGTCGGAAAAAAACTTGATCCTCTTCTCTTTGAATTGTTCACTAAGAATATTAAGCAGCTCATCCTCCTTGGAAAAACTCACAAAGAACTTCCCGATGATTTTGATCCCTGCCAACCTCAAAACGTGCTTCCTTTTAATCAACCAAAACCAAAATTTAAAATTGAAAGCTTTAGCACAGATAAAAAACCTGTGACCTTTGGAAAAATCAAAAATAAAGCGAGTTAATTATTTTTGGGAGTCAAGTGCCTTAATTAGCTCATCAACTTGCTCTGAAGTATTAAAAATATGAAATGAAAGTCTGATATTTCCCTGGCGAACAGAAACATCAATATTGCGCTTTTTAAGTTCTGCCTCTAGAGCAATACTATCGGCGTTGCTTCCTTTTAAACAAACAATATTCCCCATGTACTCCATTGGAGTGACAAGGGAATATTTATGACGAGGATAATGAGCAAGAAAATAATCTCGGACACTTTCATTATGTTGCTTTATTTTATCAAGACCGACTTCCAACAGAAAACTTAAACTACCTTCAAGGCAACCTGAGCACAAAAGATTTGCGGCCTGCCCTCTGTCGTATTGGCGGGCCCCAGGAAGAGTCTCTGTTGTATAATCAAGTAAATTATAAACTTGTTTTGAATTTGGACTTAAAATCCAATTGGCATTCAAATGATAAATTTGATCTTGGGCCTTTTGACTAAAATACGCAAAAGCATGGCCATAAGGACCAAGCATCCACTTGTAGGATGAACAGGTCAAAACATCGATGTAGGAGAGCACTTCCGGAGAAATCCCTAAGCCTCCTAAGGCCTGAGTCGCATCGACGACAAACATGATATTTTTAGATTTTAAATATTTACCAATTGAAAGGAGATCAAGTTTTTTACCTGTATCAAATGTAACATAAGACACATTAAAAATTCTTGTTTGTGGTTTTAGATTTTCCTCTAACCATTCAGGAGTTGGAACAACGGCACTTCCCAGACTCAATTTATCAAAAGTAAATTTACCGTGCCTCTCCGCGAGCATCCATGGCAAAATATTTGAAGGATAATCCTTATCAATCGCCGCCACTCTGTCACCTTTGGCAAACATAAAACCGTTGGCAACAATATTGATAACATCAGATGATGACGTTGAGTGGGTAATCGTATCGGGTGAAACATTAAGAAGACTAGCAAACTTCACACGCAACTTTTCTGATATGCTCATCCAGTCGTCATAAGCATAAAAAGTAGGATCTAGTTCACGTTTCATGGCCGCTAATATGGTGTCCTTAGAGCGCAATGGACTAGGCCCAAAATAAGCAGCATTAAAATAAATAGAACTCAGCTCTGAAAATTCTTTGTCGATTAAGCATCTAGTCGCTGAATCCATTTTTTGATTACTTTGTGGTCGTTGGTGCTGCCGGTGCATTTACCGGAGCTTTTGCTTCTGCAGCAGGAGTTGCCGCTGGTGCAGGTGGTGCCGCTTGATCAGAATTAAGTGGACGGGCAATAGGCTTTTCTGAATCAAGAATTGATTTTTGAAATTTTGAATCTTGTAAGCGAGCTAATAAAACTGAATTCGCAAGAAACATAAAAGCTAAAAAAGCTGTTATTTTCGTCATAATATTACCACGAGTTGAACTCGACATAATGGACTCTGAACCAGCTGCAGTCATTAACCCGGCCTCTGCTCCTTTTCCAAATTGCAGAAGAACAACGATAATAAGAAGTACTGAAGTTATTGCCTGAAGAACCATTAGTGCTGTAGTCATTTATCAATCCTTAAAAAAAAAATTCGTCTTAATTAAATAGCAAAGTTAGGCTACCTTTGGCAAGCTTGGGATGCCTTACTTCACAATAACAC
>JAGOVS010000151.1 GCA_018060625.1 Bacteriovorax sp. | reverse complement strand
GCCGGAAGACGCTCAATCATTTGAATCGCTCCTTTGACTGCCCAATAAGGATGATTTTCTAAATCGACAGGAGCACCCCAGTAGGCAACCATGGCATCCCCGATATATTTATCGAGAGTTCCTTGATGCTCAAACAGCGTGTCAGTCATCATGGTCATATATTTATTTAAGCAATGGGTGAGTTGCTCTGGAGTAAGTTTTTCGGAAATAGAGGTGAAGTCGCGCACGTCAGAGAAAAAGACCGTAATATTTTTCTTTTCACCACCCAAGCGAACTTTCTCAGGGTTTTTGAGAAGATCATTGACGATTGAGGGTGCAAGATAGCGCGAAAAAGTCCCTTTAATTTTTTTCTTTTCTTTATTTGATTGATAAAAATGCAGAAAAGTTGACCAGGAGTAACAGAGGACCGCTGAAAGAAGGCAGAAAAAGAGACGAATATTATAGCCACGGGGAATGAAATAATAGGTATCAATCAAAAGGAAGCTGCCAATAATGGTGTTGACTATCACGAAATCGAGAATGGCATGTCCCAAGAGCATGGTTCCGATCATCACGAGGGATCCGATAATTAAAAGAATCCAAGAGTATTTTGTAGAGTCCGATTCTGAAACAAAAAATTTTCCTTCCAAAAGCATATGTAGCATGTTCATGTGAAAGACAACTCCAGGAAGAGCAGAATCGACGGGAGTATTTCTTAAGTCATGGGCACCAAAAGCGGTTGAGGCCACAAAAACAATTTTATCTTGGAAGATTTGTTTCATTTGTGGGTCATTATCGGGAGCATTCAAAATTTCAAAAATACTTTTGACTGGAAAGTGATCAAGGCCTCCAAGCCAGCGCACTTTAGTTTCGCCACCAAAGTCGACATGGGCCACGCCTTTACTGGTGCGAAGTAGTCCTGACTCGGGAGAGGGGATTTCTAGTGTTGTATTATCTCCCGTATAGAATTGATAGGTTTGGAGGGCAAACGAAGGAAAATAGATAGATTCAACGTTGCTAATAAGTCGGTAATGGCGAAAAACACCGTCAGAGTCAGCTTCCGCTTCAATATGCGAGAGTCCTGTATCAGCGTTGGCAAGATCCGGAATAGGATAAACTTTCTTTTCAACAATACTTGGTTGTAAATTAGCTCCTGCCGCCTGTTTAGTATCAAGGACAAAATTTAAGAGTTGATCAGGAACATCTTTGAAAAAATTTTCTTCATCAATATTCCCTGATTCTTTAGCACTGACTGAGTAGGGAAGAATGATTTTTCGCCCTGGAGTTGCTTGAAATTTTTTAATACTCTCAATGAAGGCCACATCGGGAGAAATGGCATTACAGGCAAGTTCTGGTTCAGAATAAAAAACGTCAAAGGCAATAATTTTGGCACCAAAAGCGCCAAGTTTATCGACAATTTTTGCATGCATGGTTCTGGTCCAGGGCCATCTGCCAAGTTTATTCAGAGAGTGATCATCAATCGCCGCAAGAACCATGCGGTCATCTTTTTTATTGTCGTCAATTGTAAATTTCATTCTTAAGTCATAGAAGCGATCTTCAAAAAGTGAGGCGTAATTAAGTAAGAAGGACTGACTGCTATCAGGTCCTAAGTCGCCCACAGAGGTGGCCATTAAAATACTGATCGCACAAAAGATAACAATAAATGAAATCCCAAGATATTGGAAAATTCTAAATAACATATGCTCTCCAAAGAACTAAAAACTATAGCGTAACTCAGTTGTGAATACACTTTTTTGGTATGAGTAATCACTTTGTTTAGATTTATTTTTTGTGTAGTCATAGTTTAATGAAATTTTCATTTTTTCATTAACTTCTTTTGAAAGATCAACGGATGGATTATAAGTGAGCTCATATCCTCTTGCCTCTTTTTGTTCTTTGGTGTCTGTGAGGGTCGTCGCTAAGGCAAGTCCCAATGTGTACTTGGGCATGATCTCTGGGATGAGGTAATCTAGGCGGAGCAAATAAGTGTTGGTGTTAGTAGAGGTATTGTTAAAGTTATCAATAATATCTGCCTGCAAAAGAGCAATGAGCATGTGCTGAGTGGGAAGGGCAAAGGTTTGATCCACACTTAGGCTCGTTGTATTGTTGCTGATGGCCTCATTTTCCCCCGTAAGGGCCTTTCGTTTGACTTTAAATGACGTATCACCATACCGAAAGAAGTTAAAGAGCTCGCCTATTCCAAACCCCAGCGAGTGGGTGTAGGGGATACGGTCATGATGCTGTTTCCAGTCCTTAAAATTTTGGGAGTATTCAATGTCAAAGAGTAAACTTGCCGGCTGAGCATTCACGGTGTGCTCGAACTTATTTTTTAAGTTGGTATTGATTGAATAGGCATTATTTTGGAAAACTTCAGGAGTATCTTGGTCGCTGTGGTGAATGAAATTTACTCGTGCCTCTGGCGAAATGATAAACTTCTTTTTTAAGATAAAGTCATATTTAGCATAAACCTCTGATTCGAAAATAAAAGATTCTTTTTTGGATTGCTGAACATTATTTTCTTCATTTGTGAGGGAAATATTATCATCAAATTTAATTTTCTGGGTAAGAGACCCACTGTATCTTTTAGGGTTAACTCGTTTTCCATTAGCGAGTAAATTGGGATCGAGGTTAAATTCTTTTTCAATTTCTTGGATTCTATTGGTGATGTCAGTGGCCGTCTGAGTACTTTTGTCAGTATTGTAGGCTTCCTTCATCATCGGGATAATATATTTTTCAACATTTTTTTCTTGGGATTCTTTTTCCTTGATCATGTCCCTCATGATTAAAAGCATTGTCTCCGCGAGTTGAAAGCGGGCCACTTGTCGAATTTTTATATCAGCTTCTTTATTTTTAATGAGGTCGATATAGCTTTCTTTGGCATCAGCGTATTCTTCCAAAATTTGTGAGATGTATGCGACATAATATTGGGACGCGGGCGAATTAAATTTTCGATTAATTGATTCTTTGAAGGCCTTACGAGCAGCTTTGAGTTCATTGGCCGCGTAGAGTGCCTGACCGTATTCATAATAAAGATCGGCATTAGCATTTTTTTCTTTGATCGCCTCTTCAAAACTTTTTATCGCCTTATCAAACTCTTGCAACTTGGATTGACAGATTCCCAAGAGATAAAATTTCTCTCCTTGTATATTGTCTTTAGGTTGAGATTTTTCAAGCACAGAAATGGCCTTGGTGTACTGTCCACTTTTAAAGAATTGATTAAACTCAGAAGACCCTGACATTTCCGCATGAAGATTGAAACTTATAAACACTGCTAATGGAAAACATTTCGAAAAACGTTGTTTCTTCATTATCCCTTCCGTGGAAAAAAAAAGCGCGCCTCTTAAGGCGCGCAATACATACATTTTTATGATTCTCTCAATTATTATAATTGATAATTAGCCACTATTGTACATTTATATTGATATGAACTTTACTCGTGGGCCCTGATGGGCCTAGGTTAACGGCCGTATCTCTTTTCTGAGTATTTGAGTCGATTACTGAGCGAGCATCTATTCGAGGAGGCATTGGTGGCGGAGGGGGTGCCGCTGGAGAGAAGTTTTTCACAAAGTTGGCCATTTCAGGGCGTCCGCCTAGAGGTTGAGGGATGTTGATGGGCATTGCCCCCATTGGAGCTGCTTGAGGAGCTGCACTTGCAGGGGAACGTCCATCACCCGCTTTATCCCCTCCATTGGCTTCACTGGTTTTTGGGGGGTCATTTTTAGCTTCTGATTTATCGGTGGCCTTGTCGTCTTTTTTGTCTTCTTTTTTATCGTCTTTTTTATCGTCCTTTTTTTCTTCTTTGTTGATGACTTGTGATTTCGCGTAAGCTTCAACATCAACTAAAACAAACTTTCCATCTGTGCCTAACTTGAGTCCTTCAGGGGCCTTGTATTCACCTGTTGATTTATCAATTTTTCCAAGATTTTCAGGAACGACATAGGTTTTTGAATTTGGATCAAATACCGCATTGGCAGGAGGAGGAATAATATTGACGGTATTTAAATCAATAATTGATCCTGCAGGGAATTTGTATTCCCCCGTTTTGTTATTAAAGAATCCATTGGGATCACTTTTACCTGATTTTTCTCCACTTGAGGCCAGTGCCGCGGGAGTGGCATTAGAGAAAGTCGCACTGTCGGCCCCGGGAGGAATAGGGTTGCGGAATTGTTTTTTATCTCCCTCACTTGATTCTTTAAGACCGGTTTCGTTTTCTTTAAGAGCATCAATTTGTTTTGTTCCAAGAAGAGTCGGAGTCATGGCCCGTTCTGCCACATTTAAATTGACCGCAGATATTTGCCCATGCTCTACCATAACGGCCTTGTCACTTGAGACCACTTTTTCTAGTCGCCCTTGATCAAAGCGCTCTTCGCGAGCATTTTTTTCAATATGGGCCATCGCCACTTTACCTTCAAAAGTAATCAAGGCGGTGTTTTGATTTTCGGCATTAAAGTTTACTTGAAAATCAGTCCCGCGAATTCCCATCGCGGCCGTCTTGGTCTTTATATAAAGTTTACTTTTGTTCTTATCATCCATCTCCATATAATCTTTGGTAACTTGAGAGCGAATTTGTCCTTTAACGAGAGTAATGATTCCGGCCTCTTTTTTGGGAAATGAATTAATGACCATCTGAGAATTTGGACCAAGATTCATTTGAGATTTATCAATAAAGATAAGTTTGACGAAACTTTTTTCTGCTGTTTGTAAGACAGCACCTTCTGGAATACTTTGATCGGCCACGACATCGACAACAGACCCATTAGAGAGCTTGGCCTTAACTTGCCCTTTTAAAAGAACAACCTTTGCCACATCTTCGGCCAAGATAGCTCGACTCATAAAAAGCATTAAGGAGGCAATAATCAATTTTTTGGGAGACTTCATACATATTCCTACAAAGTGAAGGCATTACACTAAATAGCTCTTCGTTAAGTATAAGGGAGATCTTTAACTTATTATTAACCTATGATTTCAGTAGGGAATGGGTGGTGAATGCCTTTTGGGGTGGCCATAATTTTTGGAGGAAAGAGGCCAAAAGATTGATATGTGATAGGGGACAAAGGGGCGAAGGTTGTGATAAGGATATCACTCTTATTTATTTCTTAAGGGTGAGTGTATTATGGTCAATTCTCTTGAATTACAAAGTAAAAAAGGTGAATTTCACCAACATGTGAAGAATCTTCAAAATGCGATTACGAGGGCCCTGCAGTCTGTAGATCCTCACTTGCAATTGGTAGAAGATCTATGGGAGCGCACTGATTTCGAAGGCGCTCCAGGTGGTGGAGGAGTGACTCGCGCCTTTACTGGAGATATTATCGAAAATGCCGGAGTGAATACTTCTGAAGTTTATGGAACGATTGATCCGGAGTTTGCCCAAAAATTGGGCGGAACCAGCAATCAGATGTGGGCAGCAGGGATATCTCTCATCATTCATCCAAGAAACCCGCGAGTTCCTACTGTTCACGCTAATTTTAGAATGATAGTTGCCGGAGAAAAATTTTGGTTTGGGGGAGGAGCAGATCTGACGCCTTTTTATCCCCATCCAGAAGACTTTACTTATTTCCATGAAGTATGGAAAAAAGCATGCGCCCCTTATCAGTGTTATGAAGAGATGAAAAAAGTTTGTGATCGTTATTTTGTGAATACGCACCGGAAAGATGCCCGCGGCCCTGAAATGCGCGGAGTCGGGGGTATCTTTTTTGATCATATGAATACTGGTAACATTGATTCAGATTTTTTGATGGTAAAAGATCTCTCTGAGTCTTTTATTCAATCCTATTTTCCAATTGTGGAAAAAAGAAAAGATGAAACTTTTAGTGAGGAAGATGTCGATTTTCAACTTCATCGCCGGGGACGATATGTAGAATTTAATCTGTTACATGATCGAGGAACTATGTTTGGGCTTAAAACCAATGGGAGAGTCGATTCAATTCTCATTTCACTTCCGGCCAGAGCAAAATTTTCTTACCAATATAAACCTCGAGCGGGCTCTCCTCACGAAGAGATGATGAGTTATTATTTTTCTGAAAATAATTTAGGAAATAAATGATTCTCAATATTTTTCTTCTTCTGCTCTCCACAGTTATTTGGGGTTTTGGATTTATCGCTGCTCGCTGGACTTTTATGTCCTATGATCCTTATTGGTCCACCGCCCTTCGTTTTATTCTTGCAGGGGGGCTTAGTCTTCCTTTTCTTCTTTATAAAAAATCTTTTTGGCGGAAAAAGAATAT
>JAGOVS010000150.1 GCA_018060625.1 Bacteriovorax sp. | reverse complement strand
TCATATATGATTTTAATCTTTTAATGCGTACCGATTTTACCATTTTTGATGGTTTATGAGTCCATTCCCAAAGGTCTGTTTTACTTGTATTATTGACCTTGTTTTGTAAGGCTTTTTGGGTTTTTTTTGAAAAGCCCTTAGACTACTCTGGTATAATCATCTTTAATGACAGAAGAGCAGATAAAAAACAGAATTGAAGAAATAGAAGCCGAAATGCAACGGTCTGATTTTTGGCTCGACAAGAACAAAGCTCAGGCCGTCGTCCGGGAGCTTCAAAGTCTGAAAGATAAGAAAGAAGGACTTGGAGAATTTGATCGTGGTGGAGCGGTCCTTTCGATACTATCTGGTGCAGGAGGAGACGATGCGGAAGATTTTTCAAAGATGCTCCTAGAGATGTACTACAGATTTTTTGACCGAAAGGGATGGAAGTCTTCAATTAGAAATAAAAGTGAAAATGATCATGGAGGTTATAGAAACATAACTTTGGATATTGAAGGAAAAGGGGTTTACGGAGAATTAAAACATGAAAACGGTGTTCATCGTCTTGTTAGGATCTCTCCGTTTAATTCAAAAGGAAAAAGGAATACATCTTTTTCTTTAGTAGAAGTTATTCCCGTAATAAAACCAGCCGAGATGCCAGAACTTAAATCTGATGATTTAGAAATAGATTTTGCCAGAGGTGGAGGACCGGGTGGGCAAAATGTAAACAAACGCGAAACGGCTGTTCGTATAACACATAAGCCGACCGGAATATCTATACATGTTACAGAAGAAAGAACTCAAGAGGCAAACAAAGAGCGAGCCCTTTCCCTCATTGCGGGAAAACTTTGGAAAAAAGCAGAAGAAGATAGAGTTTCTCTTGTTGAAAGTATGCAGATAGCTAAAACAACCGACATAGAATGGGGTAACCAAATTCGCTCTTATGTCTTGCATCCATATAAAATGGTAAAAGATCACCGCACAGGATACGAGACTTCTGATGTTGATGCTGTGCTGAGTGGGGGAGAATTGGAGCCTTTTATTGAAGAAATGAAGAATCACAAAGGATAACTTTGAGGGCTTTTCGGATATGCTATAATTCTTTAGTAAATCCGCATGACTTTCTCTCCGTATTCCCACTATTTCCTATAACCTTTCACCCAACTATGCTTTCCTTTGAAGATGTCTCAAAAATCTACCCCGCAAAATCAATATCCCTTGAGGATGTTAATTTGACTGTCGAAGACAGAGAGTTTGTTTCTGTTGTTGGACATTCTGGAGCCGGGAAGACTACTCTAATCAAATTAATTATGGCGGAAGAAAAACCTACCTACGGGAAGGTTCTTTTTAATGGAACAGATATTCACTCTCTATCACACAATGATTTGATTAAGTTTAGAAGAAAGATTGGAGTCGTTTTTCAAGATTTTCGTCTTCTTTCAAACCTCACAGCTTATGAAAATATAGCCTTTGCGATGGAGGCCGCGGGAAAAAGTGATGAAGAAATAGAATCTGATGTTCCTCATGTTTTAGATCTTGTTGACCTCTCTGACAAGATTTATCATTTTCCACATCAGCTCTCTGGTGGAGAAAAACAGCGTTTAGCTATTGCCCGTGCAATTATCAATCAGCCGGAAATTCTGATTGCTGATGAGCCAACAGGGAACCTT
The DNA here is from genome assembly GCA_018060625.1 of Bacteriovorax sp. Classification (GTDB taxonomy): domain Bacteria; phylum Bdellovibrionota; class Bacteriovoracia; order Bacteriovoracales; family Bacteriovoracaceae; genus Bacteriovorax. The sequence goes on along the minus strand of JAGOVS010000150.1, from coordinate 4,586 downwards.
GATCCTGTTAACACCTATGAAGTGGTTCAAATTTTGAAAAAAATTAATGACCTTGGAACAACTGTAATTCTTACGACTCACAATAGAGGAGTTATCGAATCTATTGGTCGCCGAGTTATAACTCTTGAGAAGGGTAGAGTGGTTCGAGATGACAAGGACGGGAAGCGGATGATGTAGTAGAATATTAAATATATAATCATGGAAAAATTTCACTTAAGAAGAATAATTAGAGCAGGAGTTGTTGGGTTCGTGCGTAACGGAGTTATCTCTCTTGCCTCCCTTTTGACTGTTACTATAACTCTTTCAGTTTTAACCTCAATCGTTATTTCAAGAGCAGCACTTTTCAACTCCCTCGAACAAATAAAAGATAAAGTTGATATTACTGTTTACTTTATTTCCGGAACTCCAGAAGAAGAGATTACTTCTTTAAAAACTGAAATCGAAAAACTTCCGGAAGTGGAGCTCGTGGGATATATTTCTGCCGAAGAGGCTCTTGATTCTTTCAAACTAAGACATGAAGACGACTACCTCACTCTTCAGGCCCTTGAAGAGCTAGACGAGAACCCACTAGGGGCTTCTATAAACATAAAAGCAAAAGAAACTTCTCAATATGAGTCCATCTCAACTTATCTAGAGAGTGACAAAGTTCTGACAACAAATGGAACAAGTATTATTGAAAAAATAAATTACTACCAAAACAAGCAAGTTATAGAAAGATTGAACTCAATTATTGATGGGGCAGAGAAGCTTGGTGTTATTTTAACTTTGATACTCGTTCTTATTTCTGTTGCGATTACATACAACACAATCAGACTTGCAATTTATATTTCTAGAGAAGAAATTGGAATTATGCGGTTAGTGGGAGCTGATAACTTATATATTCGAGGCCCTTTCGTTGTTCAGGGAATAATGTATGGAGTTATTTCTTCTGTTGTTACGATTCTTATATTTGTTCCGATAACTCTCTGGCTTGGAGCGAAGATGTCATATTTCCTCGGAACTGACTTATTTAACTACTACACTTCGAACCTATTTTGGATCTTCCTTGTTAACTTCTTCTTTGGAATAATACTTGGAATCTTATCAAGCACTCTGGCTGTTAGAAAGTATCTAAACAAGTAAATCATTCTTTCTGAAATAAAAAGCCCCGTATCCTCGGGGCTTTTTCCTTGACTAAAATCTAACTTGGTGGTATTTTGGGGAAAATCGTTGTTTATGAATTCAAAATATTTTTTTAGCATTGCAGCATTTTTTCATAAAGAATTTGAGAAAATGGCCGAAGTTCCTGTAAAGATAATATCTTTTGGGGATATTTATGAAGTTAACGGTGATGGTTTTTCAGTAAAAATTAAATCTCGTGAGTTAAAACAACTCTGTCCTAACAAAAGGATTAAAGGGGAAGTTATTTATACGACAGGACAAACCCCTATTGGAATTGGTGTTGGAGAGAATATTCAAATGATTTTTTCTGAAAAAGGGCAAAGTAAGGTTAAAGTTGACCTTAGCTCAATGTCTCCAGATGTTGCCGTGAGAAGGTTTCTACGTGAAGGTGAAATTGTGGAGGCTGAAAGAATCTTAAGAAGAAAAGACTTACTACTTAAATTTGGAGTAATTGTTGGATTTATTATTGTTATCATTGCTGCCATTTTGGCGGGCTACTATGATACTTGGAAACCGATAGTCTTTATATTTTTGTTCCCAGCATTACTGATCGCTTTTGATAAGCTGGTCCTCACCGCACAATTAAAAGAAGTTCTTGATTAACCCCGCATTCGCGGGTTTTTGTTTTCCTGAAAAACAAAAACCCGTCTTTAAACGGGGTTTAATTATTTTCCAAGCGCTTTTGCAAATACCCTTGTTTTGTCAGGGTCGAGGTTGTAGAAATCTTTTGAGATTCCTGTCGCCACTAAAAAGCATTTTACGTAGGGCATAAATTCCTGTACATTTTCTGCGGTCATTCCCGACGCAGTTGCCAGAGGGTTTTCTCCGGCACCTTCCTTCATTTCTTTTATTTTTTCAATTGCGGGTGCAGACCCTGTCGCTTCTCCGGTTGTGGTTATTACATCCATGAAATCCGAGGCCATCTTTGCGGCTTCTTTGAAATTGGTCTGTATGTCATTTACATACTTAAAAGCAACTCCGCCGAAGTATAAAGTGTTCAGATTGAATGTATTACATTCTTGAATCCAGAAATCTATATTTCCGGCCTCAGAAACATCAATTGTTCCGTCTTTATTTTCGCGAATTCCACCTTTATCTTTCCATAGGCCATCCATTTTGTTGTTGAACAGCTCAATTGTTTCCTGATTCTTAGCTCCCAAGATGTTTACTCCAATCCATTTGTCCGGGAGCAATCTTTTTATTTCGAGTGAATTTCGCATGAATTCTTCAGGTGGAAGACTGTGACTTATAAGCCACACGGCATCTGCTCCACACGCAAAGGCAATTTTGGTATTAACGAAGGACTGCACTCTGTTTTCCATATGGATAACAGGCATGAAAATATGTTTTATCTCTGGAAAAATTATATTTAATTTTGAACTCATAACATTTTATTTTGCCCTGATTCTAGCAGAAAAGGGGATTTTGCTTATATTGACTAAAATTGATTTTTCTTATATAATATATTCAAATTTTTCGAACCTTTAAAACCGAATATTATGAAAACAAAAAAAATTCTTCATAGAATTCGGTGGTTTATATACACCGGATTCTTAATCATTTCAATCAAGCTGTTTGGTCTTTATCGATTTGCGGTTGAAAGCATTAATGATAAGGCGGATTATGTCAGTAGTCCCAAGTATAAGGATGTCGGGAATAATCTTCCTAATTTGTCTTTGAATAGGGAAATTCAGTCTCTACAGGATTCAATTTTAGATTTAAGGAGGAGTCAGATAAGTTCTGGAGATCTTTATAATTTCGATGAGTATATTTTTGATCTTGCTCAAATAAACCTACTGGAAATACAGAATGGTTTTGCTCCGAATGGATCAGGGCAAGTATTGAATAATCCTCTTTTGGAGTTATACAATGAGGCCGTTAGGAATGGGGATAATCACTCTCCGACGGAGCAAGAAAGGCAGGATGCTGAAAATATTTATGCATCTATAACTGGAATTCAAGAATGGATTTCAGATAGAAGTCCTGACTGGGATGAAACATTTGATTCAGAAGTCCCAAGTTTCAGTTGGAATGATTTTTTCAGTTGGTCCTCTAGGAAGTATTTTAAGTTTTTTCCTTTAATTTTTCTTCTCTATTCTTTCTGGTTTTTTGTCGATGGCAAGGTGTCAAAGTTTATGCGAAGAAATCCATTTTCTTTTGTGCTGGCGGCGGCTCTTTATCCGATAGTGATATTTATGCTTATTCGTGACTTATTTGTTACAAAAGCAAGAAGCGTTATTGCGGAGGCAGATTACCGTAGAACAAAAGATGAGTTTTTCTCAGTTTTGTCGAAAGATGAGCTGGGGAGAATAAAGGATTTTGCTCGTTCAAGTAGGAAACTATTTGAATGGCGAAAGGAACTCAAGGATGAAGGAAAAATTTTCAAACATTCTTTTGTTTTAGTTTTATCTTTTACTATATTTTTAGGATTTATGTTTCGCTCGACTTCGGTTTGTGCCGAGACAAAATCTGACAAAAGAACGGAGATTTATCAGTTCGTAAAAGAGAAAACTGATTCAACTGTTAGTGTTTTGGACTTCCAGCCTCTAGACGAGGGTGTTTTGCCGGATATTATTCCATGGCCTAGACTCTTGTCACAAAAAATAAAATTCATAAATAAATCATATATTTTGGAAAACGGATTTATTCCCGACGTTGGGCACATTCCGAATTCAGTTAGTAATTTCTAATCTTTGTGAAAACAAAAAAAGATTTACTAACTTTAAACAAAATATAATGAAAAACATATTTTTGATTATTTTATTTTTACCACTTGTGGCGATAGCTCAGGTGGAAGTGACAAAGACCTACGCCGGTATGATTTCTGGTGCCTCTTATCAACTTGATTCAGCTGAAGTTTCCTCTTTCACAAATGTGAGAGTTGGAGTTGAAGCTGCTTGGGCCGTTAACCCTAAATTTGAAGTTAAAAGCTTCGGTGTGTATCAAACACCGAACACTTTTATCCACTCTTTTTTTGGAGTTTATCGTCCTGATTCAAGTTGGATCATTGAGGGAGGGAAAATTGCAACCATTATGGGACATCAGCGCCCACACCCTGTTTCTTCTGGTTCTCATTTTGAACCTTGGAGTTTAGGACAGATTCCGGGAGGTGGGTTGGGTGGTGCGATAAGATTCATTCCAAACAAGACAACAGAGGTTGCGATTGGTTCATATCTGCGAGATTCTGTTTTTGAAGCACAGACAAAGTTGAAATTTAGCTCGTTTATTTTAGGAGGGTATTACCAACCAGAAACTAATATTTCTGGTGGTGCCATAACTTTCAAAAATGGAAGGGTAGAAACAACAACTGCGCTTGAGAACAGCAAGCTTGTGGCAAATTTATTTTTGCTCACGCTTGGCAGAAACAAAGACTTTGTGTTCTTTTCGGACATGGGCTTTGGTCTCGATACTGAACCATTTGAAGA
>JAGOVS010000030.1 GCA_018060625.1 Bacteriovorax sp. | reverse complement strand
ATGAAACTCTATCACTACGTCCATTGCCCTTTTTGTATACGCGTCCGGATGGGGCTCGGTCTTTTTAATATTCCTTATGAATCACATGTCTTGCCTTATAATGATGAGGCTACACCAAAAGCGCTTACTGGTTTGAAAATGCTTCCAATTTTTGTCAATGAAAAGGGAGACGCCTTTAACGAAAGTTTGGATATTTTAAAGGCCATAGACAGTAATGACCTCCTTTCTTGGTCACTTCTGGATCAACGCAAAGAAGAGATCGATTTTCTCCTAAAGAAAGTTGGTGAATCCGTCCATTCGCTTTGTATGCCTTATTGGATTTGGACTCCTGAATTTGACGAGAGCTCTCGAAAATACTTTCAACAAAAAAAAGAAGGTAAACGAGGGCCTTTCAATAAACTCATACAAAATAAATGGGCATACCTCTCTGATCTCAACGCCATCCTAGAAGATGAAATTGAAAAAAATCTCTCTCCCTTTTATAAATCTTCAACATTGAGTATTTTAGATATTATGATCGCATCCCATTTATGGGGAATGTACATATTCCCAGAGTTTCAATTTTCCCCGAAAGTTCATGAATATCTACAAACGATTAAGCAGGCAACTCGCTTTGACTACCACGCTGATTTTTGGAAATAGCTAGCACTTTTTATTCATCGTTTTTTAAAAATACAATCCAATAGATGAGTAAAGCGTATCATCTGCTCGATAATAGCTCCAATAAGATGTGTCCCTAGGGGCCTTTAAAATCTCAAGCCCAAGGGCCACATTCACAAGATTCTTATAATTGTATTTCAATTCGCATTTTAATATATTATCAAAACGGGCAATGTCGTATTTAAAATCGACTAAAACATTAAAAGAATCAGTCAAATAAACGAGTGCACTTCCCCCAAAGGCCCTTTGCCACTTTACTGAATCACTAAAAAAATCATCTCCGTCCCGAGTATTTTTACTGATGAGATGAATATAATTCAAAGAAAGTTGATAAACTTTTCGGTCTAAATTTACACTAAAATGACTATAAGCTTCTTTGTCGTAGCGAGGATTAATCGTGAAATAATCTGACTTAAAGGTCTTTCTTGCGTTTGAGATCCCCACTGGAAAATCCTTTCCAAGGCTTGCATTGGGATCAACATAGCTGAGCCCTCCTCTCGTTTTCACATCTCCAAAATCCTGGAAAATCTGAACTCCGTAATAAGCATGATGGTTCACGGTAGGGGCCGTGTCTACGACAACTTGATTTAGAGTTAGGTTGTCATAATAAGCACCTGCATTGGCGCGCAGGCGATTTTCAGGCTTATAAATCGCAAAGGCCGACAGACCTCCTTTGTTCCAACGATAGCGTAAATTGGCCCCAAGGGATTTGTTAAACACAATTCTTGAAACATTATAATTAGGAGTATTGTAATAAATGGGAACTTCAACTCCATTTACGACCGTATTCTTTGGCGGCAATCTCACCCAGTCACTCTTGCTGCGAACCTCTCCATTTTTAAAATCAATTGAAGGGTTTAACTGGGGGATAAAAATATAAGACAAAAGAATATCAAATTCAAAACGGTCGTATTTTTTATTTAAAAGAATTCCTGTAACTCCTTCTTCTTCTGTGCTCAAAAGCGTAAAGGCCTGGTTAGCATTTAGATAACCCAAACTCCAATATTTCTCATTTACGTTCCAATCAAGAATTTTTCTCCCGATATAAAGAGTGTAGTTCTCATTTTTATAACGAGCATAGGCTTCTTGAAGAGAGTAATTAATTGAATTATTGTCCTGAAAATAGAGCTTCAAATCCCCCATTCCATAAACATCTAATTTTTTTTCCTCTGGAATCGGTCCACTTGCATAACTAAAATTAATAAGATCGCCCGAATTACTGCGATAGAGGGGCTTGTTAAGTCGATAGTATTTTTCGTAAGAAACATGACCTTCATAAGCAAAAAGCACTCGCGAAAAAAAAGTGTAAAAAAGGACACAATGTAAAAAATACTTGCTTTTGAACACAGCTTCTCCGAAGAATGCAGTTGGGAAAAAATATTTAGCCCAGAAGGTAATTGATAGTAGGTAAATATGAAAGATGCACCCTGTAAAATGAACCAAAAAATACACTGTGTGCTTTGACATTACTTCATTTGACCATATAACTTAGGTATATGAATTATTTTTACCAAACCCTAAACTGTTTAGTGTTCATTTTTGCTTTATTTTTAGCAAGCTGTGGCTACCTTTCGGACAAACCACCGGCCAATCTTGATGTCTTTAAGGCCAACGAACTTCAGGCCTGCAAAATCGATGTCTCTAAACTCAGCGAAATCTTTAAATTAGATCAGAAGGATCAGATTCGCTGTCTCCAAGAAAACTTCATTCAATTCACAAAATATGTGCGTTCTAAAAATCCTGGCTCCGTTTCAGAGACTGAGTTAAATGCCTTTATTCGTAAATTTTTTGAAGGCCAGAGTGATTCTATCGTCAAAGGGCTAAGTTTAATCTTCCAATTGAATATGCTGCTTTTAAAAGACGAGGCCGATCGCATTTCAAGAAACAATATTTCACCCCTTTTTGATCTCTTAGTCCATGTTAATCAAGAAGCTGTGACGATAACAGAGATTCTCACGAAAATGGACGATGAGAATAACCAAGGTCATTTCTGGGCATTAAGATCCGAGTTCACGTCAGCAGTAACTCGATTTTCTGATTTCACAACTCAAATTATCGATAGATCTCCAGGTCTAGCTAAGAAATTAAACATCAAAGATTTTATCCTTGAAGCCAGCAACAAATTGGGCACTAAGGAAATTAATCCACAAACCATTGATACATTAATCTTTTTGAAAAGAGTCCTTGTCGCCGGGGACAAAGAAGTCATTACTTCTGATGAATTAAAAATACTCATCCAAAAGCTACCCCAGATTCTGACCTTGAGTTTTGATATTTACTATGTGCAATCCACCAATTTTTCAAGTGATTCAGATCATGCAAGATTTTACTTGAAAAGCCTTGAAGGACTCTATGACGTTATCCAGTTCGACCAAGAAGATTTTGAACTCTTCTCCCTTGATCAAATTCTCACTTTTGCTCAAGAATTCATAAAAGATAAAGATCTCAAAAAATTCAAACCAAGTGTCATTGCTCTAAAAAGTCGCGTCGTTGGCGGGGCCAAGGAAACGGTTTCTTTAAAAGATGTGAAAAGCATTCTTGATATCTCTAAAGACATCATAGAAAGAGGTTATTTTAATAATATTACTTACAACGCTTACCGAGAAACACTCGAGTTAGCTAAGCCAATAATCACTCTTCCTCAATTAAATCTTCCTAATGATTATGATATTTTTTCAATGGAGCGAGTTTCTGAGCTGCATTCAGATTTTCAAGATGTCGCTTTCAATATTAGGTATTTTAGATCTAAAAAAGAAGGCGTTCCCTCTTACGGAATAGAATACAAAAGAAATAAATTCGGCTTTATTGAAGCGACCATGATCAAATGGGGAACAGCGAAATTACTTAAAAACTATGGCCATAAAAATGCCCAAGGGGAATGGCAAGTTAGCCTCACTGAGTTTCAAACCTTTCTCTCTGACATGAAACCCATATTAGAAGAGTTCAAATTATGGTCACCAAATCCTGAAACCTTTGCTCGCAACGCCGTTTTACTGGCAGATCTATTTCAAAATAAGTCCAATGGTGACTTGGTGGTTAATAATACGGAGGCAACTGAATACGTGCAAATGATTCTTTCGGCCGTTGAAATAACCAAAAAATTCAACGAAGAGCTCTCTTCTCTGTGCGCACCTGGGATGACTAACGAGGAGCCTGTGTATGAAACGGCCTGCTTTAACGAAAACTTTTTTGAGACTTTATTAAACAGGGCCAAATTTAGAACTTTCTTTCCACGCTTGAGCACCTATATTGCGAGCTCTTCAAAACAAGAAGTTATAGACTACTTAAAAGGGGTTGAAGGCTTTGCAAGAGACATTAATGATCCAAAGCAACCGATTAATAACCGCGACACGATATTGATCATTGGGGCCATGCTTAATATTGAATCGACACTCATTCGTTTTGATGCAAACAACGACAATCTTATCGATAATAAAACGAAAGCATCACCACGAAATCTTTCTGATCAGCGCAGTGAACTTGAGGTCGCCTTTGAAGTTTACAAAAATGCCATCATTTCCATTGCAGATTTAAGACCTAATCAAGAAAAATATGCATACTCCATCTTTCTCTATATGATTAAGAATATGCAAATCCCTCCTGCTTCAAGCATAGTCGACAACGCAAAATTTCTTTATTTCCACTATTGGGAATCAACAAAGTTCATAGCGGCAAAAAGATTAAATATTGGAAGCCTACTCTTTTACCTTGTTAATCAAGGCGGTAGCGCTCCCAAAGATAAAAAGCTGCGAGCATCAAAGAGTGAGTAATGACTCCCTTTTTAACTAATTCTGGAATTTTTTCAATATCTTCTAAGTAAACCTCGATCTCTTCAAATGGGTCGAGGGATTGCTCGCTTGTCTTCTGTGCATCCAAGGCCAAAAAAACGTCATAACGATTTGTCATGAATGCAGGATTAACATCAACACTCCCCAGAGAGACCCAGCGTGAAGAAGTGTAGCCAGTTTCTTCCTGAAGCTCTCTTTGGGCCCCAATTAAGGGATCTTCACCTAAATTGATGGCCCCTCCTGGAAGTTCAGTTGTAAATGCATCAATACCATGACGGTATTGCTTGATTAGAACAACTTTCTGATCTGCCGTTACTGCAATGGCATTGACCCAGTCAGAGCATTGAATAATGTCGAAATCTCCCACTGCTTGAGTTTGAGGTGATTGTCTTCGCACTTGTTGATAGCGAAAAACATGCCCCTTAAGAATTGGCCTTGTCTCAATTGTTTTCCATTTTTTCATCTTCATTTGAAGGCCCATTTTTAAAATTCGACTTGTATAGACTCTTTGTCTTGCCGGCGCATTGACTCATTAAAAAGATCTTTAGCCTCTGTGTAGCTCTTAAAAGTGTCAGGCCCTATGATTTTTAACAATTTTTCTAAATAGCGCTGATTAATTTGCTTTTCTCGCAAACTTTGGTCTTCTGAAATATTATAGGAAAAATGCTCTCCATATTTTTGCCTCAAGTAATCATGATATTCTTTATAGGCAAGCATTTTTTCTTCATCATTGAGTTTCTTCAATTCTAAATATAAAAGAAAATGGGGTTTTCCTATAATCTCTTTTACCCTGCTTACCCAGAGTTGCTCGGCCTGATCAAATTCTTCAAAATGTTCATCTCTCCCTTCGTAAGTCTTAGAGCTCACTTGCTCACTTAAGACTCTCGCCTGAACACTTTGATCATTTAATTTTAAACTAAGAGGAATGTCCTTATCTTGAGTAATCTTTTGCTCTGGTTCTTGCTGCACATAATCCTTTGAATCACGCATATGCTGACGTATTCGCCAAAAAACGAAAAGGAGAAGAACGATTAGTCCCAACAAACTGGCCAATTTAAGAGCTCTCTTGCTGATAATGGCCCCCTTTTTAATCACGTTTCATATTTTCCATCTGCAACTCAATATCAACATCTTTATGAGAGCGAATGATTCGATAAGCTTCTTGAAGTTCATCAATTTTTTTACCAGTTAATCGAATTTTATCATCCATGATCGAAGATTGGACCTTAAGGCCAGATTCTTTGATTAATTTATTAATGGTACGTGCTTTCTCTTTATCAATTCCATTTTTTATATTGATCACCTGCTTAAGCATTCGGTTGCCTGAGGGCTCAATTTTTTGGGGATCAATGCAGCGTTGGCCGATCTGACGTTTCACAAGCTGATTTCTTAGAATCTCTAAAGCTGCCTTCATCTTATAATCATCTTCTGCCCGCAGTTCAATTAAGTTCTCTTTCAACTCGAAAGAAACATCAGAACCTTTAAAGTCATATCGAGAGTTAACCTCTTTTTGGGCCATTTGAAGGGCATTTTTTAGTTCCATCAGATCTGTCTTAGAGACTAAATCAAAAGAAGGCATAGCTTTATCCTTTTTAACTTAATTTTTTTATCAACTGATGGTACAAAGTCTTAAGTAAAAAAACAATGAATGATAAAACAGAACACATAAACATCTTTAGTAAGGCTCAATTTCCAGGTGAAATTGTCATCGTTAATCACGACTCGGAAATCTTACCGGCGCTAAAACTCCTAAAAGGAGAACCTTTGATTGGATTTGACACTGAAACCAAACCCTCTTTTAAAAAGGGCGAAGTGTATCAGGTCTCTCTTTTGCAATTGGCCACTCCTCACCACGCTCTCCTTTTTAGACTACACTCTTTGAGCGATTATTCGGCCATTGCTCATTTCTTTGAAGATGAAAGTGTACTTAAAATTGGTGTTGCCATAAGAGATGACATCAAGGGACTTCAAAAACTTTTTCCATTTTCTCCTAAGGGATTTATAGAACTCTCTGATATGGCCAAAACCTATCGTCTCAAAAATTATGGACTCAAAGGGATGACGGAAGAAGTGCTTGACTTAACCCTATCCAAGAGAGCAAAACTCTCCAATTGGGAGTCCAGCATCCTTAAAAACGATCAGTTAATCTATGCCGCCACAGATGCTTGGATTGGTAGAGAAATCTATATTGCCTTAACTCAAAAAACTTAAAACTCTCTTTCTCATTTTTCTCAGAGAGTCTTTAGAAAATGAATCAAGTTCATCTTGTCATCTTTTGATAGTAACTCTTCACCCTTATCACCAATAAATGGTTTTGAGTGCCCAAGGTTTGATAGTCCTGCTTTATTTGCCACGAAGGTCGCCTCTTTATCTTTAAGCCAGGCCTTAGGGATGCGATTTCCTACCGGATACCCAACACAATCTTGGTCAAAATCCGTTTCCTTATTTATTGCTGGCCCCTGAACAAAAGTCTTTGGACGTTCCTCTGGTCTTGTTAAGAGGGCACAGAGATTAGGAATAGAGTTATTATGAAAATAGGGATAACGCGACCAAATACCTACTAAAGGTGGAGCAACATATCCCTCTTGCTCAACCACTGTTGTCTTCATCCATTTTGAAATCGCTAGATTATTCAATGAATCTGCAAAGGCCTTAATTCCCTCGCGTCTTTGTGCATCCGTATCAACATCATAGACTGGAGTTTTTTCGTGATAAAGCACCTTGGTCGTTGCTAGTAGGTCTACTTCATTTAATTCATTTGCTTCAGGAGAGCTCCAGGCCTTTTGATATTCTCCATGACAGCGCTGACAACGATTTTTATAAACTTGTTCCCCTTTTTTCGCCCTGGTTAAATCAATACTTTTAGCGGGAAAAAAATCAGTGTATCGAGGGGCCTCCGAAGCAAAGGCAGCTACTGTTAATTCATCAATTGTTTTTCGATTATTCTGCATCCACTTAACTAAGTCTAAAAGATCAGTCCCTCTTCCAATTTCATTCCATAAGAAATTCGTTAAAATAGGATTGCCTTCTGTAATAGATCCATCGGCCAACCATTGCGTTTTGTATTTTAAATTCCACCAAGGAAGAGGTTTTGAATCAGCAACAAAAGTCTCAAGTTCATTTTCTCTGGGGTATCGCTCGTAGGTACTCGATTTAGAAGCGTTCTCATCTTCATTTCGAAGAGCAAGTGAAAGCGCCACTTGAGGCAAAGAGGTATCAAGCCCCAAAACCTGAGGGACAGTTGACCCCACTGAAAGAAGATTTTTCTTCGTTCTGGAAAATTGTGAAACCTCAGCAGGAGTTGCTTTCGTAACCAAACGAAACAGATTATTAGGAATATTCGGGACAACTCCTTTGGCCATATGAAAGAGCTTATTGGCCCGAGTTCGTTTATTCGTTAGCCCCATCACCGTTGTTCCAAAAAGGTTAGCGGAATGACAGGTAAAACAACTAAAAGTTAATCCACTGGCCCCATCTGGAGACTCTACAAGTCCCGCCCCTACATAAAATTGGTCACGTTTATTATTAGGAAAGGGCATTTTGTAAATTCCAGTCGCATCTTCAGGGTTAAATTTATTAAGCCCCAACCATTCATACATTTCGACTTCACTACTAAATCCCGTATAGTTTTTTTCTAATTTGAGAATAAGCTGTTTTAGGGGATTGAGAGGATTTGCTTTAAAAAAAGTGAGCAGAGGTTTGTATGGGATGAGTAGACCAGTAACACTCACTGGGTATTTCATTGCATGCCTAAGGCCAGCAATTCGCATTTCTTCAAAGGTCTGAGGATCAAGATTATAAATATTGGCCCGGTTTGTCCCTTTGGGAATGACCGCATTTTCAGACCAATCTGCGCTGTAAGGAAGATAGTCTGCAAAGGCCATATTCACAGAGAAACAAATTCTCATCAGCAGAGAAAGAAACATATAGGCCTCCAAGTCGAAATCTGTAACTATTAGATCGGACTTGGGATGAGTTTTCAACGTGTGTTGGAAGAAGTTAGAAAAAAGCCTCTTTAAAAAGAGGCCAGAAATTAGTGCTTAATTCTTTTTTCTAAAATTTCAACTGGGGTTAATGGAATAATGAATTTCAAATCAGGTCCATGTGCCTGATGAGTGAGTACGGCCCTCATCCCCATAAAAAGTTGTTTTCCTTTTATTTTTAATTCACCCTTAACGTGCTCGCTCCAAATATTATAATCATCAACCGTAACAAATTTTTTACCAGCAACTTTTGCTATGGCAATTTCCCCCTCTAGATACTCCCGGATTTTAGGAGTTGTCTCCCAGGAGCTGGCCTCCATATAATCGGCAGAATCGGAAACTTCAGTTGTAAAGAGGATATCCATATGGGCAGTGAAGTCTTGAAAAAATTGAATTTTATCTTTGAAAACCGTCACACAACGAAGTTTCCATTCATGTTCCATCTGATGAAAGGCATGAGTTGAAGGGATCGTCTTTTCTACTTCCGTTAAAATGGTCTCAAGAGGCAGGGCCTTTAAGTGTTGTCCGTTGATCGAATTAAGTTTGGTCACATCATAGATGGCCGCTGATTTTGTAAAACGATCTAGGTTAAAAAGAGGGCCTAGCTTTAAAGGATCAAAAATATCCGTTTCATCGGGGTGCGACCAACCAAGGAGGCAGAGGTAATTTAAAAGAGCATTGGGAATATAATTCATTTCTTTATAAAGGGTCACAGAGGTGGCCCCATGGCGTTTCGAAAGTTTCTGACGATCCTCTCCAATAAGCAAAGAGACGTGGGCAAATTCCGGCGGAGTCTCCCCAAAAGCTTCATAAAGCATGAGTTGTCTTAAGGTATTAGGCAAATGTTCTTCCGCTCGAATAACATGTGTGATTTTCATCGAAGCATCATCTACAACAACGGCATAATTATAAACCGGAATCCCATTGGCCCGTAAAATCACAAAATCACCAACCATACCCTCTGGAAAAACAACTTGCCCTCGGACGCGATCGTGAAAAGAGTAAGCCTTCAAGGGAGCGTGAAAACGAATAACAGCTAGCTCACCCGCTGAGAGACGTGACTCAACTTCTTCTTTTTTTAAGTTCCTGCATGTCCCGTCGTAATGAGGTGCTAATTTCTCACTTTCGGCCAGTTCTTTTTTAGCATTCAATACTTCTTCAGTACAAAAACAATGATAGGCATGTCCTTTTTCAATAAGTTTTTCGGCCCATGCTTTGTAAATAGGTAAACGCTCAGACTGTCTGTAAGGACCATAATCGCCTCCGACATCCGGCCCTTCATCATGAGTGATGCCCAACCATTTTAAATCTTCTATCTGTGCGGCTTCAAATTTTCTCTCAGAGCGCTCAGTATCAGTATCTTCAATTCGCAGAATGTATTTTCCGCCCATGGTTTTTGCAAAAAGGTGATTGTACATTGCCGTTCTTGCTCCTCCAATGTGTAAGTAGCCAGTTGGTGAAGGGGCAAAGCGTACGCGAACTGTCATATGAACTCCCAATAAAAATCATGCAGCTAGCGATGCTAACAAAAAATGGATGCTTTTAAAATACTGATGGTGTCTATTTAAGCCAAATTATGATGATTAATAGATAAGTAGTCGCGGTTCTGTCATTTCTTCCATGGCATACCGTATTCCTTCACGCCCCAGTCCAGAGTCCTTTACGCCACCATAAGGCATAGAGTCCACTCGAAAGCCGGGAATGGCATTAATAAGTAACGCTCCTACCTCGAGGTGCTCATGAGCATACTTCATTTGAGAAATTTGATTCGTGAAAAGCCCCGCTTGCAACCCGTAGGGCGAGCGATTAATCGCCCGAATGACTTCATCAAAATATTGCACTTTTTCAATAATGGCCACTGGCCCAAAAACTTCCTCAGAAACAACTTTCATTACTTCTTGGGTATTCGTTATGAGAGTAGGTGCAAATAAATGGTGATCGAGATCGACGATTTCTCCCCCGATAAGGACATCTGCTCCCTGGGTTTTAGCTTCATTTACCCAATTTAAAATGCGCTCTAAATGAGTGCGATCGATAAGCGGTCCCACCGTCACTCCCTCAATATTAGGTGCGCCCACTTTTAACTCACTAACGGCCTGTTTAAATTTTTCAACAAATTGATCAAAGATAGAATGATCTACAAATATACGCTGAACAGAAATACAAATTTGGCCGGCATAAAGATAAGCACCTTTGGCGATTGCACTCACAGCTTCATCAATTTGACTTGAGCGATCGACAATCACAGCAGCATTTCCGCCTAATTCTAAGACGACTTTTTTCTTCCCCGCTTGGGCCTTTAGTGCCCACCCTACTTCTGCCGATCCTGTAAATGAGAGCATTTTAAGTCTCTCATCCTTTAACATCAGCTCTGCTTCTTCATTGCGACAGATAACGACATTAAGAACACCTGCTGGGAGTCCCATTCGTTTACAAAGAGAAGCAAAGGCCAAGGCCGTCAAAGGCGTATAGGGAGAGGGTTTCAAAATCACAGTACAACCTGCGGCCAGGGCCGGACCTATTTTATGAAGGGCCAAATTGAGAGGAAAATTAAAAGGAGAAATGGCCAATATAGGTCCAATGGGAAATCGCTTAGTAAAGGCGGATTTTCCAATTCCCAGGCCATAGTCCATGGGAACAGTTTCTCCAGTCATGCGCAGAGCTTCGTCTGCCGAAAACTGTAGAACCATTAAACTGCGCTCAAATTCAGCTCTCGCGTAATCTATTGGTTTTCCCGCTTCAGAAACAATCAGATTAATAAATTTTTCTTTTTCCAAAATCAAACCATCGCGAATTTTTAAGATCCACTGCCGTCTTTCTTCCGCACTCGTTTTGGAAAAAGATTGAAAAGCCTGCACTGAATTAGCAACCGCAAACTGCACTTCGCTAGCATCCGCATAGGGAATATTTGCCATTTCATTTTGGTCATATTTATTTTTTACGACGAGCCTATTTGTAGCTGAATGCCCTATCCACTCATTATTGATAAAACTTTTTGCCTGAAATACGTCGTGATTGAGTTCCATAATATCTTCCTTAAATTAACGAGCAGTTGCTCTAGTCTAACTAAAAAGGGCCAAGCTCAACAGTTTCTTTTTGATTCCCCCATTTAATTTTATGCATGAGAGTGGATATTTGCGTTGGGCCATCACTTTACTGGAGACGATTTTTCATTTTTTATTAGTCCTCTACGTCCTTTTTGCATATAATTCTCAAGTTCAATTTTAATAAACTTATTTCTGCTTAATCGCTTGGAGTCAAAACTCTTGGGCAAAAAAACATTATGGACCACTAGCTTTGCCTTAATGGCATTGTTGGCCTTTTTCGAATTCACTAACGCTGACCTCATACTTCAGGAGCGACTTTATTTTCCAAAAGAAAAAACGTGGCTGCTCAAAGATCCTGAACAAATTTGGCGCTCAATCTTTTATACTGGGATAAAAATTCCTATTTATATTATTGGCGTGGCCGCACTTATCGCTTCCATTATTTCTTGGAAAAAAAATATTTGGAAACAATATCGAAAAGGTCTGATCATCGTTACCCTAACACTTATCATTCTTCCGGCAAGTATCGCGACCATTGGAAAAAACATGACAAATGTTCATTGCCCAGATGATCTGACAAATTTCGGTGGGAAAATTCCTTATATCAAATTACTTGAATCCTATCCAACAAATCCCGAATCCCCTGATGGAAAGTGGCCGAGAGGTCGCTGCTTCCCGGCGGGCCATGCCTCTGGAGGATTTGCTCTCCTTTCGTTTGTTTGCTTTTTTAAATCTAAAAGAAACAGAGCTCTCGCATTTTTCCTCGCAATGGCCACTGGGTGGATCATGGGTCTCTACCAAATGATACGTGGAGTGCATTTCCTCAGTCACCATTTAACCACGATGCTTTTAGCGGTTATTCTCATTTCTTCTTTAAACCTACTCATCAAGGATTTTACACATGAAAGGCCTTAAACTTAAAAACAAACTTGCTCCGACTCCAGCCAATAACCCAAAATACGCTCTTACAGTTAAAGACTCAACAGGGGCGGAAGTCGTCGTTGGCGATCCACGGGCCACTCGGGCATTAGTGGCCCTCATGAACCAACATGCGACCATTGGGGGGGCAGCTTGCCATTGGGGAGGTCCTGCGGCCTTTGCTGAAATGATTTCTGCCGGCCACGCAATCATGTTTAAAGATAAATCGAGACAGTGGTATGAATCTTACAACTTTGTAAACGATGCTGGTCATGCTGAGAACGGCATCTATGCACTGAGGGCCAACTACGGGTTTGATCAATTAAGCTTTAGTGATTTAAGAAAATTTAGATCCATTGAAAGCAAACTAACTGGCCATGGAGAAGCTCACTTAAATCCAGAGGGTGTTTTTATTTCTAATGGACCTCTTGGATCGGGAATCCCTCAAGCTCAAGGCCTGGCAATGGCCGATAAGATTTTAGGCAATCATCGCACAACTCTTTGCGTCCTCTCAGATGGAGGGGCCATGGAAGGTGAAGCAAAAGAATCTTTTGCGGCCATTGCAGGCCTTGCCAAAAAAAATAAATTAAATCCTTTTGTTCTTTTGATCTCAGATAACAATACGAAGCTTGGTGGCAGAATTGATGATGACTCTTTTTCAATGACACCAACTTTTAATTCTCTTGAAGCCCTTGGCTGGAAAGTTATTCACGAAAAAGAAGGTCATAATCTTCAAGTCGTTTACACTCAAATAGAAAAGGGCGTGTCTATTGCTCAAAATGATCCTTCTACTCCAGTCGTTATTATTTTTAAAACAATAAAAGGTTATGGAGTAAAATCGACCATGGAAAGCGCAAGCGGAGGGCACGGCTACCCTCTTTCTGCTTATGATGAGTCACTTCCTTCTTTTGTAAATGAAATTTACAATGGCGAAGCCCCCGTTGAATTTATTCAATGGGCCAACGAGATCTTGACATCAAAACCTGCGCCTAAGACAGCAAATCCCTTAACCGTAAAAACAGAAAAAGTGCAAGATGGATTTGCACGTGCCGCCCTCAGAGCAGCAAGAGAAGGATTCCCCGTTTTCTCACTTTCTTCAGATCTACAAAGTTCTACGGGAATCAAAGCTTTCCATAAAGAATTTCCTACTCATTATATCGATCTAGGGATTGCAGAATCAAATATGATCTCTTGTGCAATAGGATTATCTAAACAAGGACTCATTCCAATTGTCGATACCTTCGCACAATTTGGGATCACCAAAGGAAACCTTCCCTTCATTATGGCCGGACTCTCTGAAGGTCCAGTGATTGCCCTTTTTTCTCATACTGGTTTTCAAGACGCCGCCGATGGAGCGAGCCATCAGGCAACAACATACTTTGCAGCACTCTCCAGCATTCCACACCTGAGTGTCATTAATTGTGCTTGCTCGAGTGAAGCTGAAGCTCTTATGTATGAGGCCATTACTCATTTTGCCAAAGAAAGAGAGGCCGGAAGAACACCTCAATCAGTAGTCTTTTTCTTAGGTCGAGAAAACCATCCTCGCAGTTACGTTGAAGGAATAAAATACGAATGGAATAAGGCCAATGTTCTAACAAATGGTACAGACGTGACAATTGCAGCTGCAGGGCCAATGGTTGCCAAGGCCCTTTTGGCCGCTCAGCTACTTAAAGAACGAGGTATTGGCGCGACAGTTATCAATAACTCATTCATCAACAATGTCGATGTTCAGACTTTTAAAATGGCCCTTGAAAAAACGAAAGGAAAATTGATTACCATTGAAGATCATCAAGTTCTTGGTGGAATGGGCTCAATTATCATCCACGCCCTTCACACCCAAGGAATCCCTTTTAAGGCAAAGACCCTGGGGATTCGTGGAGAATTCGGACAATCGGCGTATAAGGCCGATGAGCTCTATGCCCGCCATGACTTAAATGCAGAGGGAATCATTAAGGCCTATGAAAGTTTAAACTAAAGATTTAAAGAGCTATTTTGCCACGTTGCTTTTTTCGTAGTGAATTCACCTCCTGCACAAGGAATAAGTTCACTACGATTTTTTTCAACACCAATATTATTGGCCCCAAGCTGAGAGACATTTGTTGCTATAACAATTTCCTCAAATGAAGTTGGGATGAACGCCCCTTTTGCATCTTGAGTACGAGTCATCACTTGAAAAACATCAAAAGAATCTGAACTGACAATCAAAGAAAACTTAAAAAGTTTATTAGAATGAATAGTAAAATTTGAAATCGTTTTTTGGTCCAGGGCCGTTGTCGTATCCAAGACTTGCTCGCATAAAGTTCGTAAAAAATCCGTTTTATCAGTAATGACATTCGTGAAATATTCTACTTCATCTTCAGAGCTAAACTCTAAATCACCACTGATCATTCTAATTATTGCACTCAGTTTTTTGGATTCTATGAGTACATTTTTACAATTGCGTTTTTCGCTGGAGAAGTGATAAACCATCTTATCGGCCAAAGGCTCAAGGGCCATACGCTTCGACTTAAGGGAAGTGCAAATTCGATTGGCCATTTGCAATTCATCTTTAGTCAAACTCCTCTGCGCAGGCTCTTCATAAGCACCTATTCCAGTATAATCTTTTTCTTTAAAAGAAAAAAGTCTCTGGGTCCGAACTTTTCCGCAACCAGTTAAAATAAGTAAAAAGATCAGTATTGATGTTTTCATTTTTATATTCATCCACTATTTACTTCACAACGAAATCAGTGAGGGCCTCAACCCATACTTGCTTCATACTTGACATTTTATTGCCTTGGCAAACGGTGTAACGAACTCTTTCTTTCTCAACACCAATAAATTTGTCAGCAGCTTGAGTGTTTGAGCTGATTAACGATACACTCTCTAAGCTTAGAGCATCATAAGTTCCGGATGCATTTTTCTTTGCTTTAGTAATCTCGTATTGATCAAGACCATCCTTAATGAGGAAAGTTGTCACATATTTAAAGGTCTCATTAGAAAGGACAAAAAAAACGTTAGAAGTTTCCTCTGTTTTAGTAATTGCTTCACACACGAAATTCATCATTCCGCTTTGGTCACTAACCACATCCTTAAAATAATTTTCCCTAGAGGCCAAATATTCCAGATCCGTTGAATTGGCATTTGAAAGAGTGGCGGTAAAAAGATCTGTATTAAAAACTCTCCCATCGCAGTTTTTTAATTCTGCTCTAAAACGAAACTGCTCTTTAGCATTATCCAATTTTTCAAAAAGCTCACGCTTCTTTTTTAAGTGAGAACAAATTCTTCGGCCAATTTCTAATTCAGAAGCCGTCATATTTCTTTGTGCCGGTATTTCAATCCCACTTACTCCATTGACTTCTTTACCTGCGTCGATTGGGTGAGAATTTAACTTACAACTCATTAAATTAAGAGTTACTAAAAAGATTGATGTCACTAAAAAGGCCGGTTTCATCATGTTATTCTCCCATTTGTCCTTATTAAAATTTTCGAAAATTAAAAAGCTGAGGCAATTCTTGAGCGACAACTTCCACTTCGCCAAGACTCATTTTTTGCTCAGAGTTTAAAATAAGTTCAAGTCGATAATGCCCTGGAGCAAGCAAGAGATCAACGAGTCGAATTTCATTAGGCAAAGTTGACCAATACCTAGTATCGGCCTTTTCAGATTCTTCTATCAACTTCGCTGCCCCTACATACTGAATAACGGCGGCATTTTTGGCCAAAAAATTTTCATTGGAGTTTTTTCCACCACCTAAGGCCTTATAAGTAGCAAAAGAGGCCGCAATGGCCGTCGCATGCTTAGTGGCCAAACGAATTCCTACTCGCGCATAATTCCATGCTGAAGCTTCATAAATTGCTTCTTCTGCAATATCACCTAATGGATTAACTAATGAAATATCCTTCGTAAGAACTTCTTTATTGTTCTTATCAAAAACAATAAGAGTCTGCTTACCTGGGGAGTTTGTATTAAGTACTTTTGGCAACTCAAAACCAACTCCTACCGATTGAAGAGCAGCACTTGCAACAAAAACCCCCATGAAAGCGCCACCAGGATTATAAGAATGAGCAGCAGGCAACAGTCCTAAAACATCAGCTGCAAAAAATGCGACTAGTGGTTCTTTTGCCAAAAAATCTAAACCATAAAAACTCTTCTCGGCCACTTTTTCGGCAATCATCCCTTTTTCTAGAATAACAGTTACCGAGGTTTTGCCTTCTTTGGAATGATTCTTTCCTTCTTTTTTTGATAGTCGATTTATGTTCTCATTAATGTAATCTAAAATATTTTTTTGAAGATCAGATTCAAAAATGTAATTTTTTTTCACTTCTTCAATCGATTTACTGGAAAGGGATTCAAAATCTTTTTTAAATTCTTTATAATTTTTATTAAAACTCGGATATGTATTATAATTTTTAAAAATGACGTCTCGAGCATCTTTAAAGAGTTGTAAGGCAATTTGTCTATCTTCTCGAGTGCCGACCATTTCATGAATTTTTGCACCGTAAATTTTCAAGAGCAAGTCGTTCTTATATACGCTCTTTCCTAAGCGATCTTCTTTAATCGAAGAAAGAAAACTATCCCAGGCCAAAACTTCTGCACGAGCTCTAAAAAGATCATCACGTTTTTGGGTTTTTTGATAATTTAATATGGCATTCAGCGAAAGGTAAAAATGCAGAAGAGAGCGCTCATATATCTCACCATAAAATTGATCATAATTATCATTAAGTAGTGTTTTCTCTGCCTTTTTTGAAAGACTTATTGTGTATAGTTGTGTGGATAAAGATCGGGCCTCATCCAAGACCTGTGAAGATTTCTCCCATTCGCCCTTGGAATGTAAAAGCATTCCTCTTTCCATCAATGCTAAAAGTCTTTCATCTTTATCCTGATAAAATTTTGATTTTTCAAGAAATTGTAACCCTTGATCATAAGCGCCGACTTGAAAAAAATTTCGCAACTCTAAACGATCCTCCCGGCCACCACTCGAGCAGCCCTGGAGGATTATTAGTATAAAAAATAAGACCAATACTTTTTCATTGATTTTTTTCACAAAATGATTACCAACCCATTTTCTTTTGCTCTGAGAATTTCGAAAGTTTCGTGCGTGTTCTGAAGATCTCTATTCCTTTTTCGATGTCCGTGATTCTCAAATTAACTGAATATTGCTTAATCGTTTTTCCATCTCGGCTTTCTGGTTTCATGAAAACATTTCCAAATATCATGACGTCGGCCCCAGTTTGTTTACCAACTTTTTTTGCCATTTTGGGATCAACCATTCCATCATTTTGATAAGTAATTTCTTTTAAAAGAGCTCCACGCGCTTCTGCATCAACCAAAGTAAAATCACCTTGCTTTGAAATTTCATTGAGTAATTCATCATTGATATCGTTGATCGGAAAATAAGCTTCGGCCGTTAAGTTTTGCACCTCACCCACGAAAAGCTTGAGTTGTTTTCCATGCTCCATCATATAACGACGAAGCCCCTTATGCTCATTCATTTCCTTCATCGCTTCACGAATAACTTGCTCAGTATCCGCCTGAACCCACTGGTCTGTTATTGTTAAGGCTTTTTCATCAGACGTTTTGTTATCAACTCTCTGGGCCTTAAATGAGCTACAACCAACCAAACTTGAAAGGGCCAACATCATTACTATCGTTTTCATTTCTATTCTCCTCGAATAAGTATTAAAATTTAAATTTCACCTTTTCTTGCTTTAATAAAATTGTCTGAAACATTCTGCAGGGCCTTCTTTACTGTTTCTTTAGCTTCTGGATCATCGACTCGTTTTATAACAAAACTGGCGGCCTCTTCAACCGACTTCTTTAGACGTTCTCCATCCATCCGAATAAGGACAGCACATGTAAAGGCCTTAAAATCTTCTTTAGCTCCTAGACCCTTTTTATATTCCCTTTGCTCCCAATACGTTTTGACTACAGCAGCTCCGTGAACCATCGATTGTACTTTTTCAGCAAGGGTATTTTCCATATATTCTTTCAATGGCGAAAGTTTAGGATTATTTAAATCAACAGATGCATTTCCTTCTTGAGTTGTTCCCAGCGTTTTTTCGATAAATGTCGTGATTTCTCCTGCAATATCGACGCGAGCATTGGCCTTGGCCATATCACAAGCAGCACTTCTGGCCACTTTAGGCTCCGTTTCATATGAGAAAAATCTATTTTTTTCGGCATCTTTCTCATTTTGTTTGGCCCAAATTTCTGCATCTTCAATCCATCCAGGACGAAAATTAGAGCTTGCATCGCGAACTTCATACTCTTTTTTTATTTCTGTGTGTTTAACATCTTCAAGCGGGCGCTCATCTGCTAATTTCTTTGTAGAAGAACAGGCCGTCAGAGCTAGAAGCAAGGCACTCATCAAAATTTTTTTCATAATAAATCTCCTCTTGTATAATTAATCGTCCATTCTTATGGTTGTGAGTTGATCAAGGCGTTCTTGCAGCGATTCTCTTATCTCTGGAAGTGCTTTTTCGATGGCCTGCTCATCGGTTCGGGCAACCTGCTCGCTAAAAGCAGACATTTTTCCCAAAGCTGACGCATGTGCATTTTGCAACTCAAGTCGCAAAATAATATTAAGTTTTTTAAAACCCTCTACTTTAAAATACTGATTCTCAATAATCATTTCAGTTTTCAATATATACTTAGGAGAAGATTTTTTAGGAATGACGACAACTTTTAAGGGTGCCAACAAATCAATGAGAAAATGAGACAGCTTCGGAGGAAGCCTTTTTCCTTTTGAAACAATTCCCAACTTAAGAGGACTTAAGTTATTTATTTTCCCTTGTACAAATTCTTTTTTCACTTTGAGAGCTAAAGGGCGCTCCGTTAAAAGCGAATAACGTTCATAGAGAGCACTTGCTAAAGCTAAATTTTTTAATACCTTAGGATAAACAAAACGTGAATTCAATTCCATCAACTTCACATTTTCTAAATCAAGAGTCTCCATTTTTTCTTTTAACAGCTTCGCACTTATTTCTCGATTAAGTGCCATTAAAACGTAATATTGACCATCCAACTCTTCTTGTCTCTTAATCTCTAATCCAGAAATAATTTCGGATGTTTCCTCCATTACTGTTTTATTTGTCCATTCATCAAAACTGCCAGCGACAGGATTTAAGCCCACCTGACCAGTTGTTGTGCTCAAAAAAGAGGTTGAATTTATTTTCGTTTGAAAAAATTTTGCCGCTTCACTTCTGGCACCCCCTGAAGCATCGGCTAACGTTTTTCCTTCTCCTGCCACACAAAGAAGCTCTCGATCACATCCTGGAGTGGTTTTTATAAAATCAGAAAACCACTCAGGGGCCCTGGCCTCCAGCCGAAAAGAGGCAAGAAAGATAATTACAAGTAAAAATTTCATACCAGTAATGCTAGCTGAAAGGATTCTTTCCTACAATGAAGATTCTCTCAAAATATCAGAAGCTTGCTTCCTATAAAGATTACCTCCAGACACTAAATACTGGAGAATATTAATCGGTCAGGTTAAAAAAAGAGGTATTTACTCTCTCCGGGGGGATTCTAATGAAATTATTTATGACTTTTGCCTTACTCATTTGTTTAAATTTAACCAACGCAACAACCATAATTTTAGCTAAAAATATTAAACCTAATATCACTGAAGTCTTAAATCAGGACCTAGAGCTTTTAAAGCGTTTCTCATTTTTAAATGCTGACAACCCGCAACTTTTATCCATGATAGGACTCACTCATTTCTCCAATGAGAGCATTACCACATGGCTTGAAGAAAGAATCCGCTACGTTGTTTCGGCAGACATAACTTCCCCTGTTAATTTAAAACTAAAACGCTCAATTTATATCGTAGAAAAAAATGTCATTTACCCCAATGCTGATCTTGCCCCTTTATCTTCTGAGTCTCTGTTGAAAAATAAAACCACTCCTGAAGAAGAAATGGATAATTCAAATGTCCAATTAAGCAATATCGGCGCATCTCTTTATCTCAGTGGAAAAAATGAAAAAATTCTCTATGGAATAAAAATTCCTTACGGTACACTAGGCTCCTCAAAAAAAATTGTCGTCAACTCCCCCAGAGTGGGAATTGTTCAAATAGGTGCTAGCTTTATCACCACCCTAATTAATCCAAGCAAAAAGAAGATCAAAGCTTGGTCTAATTCAATCTTTAGACTTGGAACTCTCTTTCACGAGGCCCGGCATAGCGATGGAAATGGACATAGCTTGGCCTTTGTTCATGCTGTTTGTCCAAGAGGGCATGCTTACGAGGGGGCCCGTGCTTGTGATGAAAATTTAAATGGCCCCTATACAATTGGGGCCCATATGATCGCGGAAATGGCAAAAGAATGTGATGTTAACTGCTCAGTCATGGATAAAGAGACATTACTTTTAGCGACCTATGATTATTTTGGCCGCGTCTTATCTCATCCACATCAAGGTTTAAAGAGCACAGACTGGGACCCAAACCCAGAGTCACTCTAAGTTAAAAAATCCTTATATCAGGAACTTAGGCATTACTATTCCTTTTTACTAAAGTATTTCAAAAAATGGCCGATAACCTTTTACAAGCTCAATCTTGTTTAAAGGAAGAATTATGAAAGCTCTATTTCTGATTTCGACTATCACATTAACTCAATTTTCAACAATATTTGCAAGAGAAGTTAATCCTTTTGAAGACTCTTATGTTCAAAATATAAATGCAAGTTATAAAGAAGCTTCATTAAATCAAGAAATGAAAGTTTCCTACTTAACTAAACTCTTAGAGCACCAACAAAAAGCCTATGAAGACAAAATTGCTTACTTAGAAAGTGAACTGCATAAAACGAAAGAGCGATTAATTGAGAAATCAATTAATCAAGAAAAAATGGCAGAAGCAATGAAAGAAAAATTCAATGCCGATACTATGACTTTAAAAAAAGAACTTGCCTATAAAACAAAGTCATTATTAGAGCATCAAAGACAGATTGAAAAAATGAAGCCCTCAGAAGATTTAAAAAATATCATTAAACTCAATACTGAGATGGCCGCAGAATTAAGAAAATCAGAAGATCAAATCGCCATTTTTCAACTTAAGCAAATCGAAAATATTAGAGGCGAACCTTCTGCAGGACGTATGCCTGCAAGTGCCAAAGAAGATAATTAGAGAAACAAAAGGCAACTCTCCACAATTTGGAGGGATGCCTTTTTTTATTGTCATATTTCCATCTTTTTCTTCTTTTCATAAAATTGGATAAAAGGTCATTTAAGTCCTTATAAATTCTCCCAGTTTCCCTTTATTCCTCAGTCTTAATTGCGCTGGCCCTCAAAATCTCTAAAATGGTTCTTAATCAACTGAGTTTTTGTCTGCTGTACGTAAGTCGATTAGAACAAAACCACTCACCAATTAAAAAGAAAATATTATGAGAACACTCTCACTTATGGCCTTTGCCAGCTTTTTGATTCTTTGGGGGGTTTACTCTTATTTGCAGGAAGACATCCACGTGCAAAAAAGTAATGAGAACTCCAACCCCCTTCATAAAAGCGTTGATCTTTTCTCCCAAGAAAAAAGAAGAGACCTAGACAAGATTGGGCAAGTTATTAATGAAGACAATGCCAAAATTGATCAAAATGAACGTGCTCAAATCAAAGTGGCCAAAATAACTTTTGAGAACCACAACAACCTAAAAGAGAAGCAGGTCCTCCTTGAACAAAGCTTTATGGATCAAGCTAGTTCCTTGCGTGACACCAAGCGACTGCAAAATGAGATCATTCATTTAAAAAATAAAATGAAAAAAGAAGTGGTCAATACAGAAAAATGGGATCCTCAATTTATCTATTATTTGATGATACAAGAAAATTATACCTATCAAGAAATAAATGGGATTAAGTCACTGGCTGAAAATGGGATTAATACAGAAGAAATCACCTATATTAACGAACTGATAAAAGAAAGTGCATTCCAAGAAAAAATTCAAGTGTTTAAAACCCAAGGTGAAACAGGAAGAATCGTTGCCTCACTAAAACAGGCCCCACAAGAAAAAGATGAATTCGTAGATGATCAAGTACTCAATAAAACCAGTGCAGAATCCAATATAATCGAGATGAACTATAACCAAGAAGATAATTAATTCTTAAAGGAAAAAACATGACCACAATAAAAAAACGATCTCCGCTCGTAAGTCTCATTTTAAGAGAAAAAAAATTTTTCATCAATCCGAAATTTCAAATTCAATTCATTGTCTCACTTTTACTAATATCCATCGTTTCGATGTCCATTATTTATTTGGCCAATGATTACTTTTTTCAAACATACATGAAAAAAGGTCAGCTGCTTAATCTCCCACCAGACCATCCTTATTTCCTCATGATTTATGAGCAAAAAAAATTTATGATAAAAGTTTTTGTTGCAGTGGCCACAAGTATTTCGAGTTTGGCCACAATCTGGGGACTCTTTTATTCCCACAAAATAGCAGGTCCACTCTATCGACTTCAACATTATTTTACAGAAGCTGCAGATCTGCAGCTTGAGCTTAAACATAAAATCTACTTCCGTGATAATGATTTTTTTCAAGAAGTACCCGCTTCGATCAATTCCTACATTGCGAGCATGAAACAAAAACGTAAGCACGACACAAGTATTAATGACCAAGCCAATAGTACAAAAAAAGAAGTGGCCTAATTTTGATATTCTTCAAAATTAGATTTAATATTTTCTAACTCTACCTCATCAAAAACATGTTCTGGACCCGTCCCCCAAATTGGATGAGGCCATGCTCGGTCATTTCCATAGCGAGCGATAACATGAATATGCAACTGGCGGACAATGTTACCAAGAGATCCCACATTGATTTTATGAGGTCGGTAATAATTCATTAAAAACTCTGATACCACGGTGATTTCTTCCATAAGTATACATTGCTCTTCGTGGGTAAGATCGATGAGTTCAATGGCATTCATTTTTCTTGGAACCAGTATAAACCAAGGATTATCTTTATCATTTTTTATATAGAGTCTTGAGAGTTCTAACTCGGAAATTAAATAAGCATTTTTTTCCAACTCAGAATCAATTATAAATGATTTCATGTTTATCCTTTTTTCACGGACAGGTTAGGGTTGAAGTCTCGTCATTTTCCAATTTTCGTTATGAAGTTCATAGAGAAATCGATCATTCAATCGGTGCTCTCCATAGAGAAAAAACTCAAACTCATAAGGAGTTACAAGATAGCCTCCCCAGGATAAAGGTAGAGGAATTTCTTTTCCCTCAAATTCTTTTTTGGCCATTTGAAGTTTATCAATTAACTCTGCTTTATCTTTAATCGGCGCACTCTGAGAGGAGACAAAAGAGGCCAATTGGCTCTCTCTGTCTCTTGAATGAAAATAGCCAGCTGAGTCGATAGCACTCATTTTCACAGCAGTCCCCTGTATACGCACTTGCTTTTGTGAAATATGCCAATAAAAATTGAGGGCCACTTCTGGGTTGTGATCTAGATCTTTTGACTTTGGGCTTGCGTAATTTGTGTAAAAAATAATCTTTTGGTTTTTGATTTCTTTAAACAATAAATACCGGGAAGTTGGTCGCTTATGTTCAGAATCATATGTGGCCACTGACATTGCCTGTGCATTTTGCTCAACTTTCATTGCTTGAAGAAACCATTGCTCAAAAGAGACAAATGGGTCTTCAGTTAATGAATAACTCAATAAATTGTCCATATTTTTTCTCTCACTTAAGATTAATTTTCACTTTATTTCTTTACTATAATTCTATTCACGATAACCTTGAAAGAAGAAAATGAGAATAAAACAATGAATAAATTAAAAATCTTGATTGCTGATGACGAAGAGTTTCTCCAAGAGTTATACGAAATGATCTTGGAACCTGAAGTTCCATGTCAATTCGTAAAATTTTTCAATGCGAATACGGCCATTGAAGCACTAAAGGCCGATTCAACTTTTGATCTTATTATTTCAGATTATAATATGCCCGGATCAAATGGAGGGAAGTTATATCTCTTTAATAAGGAAAATCAGAAAATCCCATTTTTTCTCATGTCAGGCGGTATATTGAAGGATTATAAAGAATTTAATGATTTCAAAGAAACCAATTCTCTGAATCAATTTTTCAATAAACCTTTTGAAGAAGAAGAACTTATAACGGCCACAAAAAGAATTTTAGAAATTAAGTATCCTCCTAGTACTCCAGCAGAAGCGCCCTCTATTGATTCTCAATATGTT
>JAGOVS010000029.1 GCA_018060625.1 Bacteriovorax sp. | reverse complement strand
GTCTTTCTGACAGGTTCATCATTTTTCACCGTAAACTGAACAGCGTTCACCGCCGCTCTCGTTCTTAGGTAATACATCCCCGTCTTAAGGCCTGCTTTCCAAGCATAAAAATGCATGGAAGAGAGCTTTCCAAAATTAGGGTCTTCCATAAAGACGTTAAGTGACTGACCTTGGTCAATATAAGGCCCACGCCCTTGGGACATATCCACAACGGCCTTTTGCTTAATTTCCCAGACCGTTTTATAAAGTGCTTTCACTTCATCAGGAATAGAGGCCACATTTTGAACCGAACCATTATTAGCAATGATTTCGTTTCTCATGCGATCATTCCAAAGTCCCATCTTTATAAGATCATTCACAAGGAAGCGATTCACGATCGCGAATTCTCCCGAGAGAACGCGGCGTACATAAATATTTGAAGTGATCGGCTCAAAACACTCGTTGTTGCCTAGAATTTGCGATGTCGATGCTGTGGGCATTGGGGCCACAAGCAACGAGTTTCTCACTCCGTGAACTTTTACTTCTGCTTTTAGCGCATTCCAATCCCAGTTGCCTGAAGTTGGAGTGACACCCCACATATCAAACTGGAAAATCCCTTCTGACATTGGAGAGCCAGCATAAGTTGAGTAAGCGCCATCTTTTTTAGCGGCGTCTTTTGAGGCCGTGACGGCAGCAAAATAAATCGTCTCGAAAATATCATTGTTTAATTTAAGCGCTTCTTTTGATTCAAAAGGAAGTCTCATTTCAAAGAAAGTATCAGCAAGACCTTGCACCCCAAGGCCTATAGGTCTGTGGCGCATATTAGAATTCTTTGCTTCTTCTACTGGATAGAAGTTGATATCGATAATGCGGTTTAAATTCACCGTCATTTGATAAACGACATCGTAGAGTTTCTTATGATCATACTTTCCATTTTCTACAAAACGATTAAGCGCCACAGAAGCTAGATTACAAACGGCCACTTCATCTGGTGCCGTGTACTCTAAAATTTCAGTACAAAGATTAGATGATTTAATGGTCCCAAGATTTTTCTGGTTGGACTTTTCATTGGCAGCATCTTTATAAAGCATATAAGGCGAGCCCGTCTCAATTTGCGACTCTAAAACCGCAAACCACACGTCTTGAGCGCGCACTGTTTTTTTGGCCAGTCCTTTTTCTTCGTAAGACTTATAAAGAGCTTCAAATTTTGCTCCATAACAATCAGCAAGGCCCGGAGCTTCATGCGGACAAAAAAGTGACCACATTCCATCTTCTTCCACTCGCTTCATAAACAGATCGGGGATCCAAAGGGCGTAAAAAAGATCGCGCGCTCTTTGTTCTTCTTTTCCTGTATTCTTTTTCATCTCAAGGAAATCGAAAATATCAGCATGCCACGGTTCTAGATAAACCGCGAAGGCCCCTTTTCTTTTTCCTCCCCCTTGATCAACATACCGAGCGGTATCGTTGAAAACTTTTAACATCGGAACAATCCCATTAGATGTCCCGTTGGTTCCCTTGATAAATGAGCCCTTTGCCCGAATATTATGAATCGATAAACCAATCCCTCCGGCCGATTGAGATATCAGCGCCGTTTGTTTTAGTGTTTCATAGATTCCTTCAATCGAATCATCTTTCATGGTCAAAAGAAAGCAAGAAGATAATTGTGCTTTATTGGTTCCCGAATTAAAAAGAGTCGGAGAAGCATGAGTGAAATATTTTTCACTCATTAAGTTATAGGTCTTAATGGCCGAATCGATATCGTTTAAATGAATCCCTAGTGAGACTCTCATGAGCATTTGTCCTGGGCGCTCGACGATCTTATTATTCATTTTTAAAAGATAAGATTTCTCTAAAGTTTTAAACCCAAAATAATCATAATTAAAATCGCGCTTATCTGACACCACTTCATCTAATTGATGAGCATGGGCCATAACCACTTCATAGAGCTCTGTAGAAACGAGGGGAGAAGCCTCACCTGTCACAGGATTGTGATAGTGGTACATGGCCTTAATGTTTTCGGAAAAACACCCGCGCGTTTCCTTGTGTAAATTGCTTACCCCAATTCTTCCGGCAAGGGTTGCGTACTGAGGGTGTTGGGTTGATAAGTAAGCTGCTGTTTCGGCCGCTAATTGATCAAGCTCTTTTGTAGTGATTCCATCATAGATCCCTTCAATGACTTTTTTAGCAATTTTCATAGGATCGATAAATGATCGGTCTAGATCAAAGCAAAGTTGTTCAATTCTCTCCGTGATTTTGTCGAATTTAATCGGCTCTTTTTCGCCACTTCTTGTGATGACATACATGTTAAAACTCCGCGTCTAGTGTGAATGTGTGTGATTGTTTCTCTCCGAGAACTCCTGGTCTTTGGTACTCAGAGACTCGTTTTTCAAAAAAGTTAGTTTTTCCTTCCAGGGAGATTAGCTCCATCCACTCGAAAGGATTTTTGGTTTTAAAGTGCGCCGGTGCCCCTAATTGTTGCAGCCAATGATCGGCGACAAATTCAATATACTGAGACATAAGTTCAGCATTGATTCCAATGAGTGAAACAGGAAGAGCATCAGTGATGAATTCTTTTTCAATCTCAACGGCCTCAGTAATAATTTGCGTGATGGTGGCGTGGTCAATTTTTTCATCTTCATTTAAAAGAGAGTGCAGAAGACAAGCAAATTGACAGTGAAGACCTTCATCGCGGGAGATGAATTCATTAGAGGTACAAAGCCCTGACATCAGGCCTCTTTTTTTCAACCAATAAATGGCACAGAAAGACCCTGAGAAGAAAATCCCTTCAATGGCCGCAAAAGCAATCAAGCGATGAGCAAATGATTTTTTAGAAGAAATCCAATTCATCGCCCACTTGGCCTTCTTAGCGACACAAGCAAGATTTTCGGTGGCATTAAAAAGTCTGTTTTTTTCTTTTTGATCTTTAATATAAGTATCAATGAGAAGAGAGTAGGTTTCGCTGTGGATGTTTTCCATCGCAATTTGGAATCCATAAAAACATCTGGCCTCAGGGATCTGCACGTCTTTATAAAAACGAAGCGCCAAGTTTTCGTTGACGATTCCATCACTGGCCGCAA
Source organism: Bacteriovorax sp. (assembly GCA_018060625.1). Lineage (GTDB taxonomy): Bacteria > Bdellovibrionota > Bacteriovoracia > Bacteriovoracales > Bacteriovoracaceae > Bacteriovorax. Next base: position 21,553 of record JAGOVS010000029.1, on the reverse strand, counting down.
AAAAGGCCAAAACGTGCGAGATGAAATGTCTTTCATCATTGTTTAATTTATTTTCCCAGTCATTTAAATCTGGAACAAGATCGATTTCTTCTGATGTCCAAAAAACCGCCATGTGTTGTTTGTACATTTCCCAAACTTGGTGAAATTTGATAGGGAAAAGAACGAAACGATTGTCGTTATGTCTCAATATCTCTGACTGAGCAGAATTTATTGCTACCATGTGAGTGCCTCCTGAATGTCTAGAACGTGTGTGTTGTGTGTGTTTTAATTATCTATAATCAAAAGATAACAAGTTCATCCAAATTTAAAAATAGAAAATTCCGAGTGGAGATTCTAAAAGAAGACTGTTTCGTTTCTTTTTTCTTTGACTCGTGTCGTTGTGTGGCCATAAGAATCGAGGGGTTAATGAATCATCGAGTGGTCCTATGAATCTAAAATTTGCATTCTAATTAAAACTTACATCCCTTTATTGATCGACTGATTAAATAAAATGCATTGCCAAAAACCGACGATGACCACTATATGTAGTATGGTCACAGGCATTATAGTTCATATATTTTGTAATGATTGTTTTTTCGTTACTCAATTCCTTGCCCGTGATGTCCTTACAATCTTTTCTCTTTCTTGACAGAGGTCTTCCCTAAGCGCATTTTTAGGCCATAATAATGGTTCCTTTTTTTTGAGAGAATATATGTTTTTTGCAAAACTAAAGCATTTTTTTATTGGGGACCCATTAACGATGGATAAGCTAGAAGAGGAGCAAATCCCCAAGTGGAAGGCCTTGGCGGTTTTATCCAGCGATGCTCTTTCTTCTGTGGCCTATGCAACTGAAGAAGTGCTTATTGCTCTTCTTACTCTTTCTGTTGCGGCCATGACTTGGTCAATGCCCATGGCCGTTGGTGTGGCCGTCCTTCTTCTTATTATTACCCTTTCCTACCAGCAAACCATTTCGGCCTACCCCCATGGTGGAGGAGCGTATACCGTCGCTAAAGAGAACCTGGGGGAAACTGCAGGTCTTATTGCAGGAGCAGCGCTGCTCATTGATTACATTCTCACCGTTTCAGTATCTGTCTCTGCAGGAGTGGAAAATATTGGGTCGGCCTTTCCTTTTATCGCTGAACATAAAGTGATTATTGGAGTATTCATTATTCTTTTTATAATGGCCCTCAATTTAAGAGGCATTAGAGAATCTTCAAATATTTTTGCCTATCCGACCTATTTTTTTATTTTTAGTGTGGCCCTTTTGCTCATCGTTGGTTTTTATCGTGTGGCCACGGGATCGGCAATTCAACAGGCCCCTATTCTGCATGAAACTTACCCAGAAGTGCCGCTCTTTTTATTGCTGCGTGCTTTTGCGTCGGGGTGCTCGGCCTTAACGGGGATTGAGGCCATTTCAAATGGAGTTCCAATCTTTAAGAAACCTAGTCAGAGAAATGCCAAAGTAACAATGATTTGGATGTCGGCCATTTTAGGTGTTTTCTTTTTAGGGATAACACTTCTGGCCCATGTTTACGGGATAACGCCTGTTCATGGTCAAACGGTCATGTCCCTTTTATCGCGTGCTGTTTTTGGTAATAACTTTCTTTATTATGGAACACAAGTGGCCGTGGCCCTTATTCTCTTGTTGGCCGCCAATACCAGCTATGCGGATTTTCCGCGACTTTCATCCTTGCTTGCAAAAGACCGCTTTCTTCCTCGCCAACTCTCAAGCATAGGTGATCGATTGGTTTTTTCAAACGGAATTATGGGCCTTACTATTTCGGCCGCTATTCTCATCGTTCTCTTTAATGGCTCAACCCATCGACTCATTCCCCTTTATGCGGTGGGAGTTTTTCTATCGTTTACCCTCTCTCAATTGGGAATGATTGTTCATCACCAAAAAGTAAGAGAGCCTCATTGGAGACAGGGTCTTGTGATCAATTCAATTGGGGCACTGACGACTTTTGTGGTTCTCGTTGTTATTACAGTCACAAAATTTATGCTTGGGGCCTGGATCATTGTTATTTTAATTCCTTGCTTGGTTTTCTTTTTTAAGCAAATCAAACGCCATTACCTGGCCGTGGGCCATCAGTTGGCCCGCGATACCTATCATCAAGATTTGAATATAACTGACTCAAAAAAATATACAGCAATTGTGCCGATCTCGGGAATTCATCCAGGGGTTGTTATGGCCGTGCAATATGCGCTGACTATTTCTGATGATGTGCGCATTTGTTATGTTGATGTCGATAAAAATGCGACGGAGAAAATGCTTAAGGTTTGGGATAAATGGTCGCAAGGCTTGCCCTTACAAATTCTCAATTCACCTTATCGCTCTGTTTTAGGGCCCCTGCTTGATTATATCGATCAGGTCCATGTCGATTCAGGAAAAGATATGGTCTCTGTCGTTGTCCCCGAATTTATTACGCGACACTGGTATCATCAATTCCTCCATAATCAGATGACTTTGGTTTTACGTACGGCCCTTAGACTGAAGTCGGGAAAAGTTGTAACGTCAATTCGTTATCATTTGTAGTTTTAACTGACGAGTTTTAATTTACCTTTGGAGTTTTGGGTCGCCTCAAATTCGGTTACTTCAAAATGATGGCGGTATTTTTCTTTATCAAAGAGATAATAGCTCATCATGATGAGTCCGAGGTGACCGACACCTAAAATAATATTTCTGACCGCCATGGCATCTTTGAGGGAGATTTTTTCTTGCTCTCCATGAGCGATGGCATTTCTTATCTCGATGAGATGATTATTCTTTACGATTTCGCTAAAATCCTTAGTGAGATAACGAATGAAATCTTTATGATCACTGAAGGCCTTTTTAAACTCTGGGTGATTATGCTTAATTGCATTTTCCACAAAATAGAGGAGATTATTTATGGAGAAATTTTTATGGTACATATTGAGAGGAACGGTATCCGTTTTAGAATCAGATAAGAGAATTCGCGGGGGAGCAGAACTCATATCCACAAAAAAAGAATGGGCAAGCCCTTTTCTTTTAAGATGGTGGATGATGAGATCATTAAGAACAATTTCAAGGGCCAAGAGGTAAGAGAAAGCAATCTGATGAATATTATGGTGACGTTTCTCCAGAATATCTAATTCCGCCGTTTCAATTTCAAGTTTAGCGGCATGAGAGATTTTTGCATAAAGGTCTTCTGGAAAAATATAATTATGAAGGGCCCGGGTGACCTGTTGGGTATTGGAGCGATGAATATTAGGATTTTCTTTTAAGACAAGATGCTTTGATTCTGCTGTTTCGCCTTCGTCAAAGTACTGATTAAAACGCCTATCTTCAATGATGCAAGGATATTTCACACCGGTAGTAAATGGCGAAAGGGCATTTATTTCCAATTGAGAGAACTCGTTATTAATATGAAATTCACGTAATCGTAAGGCGGTATTTTTATGGCCGCTTTCTAGCAAAATAAAATCCTCTAATTCAAACCAAACCTCAACTTTTTTGTCTTGGTAAAAGGCCAGTGTGTTTGCTTTTTTAGGCAGAAGTTCAGTGATGCTTTTTATTTTCCCTACCCACAGATTCTGAAAATCGGTGATGTAGAGATGAGTACTAAATTGGTGAGACTGATTTTGGAGGAGAACTTTTTGTAAAGAAGCAATATCAACCCGAGCTTGGCGATCTTTGCTAATCATTTTTCCCCAATAGCTTGTGGCCTTGGGATCATTTTGAACGAGAGTTCGAAGAAGATCATAGAACTCATGGGCCTGAGAATATTCAGGTTCTGTGCCCTGATTGAGATAGGGATTAAAGGTTAAGTAGAAGTGATAAAGTGAATTCAAGAGAACCTCTGGGATAAAATACACCACTTTCCTTCTCGGCCAATAGAGGTTATTCATTGAGTGCTATTTTTGCCTTTTTGTTTGATTTCAGTGGATTAGTTTTCATTCCTAAAGCAAAAAGAGAGATTCACAAAATGTGGCGATATCATTTTTTGCCGAAGAGGAAAGCTGCTTTAGGGGAACGAGTAATTTCAAAAAAAGACCTGTACGGTAGAGGGCAATGATTTTTTTTTGTTCAAATTCATTTAATTCTAAAAGACTTGAGACATCCTTTCTTATAACACCAGTGCTTTTTAAATTTTCTAAAACAATCTTAGGAGAGACAGAAGAAATGGCATATTTTTTGGTCGGAAGAGGTAAGTGTGCAAGGTTAAAGAAGCTATCCCTATTCATTTGGGCAATGGTGTTGAGAAAATTTCTTAGATCTTGAATTCGGCCTAAACTGGCCATTAATATCCCAGGCCCTCGTTCAATGTCTTCAATCGTTAAACCCCAATGAGAGGTTAATTCAATGATCGTGGGGTTTAAATTATCGTCAATGGAGTAACCCAATATCATAGGGAAAGATTCTATAAAATGAGGGATGTCTTTAACCCCTATTTCTTTTAACCAGTCTATTTTCGGATTTAAATTATCATTAATAGAGTATCTCAAAATAACAGGCGCTGATTCTATACACTTTCCGATTTTCTTAACCCCTAGGCCCCTTAGCCATTCGGTCTTTGGGATGAGAGTCTTTTCAAGTGAGCTCTTAAAAAAGAGAGGATAAAGTGAAATGATTTTACCGACATTTTTGACTCCTTGATCCTTTAGCCATTGCACTTTGGGATTTAAGTTGTCTTCGATGGAAAGCGAGAAAAAAGACGGAAAGGCGTTGATCGTTTTGGCCGGATCTTTTACACCTTGGAGTTTTAACCATTGCATTTTTGGATTTAAATTATCTTCAATTGAAGCTCCAAGAATGGCCGGAAAAGCAGAGATTGCTTTAGCACTATCGATTCCTTGCTCATTTAACCAATTTATTTTGGGAATCAAATTCTCTTCCAGAGAGTAGCCTAAAGCACCTGGATTGAGTTTCATGACTTTATCGACATCAACTCCCAATGATTTTAGCCATTCTAGTTTTGGATTTAAGTTATCTTCAATTGAATACCCTAAGATGGCAGGCTTGGAACTAACCACTTTACCAATGTCTTCTACCCCGTGAGATTTTAGCCATTCTATATTCTCTAAAGTTTTTCGGGGGGAATAGATCTTACTTAGGCCATTGACTGTCATTTCAATTTCTTGTGCTGTAAAGCCTGCTTTTCTGAGTGTCGCAATAAATTTGGATAGGGAGGCATCGGGCCTGTTAGGTAAAAAAGAAGAGATATGATCTAAGCAATCATGGGCCTTGCTCGTTTGCCAAAAAAGAGGTGTTAAAATAAGCGAGGATAAGATTAAAAGTTTTTTCATAACAGTTTAAGTCCACTTCTTCTAAAGGCCGTCTTGTTTTCCTATAAAGATAGCAGGTCTTAAAATTTAGAGGGGCCAATTTGTAATTTCTACAGATCTCTGTATGACCATCCGATAGACGTATTACCTATGGGAAAAAAAACTTACCTAATTTTATTTATAATCTTCTATTCATTGAGTGCTGGGGCCTTTAATTCTGAGTGGATACTCGCAACGAATGAAGAAAATGTGAAAGTTTGGCTTAGGAAGGGTAACTCGGAGGTTACTGGGAGCGTAGAAAAGCGCACTCGCCAGACTTTAACAAATTGGTCAACTATTAAAAACGGGAGCTATTTTAAAAAGTATGAGGCCCAAAAACAAAAAATGCTCTCGCTTATTGGGGTAACTCACTGGCAGACCACTCAATCAACTTGGAAAAAAAGCAAAAGCTATTTTTTTCTAAGTATTGAGGGGAGTTATACGGATTCATCTCAGCAAGATATTGTCTTTATAGAAGAACATTTTTATTTCCCAACTCAAACGATTCAATTACTACACACTCGACCACGAACACTTATTGAGGGCGATAAATTAGGCAAAGAAATTTTAAATGAAATGAAAAAAGAGGTAGGCATAAAAAGTGAATAAAATAAAAATCCTTTTTTTTGTTTTTGCGCTTTTTATGCACAGTTTTTCCCTTGCAGGCACTCAACTTCTCTGTGAAAAGCATCCTTCTTTAAACAATTTTTCTATGCCGATCGATATGACTTGCAATGCAATTATTCAAAGTGATGTTTGCAAAAAAGTACCTCGCGACGATTTAATGTCTTGCTCTCCCTATGAAATAAACAGTAATTTTGATGCCTGGGAGCTCCTCAAGGGATGTAGTGCTGGATTTTTTGAATCGACAAAAGATATATTGAATTTTATTTGGAATATCATGGAGTGGATTGGGCTTAATATCTACAGTAGCGAAGAAAGAGAGAAATCAAGCGAAAAACTTGCTGATTTGGCGTTTACTGTAAGAGAGGCTTCTCTTTCTTCTAAAGAATATTTGCAATCAACGAAACTCTATTTACATACCGAATACGCTAAGGCCTATGCATTGGCCTCTCCCCCTTTAAGAGTAGTAAAAGCTCTCAGTCAAATGGCCTCTGCTATTGGCAAAATTGTTTATAATGCCGTCTATAATCTTATTGGAGAAAAAGTTGCAGCATTTGGCTGTCTGAAATTTGAATCGCAATCAAAATACGTTTGTCGAATTTTTGGCGATATTATTATGCCTCCGACAGCAGTTTTAGGCTTAATTAAGCATGGTTCAAAATCGATAAATATTTTTCCTGCGATTGAGAAGGCATTTGAAAAGCACATGCCTATTTTTAAATACAAAAAAGTTAAATATGATAAACCAAAAGCAATGCGTGGTTATATTGGTGAAGAGGAAGGGAAGCATTTCGATGGCTCAAAAGTGGTCTACCTCAATGAAGTTCAGCGTCTCAAGTATAAAGTTACTGTGAAAAAAGATGGCCTTCTTTATGATTCAAAAGGAGTACTCATAAATAATTCAAATGGAATCTATGTTATGGATGAAATGGGAGATATATACATTCACTCAAAAGAGGTTGGTAAATTTCATCATTCTTCCTTTTTAGCAGGAGGACCTGTAGCCGCTGCTGGTGAAATTAAAATTAAAGATGGAGTCATTAAGTTCATCGATCGCTCATCAGGTCACTATCATCCAGAACCACAACACTTTAATCAAGTTCTTGAAGAATTAAAATCTCGGAATGTAAAACCTGAAAGAGTAGATAATCATAATGCTTATCCTCCTGACCATTAAATGAACTTTCTTAAAGGGGCTGGGCCGCGTATTTAAGCACTGAAGCATGAATTTAAAAACTGGAGCTGAATTGTGTTATTCGTTTTAAGATTAATTTAAAGTCAGGTTGCCCCTGATAATATAAATTTTCCGTAGACTGATAATTGGCATTCAAAAGGTCAAAATCTTTTTTATCAATAATTTTATAGCCCTTAGAGAGGGAGGTTCCGCCTTTAAGTTCAAACTCAAAATTTTGTTTCTGTAGGCCATAAAGTGTATGCATGATCCAATAATCTTTTTCAACGAGATAGGGATTAATACCCATCTCACTTGCAACGATATTGATAAGATCTTTAAAAGTGGGATCTTTGTGGAGTAGCTTTCTTGCCATATAATTCTTTTAGTAATTTTTTTGTTTTTACTTTTCCATAGAGTTTACCAGCTTTTTCAAGCTCTCGTCGATTAAAGCTTGAAAGTTTTTTTTTCAGATTAAAAAGTATTTTGTCTTCATCTTCCGCTAGTTCAGACAAGTTATTAAGCATATCTACAAGTAGATTCTCTTTGGTGAACTCTACGGGGAAATTTGGTTTTATTTTAAAATCAAATGTTCGATTTCCAAGCTTAAATTTTCCATGCCGTTTATGGTTGTACACAACTGTATTGCTATAGAGTTGTGTAGTGCCAAGACCAAGACCGTTATAGCTATTATATGAATAAAGTAAAAAACGATCGTCTTTTAAAAATGATGTCACTAAACTTTTATCGTCAGCAGGAGCTTCTCCCCATTTATTTCTCTCTGGTCGAAGATACAAACCTGGGCCTACTTTTTTCAGAGAGCCATCTTTTACGAGTTGACCAATGTGTCGATCAACGCTTGTGCTGAATAGCTCAAGCTCACTTCTTCTGTAGAGTGTTCCTGGAACCAATTTCTTCATTATAAAATCGCGCCTAAGCATAATGGCCTCCTCTTGAATATTATATCATATTATCGGAAATTAGTGCATGAAAATTAATTTAAAAAACATGCATTTTGTGATGTGTTATCAGTAGGTTGTACCTAGTGATAGTTAAAGTTACTTCAAAATCATTTTACTATATTGACGTGCCCCCAAACACTCGAGCAAAAGTCTGGTGTAGCGTGCTTCCGAAGTGAATATGGGTTATTCATTGCGATTATTCTGTTAAAAGCTCAGGGATAAAGTTGACTGTAAATCGAAGTTAAATCGTTACTTAATTATGATGGGCACGTGTTGCCCATCATATGATTCAGTTTAAACAACTTGATAGGCCTTCTTCCTCATCTCATTTTTCGCCTGAATAATCATTTTCTCCGGAACCATTTTTAAATCCCTCACAAGTCCTACAAAAAGCAAACTTTTAATAAGCCATTTACTTGGATCAAAATGGTACCAACGAATGCCATTTCGATAATCACTTGGGAAATAATGGTGATAATTATGATAGCCTTCACCAAAACTAAAGAGCGCCATAATATAGCTGTCTCTGGCCGTATTAGAATCAGTATAAGGGCGATCGCCCACTACGTGGCAGAGTGAATTGATGAAAAAAGTGCAGTGATGGACCACGACAACGCGTAGAAAGCCCGCAAGGGCAAGGCCACCCAAGGCCGATCCTAAAAAATATCCAATGATTGTGGGAAGAACAAAACTCATGACAACAGCAATGCTAAAATAATGACGGTGTTGCCACATGACCAACTTGTCATTTAATAAATCTTTTGGATATTGGGCCATATCGCTGTTTTGATCTTTATAAAAAATCCATCCCATATGGGCCCAGAAAAAGCCTTTATTGATATTGTAGGGATCTTTTTCATGATCCACATGACGATGATGAATGCGATGATCTGAACACCATTTTAAGGCCGAGTTTTGAAAGGCGGCCGCTCCAAAAATCAGATAGAGAAACTCGACGAGTACCGAGGCCTTATAAGTACGATGAGAAAGCAGGCGATGATAGCCAGCAGTAATGGCAATGCCCGTAATGAAATAAAAAGCGATGGCCAGAAGAATTTGGGACCATTCAATTCCGTGAGTTTTAAAATAGAAAAAGGAAAGAATAATGGCAATAAGAGGTGTACTGGTAAGAAAAAGGGTATTGACCCAATCGATTTCTGAGTTTTTCTGAAGTTGTTTTTGCATTGGTGTGTTCTCCTGTTCTTAGGATAACGGAAAGAACACACCAGTCCTGTAAAACAATTGTCACAACTTAACGAAGAAAATCTTCCAGCACTAACGAAGCTTCACTTTTTTCATCTCGGTATTTAACAATCACAGCGCATTGTAAAGTGATGCCCATTTTATGGGCCCATTCATTATCCGCCTTCACTGGTCGGTTTCCCGGAACCACAATGGCGTTTTCAGGAATAGCTTCCCCTTTTTCTAAGAGGCGGTTGTTGACCAGATCATACACGGGGATCCCTTTTGAGAGAATCACTCCAGGAGCAATGACGGCCCGTCTTTTGACTTGAATGCCTTCGACAATAATGGCCCCTGCACCGATGAAGGCTTCGTCTTCTATGATCACGGGAGCGGCCCCAATAGGCTCCAGAACACCACCAATTTGAACGGCCGTTGAAAGATGAACGCGTTTTCCAATTTGAGCACACGAGCCTACTAAAACGTGGGAGTCAACCATGGTGCCTTCGTCGATATAAGCGCCAACGTTGATATAACTGGGAGGCATGATGATCACACCCTTAGCGACATAAGACCCACGACGAACCGATGTTCCTCCAGGAACAATGCGTATCCCTCGATCCACATTAAAACTTTGCGGCATGAGATTGTGTTTATCAACAAACCCATTTTCTTCTTTTAAAACTCCCGCTTTAAAAGCTTCAAGAATTTGAAGCTTAACTTCAGTATTGGCCACCCAATGACCATCAATAAAATTGGCCGAACGAACGCGTCCTGCTTCTAAGTCATTAAGTGTTTTTTCCCACAAACTCATACATTCTCCTTAAACCACGATTGAATTTCTTTGTTGGCCAAAAGCACTGGGGCATTATCGGCAAGATCGGCCCAATGTAAGGGAGCACGAAGGACATTGGTTTTTATTTTTCCTTGAGCATGCATTAAATTTTTAACAGGCACAGGATTGGCCGCAATAAAAAGAGTATCGCAAGATTTTTTCCAAAGTTCTGCTTCGGATTTTGTGAGTTTATTCTCTAGGGTTTTGACCACATAAGCGCGCGTCTCTAGAGGCCAAGCATTACTTGCGACGGAAACAAGACCCACACAACCATGAGGCGCAAAGTCTGGAACCATTCCATCATCTCCACTGTAAACACGTGCTTTGGGATTAGCTAAGACAAAGGCCTTGAAATCTTCCACTGATCCAGAGGCTTCTTTAATGGCCCAAAAATTTTTATGCTCTTTAAGATTTTTGACAGCATTAACATGCATTTTAACACCGGTTCTTCCGGGAACGTTATAAAGCATACAAGGTCTTGTTGAAAGATCGAGAATGGCCTTAAACCATTCTGTTTGTCCATGCTCACCTGGTTTTGCATAAAGAGGAGTGACGACTAAATAAGCGTCGAGACCATTTAATGAATTAAGGTAAGTTACATATTTAAGAATATCTTTTTGATTAAAGCCTCCAATCCCTGTCATCACTGGAACTTTTAATTTTAATGAAAGACCAAATTCTAAAATTTGTTTGCATTCATCAGTTCCAAGATTGAGAGCTTCACCCGTGGAGCCTAAAATAACGACTCCATTTTGAGCGGACTCTTGCTCGCGAAGAATTTTTTCAAAAGATGGGTAATCAACTGTTGAGTCAGCATTCATTGGGGTGACGATTGCAGTCCATAGAGGAGTTGAGTTAATGTCTTTCATAAAGGGTGTCCTTATTTTTGAGTTGTGAGTTCACTTTGAACAATATCTTGGAACAGATGCAGTCCCGGGGCCAGTGTTTTGTCGTTTAATATTTTATGAGCTGCATAGAGGGCCCCTTCAGCAAAAATTTTGCGGTCAAGGGCCTCATGTTTTAAAATAATTTTTTCATTTTGAGTAGTAAGTCGTATTTCGTGGATTCCTATCACATCTCCTATTCGCTCAGACGTGATATCCATTTCATGATTGGCCCATTTTTTCCAAGAGAGGGCCGTTCCGGATGGAGCATCTAATTTTTTAGTATGATGAATTTCATTCATTGAAAATTGATATTCTGAGAATATTTTTTTTGCCTGACTCATGATGAAAATCATTTGTTGAACCAGATTCATCCCCAAAGAAAAATTGGTCGCATAAATCCATTTGCACTTTTTGTTTTTTAATAATTGATCAAAGCCAATGGGCCAACTCATTCCCGTACTTCCTGAGACTACTGGAATTTGGGAGTCGACTAAAAGATCTAAGTAGTCTTTAAAAATTTCTCCGGAAAGAAAGGAAATAATAACATCATGGCCTTGCAAATTTTTAAGATGGGGTTTATGAGAAGAATCAAAAACAGTATAAGCAATCTCGCTTGCCTGCAAGAGTTCTAAAACTTTGCCCCCCGTTTTGCCTTTTCCTAAGAGTGCTACTTTCACAATTGTTTCCCAATGAACGTTTTGTGCAATCGATTGATCACTTCGGGGCCTTGTTCTTCGGTAATAATAAAACAGAAGTTGTGTTTACTGGCCCCCAGACAAATCATGCGGACATTAATGTCACTGATGGAATCAAATATTTTTTTGGCCAGACCCGGGGTGTGGTTAATATTATTGCCAATTAACGAGACGAGGGCGAGATTTTCTTCCACTTGTACATCCGCAATTTTTTCGAGATCAACAATGAGCTCTTTATTTAAAAGAGTTGAATCATCCAGAGTGAGAGAAACACTGATTTCACTAGTCGTAATGGCATCAATACTTACTTTGTGATCGTTGAAAACTTTAAAAATTTGGTAGAGAAATCCATGAGAGTAAAGCATCTCTGGAGTTGAAAGCGTGACGAGAATTTGCTTTTTTCGAAGGGCCATCGCCCGAACAAGTGGTGTCTCATCAACTTCTTTTTTGACCCACGTCCCACCCAATTCCGGGTGAAAACTTGACCCGACAAAAACGGGAATATGAGCGCGAATGGCCGGAAGAAGAGTGGCCGGGTGAAGAATCTTCGCGCCAAAAGTTGCTAGTTCACTGGCCTCCTTAAAAGATATTTCTGCAATAGCACGGGCCTCACTACAAAGGCGAGGATCGGTTGTGGCAATACCTGCGACATCAGTCCAAATTTCTAAGATATCGGCCTCTAATCCTTCGGCCAATAGGGCGGCCGAATAATCACTTCCTCCGCGACCAAGAGTTGTGGTCATGCCTTCTTTTGTTTTTCCAATAAAGCCTTGGGTGACAAACACTATCGGAGAGTGCTTGAGAGCTGAGAGGTGTTCGTCGCAAAGTTTTTTAATTTCGCTGGTTATTGGTCTTGCTCGGCCAAATTGATTATCCGTAATAAGAACCTCGCGAGCGTCAAACCAGCGGGCCTCGCTCTTTTCATTTTTTGCTCGTATCACAATATTCATCGCCTCTGTAAAGAGCAAAGAGGAAAGGCGCTCTCCAATGCTTTGAAGAGAATCGAGGGCCTTAAGGGAGCAATCTTTTAAGAGGTGCACTCCGCGGGACATGGATTCAACTTCTTCAAAGAGTTGATTGAGTCGGTCTATTTTTGCAGGTGTCATTTCTAAATCACGGGCCATTTTTAAATGCTTCACTTTTATTTTTGTTAAAATCAGTTGGGCATTTTCCCATGAACTCTTTTCGGCCGTATGGGCCAGCTCGATGAGATCGTTGGTCGTTCCCGAAGTTGCCGAGACGACCACAAGGTTGGATTTTTGAGCAAGTGCAACTTCTGCGCTTCTTTTCATACACTCAGCGTCTCCCATGGAAGTTCCGCCGAATTTTGAAACAATAACTTTTTCTTTCATAATCTTTTCCAATTAAAAACAATCCGTTTTACAAAGCATTCTAAAAGAGAAAAAATAGCGTGGAAACATATTTTCAAAAGTTTTTAGGGTTTTATTAAGGCGGTTGGCATGTTGAAATTAGGAATTGTTGGTTGGCGTGGAATGGTAGGGCAAGTTCTTATGGAGCGCATGCTTTCAGAGGACGATTTCTCTCATTTTGAAACGACTTTTTTTTCAACTTCTCAAAAAGGAGAAAAAAATCCCATTCAAGCGAAAAATGCTGACCCTGTCTTGCAAGATGCCCACGATTTAGCGCTTTTAAAGCAAATGGATGTCATTCTCACTTGCCAAGGCGGAGATTACACAAAAAAAATTCATGCAGAACTGCGTGCTGCTGGTTTTAGAGGATATTGGATTGATGCGGCCTCTACTCTGCGTCTGGAAAAAGAGGCGGTCATTATTCTTGATCCGCTCAATAAACATGTAATCCAATCAGCACTTAAAAATAATCAAAAAGATTTTATCGGTGGCAATTGCACCGTCTCGCTTATGATGCTTGCTCTTGGTGGCCTCTTTAAAACAGAGGAAGTGGAGTGGATAACCTCCATGACCTATCAGGCCGCTTCGGGAGCAGGGGCAAGGCATATGAATGAATTACTCAAGCAGATGAAATTTGTGACAGATACAGTGATGAAAGAGGGAGAGAATCTCTCTGATCAAATATTGCAAGTTGAAAAAAAGGTTAAATCACTTTTGAATCACCCCCAATTTCCTAAAGAAAATTTTGGTCATCCTTTGGCCTTTAACCTTCTTCCTTGGATTGATTCAGAATGGGAGAATGGTCAAAGTAAAGAAGAATGGAAGGGCTCGGTTGAGGCCAATAAAATTCTTCAAACAAAGAACTTTATTCCGATTGATGGAACTTGTGTACGGGTCTCTTCAATGCGCTGTCACTCTCAGGGACTAACGATTAAATTAAAAAGAGATATTCCCTTAGACGAAATTGAATCCATGATTAAAGAGCACAACCCCTGGGCAAAATTTGTCCCAAACAAAAAAGAGGAAACACTAAAGTTTCTTACTCCAGAATTTGCCAGTGGAAATCTTCAGATTCCTATTGGGAGAGTACGTAAAATGAACCTGGGGCCTATGTATTTAAATGCCTTTACGGTAGGTGATCAGCTTCTCTGGGGAGCGGCCGAGCCTCTGAGGAGAATGCTCCATATCTTGCTGGAGTAAAATGTTAGGGATCAATCTTCCTCCTAGAGGTGATGAAGGAAAATGACTATACTTATAAAGAAGCTCTAGAGAGGATGAATGAGAATGCCGCATAAATGTATAGACAGCCTAAAGACCATTAAGATCATAGGCATTTCACTTGTCCTAACAAGTTGTTCGCTCTTTTACGATCGTCGTCCTGCAGGAGAGCGTGAAACTTTACTTGCTCAAATCTACAGTGATGTCGCCCTAGCAGAAAACACGATAGGAGTGAACTCTCTAGAATGTAAACGAGTCTATCAGGATCTTTATCAACGGCTTTTTGATATCGCAGGAGAAAGTGCCTATTTTGAGTCTAGTGAACTCGCGGGCCTTGATAGTGATATAAAGTTGTCTTTTGAGACCAGAATTCTTTTGAAAGATTCTTTTAAGAAATTTTCTTTAAACAATTCGCTTGATCGAGAGTGTCTCGATAATGCCCAGGATGTTTTCAAGGCCCTTCGATATGTTGAAGATTACTTAGTTGAATTAAAAATGGAGAAAATGGCCTCTGCTCCGATTGAATATGTCAATTTAAAAGGGGAGTTTCCCTACTTACTTGTGAACCCAAAGTTTTCTTCAGAATTTAAGTCTTACGAGGATTTAAAATCAGGAGACGTCATCCTTTCGAGAGGAAATGCCTATACGTCTGCGGCCATTGCTCGTATCACTCGAAGTGATTACCAGTTTTCCCATCTGAGTTTTGTCTATAAAGACACTAAAACTCAAGAACTTTATACGACAGAGGCACGTATTGAGATTGGCAGTACTGCCAACCCCTTCAGTGATCATCTCAACGAAAAAAATATTCGCTCTGCGGTTTTTCGTTACTCTCAGGCCGAGGTGGCCCGAAAGGCTTCCCAGAAAATGTTTGATCTGATTAAAAAACAACAAGAGACGGGAAAGACCATCGAATATGATTTTTCAATGAATTATCGCGATAACTCAAAATATTTTTGCTCTGAAATCATCTCTCATGGATTTAAATTGGCCGATCCTTCCCTTGATTATCTTCCTCAATTTAAATCCCAATTCAGCAAAGGAATGATTCCTTTTTTAAATACCTTGGGAGTGCCTGTTCATTCAGGAAATATCGATACTCTCGATATTTTTGCCCCAGGGGACATACAGTTTGATCCTCGGTTTGAATTGGTGGCCGAATGGCGAAATCCTAAAAAGCTCGAAGAGTCTCGATTAAAGGATTTTATTCTCACTAAGCTTTTTGAACGCATGGACCAACACAACTACAGAGTTGATCCCAGCGTAAAAATGGATGCTCAGTCGAGAGTCTTCTGGCTTCTTCGCAGAACTCCGCTCGTGAAAAAGTTTTTAGAGAAAAAATTCGCTCTGAACATGTCCCCGGCCCAGATGGAATTATTCATGGCCTTAGATAAAATTGGTGATGCTTTTTATAAGAACTTAGAGTTGCGATCCATAGAGTATGCTCATCCCATGACTCCTAAGGAGATTTATACCGCCATTGATGACTATCTCAATAAAGACTATGAAGTTTACCAAAAATATAAAAAAGATCAGGAGCTTCCGAAACCAGAGTTTCACTTATTGTTCCATCCTTAGTAGTATAGGGTATGGAAAAAATAGCAGATATTATTAAAGACCTTAAAGCGGGTCATCTTATTCTTGTGACGGATCACCAGGATCGTGAAGATGAGGCCGATTTACTGATGGCCGCTGAATTTATCACGACTGAAAAAATCAATTTCTTTCTCAATCACGCCAGAGGTCTTATCACCGTACCTATAAGCTCCGCAGTGGCCCAAAGATTAGATCTTCCTTTAATGGTTAAGTCTAATGAAGGAACTCTCCAGACGGCCTTTACCATCAGTGTCGATGCCGTTTCTGGAACAAGTTCAGGTATTTCTTCTGCCGATCGAGCGTTGACAATAAAAAAACTCAGTGATCCAAGTGCCCTTGCTCAAGACTTTGAGCGACCTGGACATATCTTTCCGCTAATCGCTCAGGATCGGGGTGTCTTTGTTCGCGCAGGCCATACGGAAGCGGCCATTGATTTGATGAAACTTGCAGATCTTTTTCCCGTGGCCGTTCTTTGTGAAACACTTAATGCTTTCGGGGAGGCCCTGCGAGGAGAAGAACTTAGCGAGTTTGCTCAGACATTTAAGATTAAGATGATTTCAATTGATGAGATTAAAGATCATTTGGCCCTAATGAATAGGCCTTAAACGCATGTGCATCTCTCCGTGAACATCCTGCCCAGTTGTCGGAAAATGAGTTTGATCATTACGAGTAAAGGTGAATTCGCTGCCTGACTGAATGAATTCCATTGTGTATTTCTTCTCTAGGAAATTCATTCGAATATTTCTTTCGAAACGAACGCCATTAGGTATATTGATAAAAGTAGAGATCCTTTCCATTTCCTGACTAATGATGCTTTCTTCACGATAGCAATCTGATGAAGTGGAGTTTGAACTTTTCATTAATACACAAACATATTCCTCATTTAACGGATCGGCCTTGAGTTCTACTTGTTTCCATTTGTTACACTCGGCCATTTTTTCACCATTAAATGTGCATGAAATCTCTGCAATCTTATATTTTCCATAATAAGGGGCAAATAAATTTGCGGCAAAAGTTGGAGAAGTCATAAAGAACGAAATAAAAATGAGTGTTTTCATCCTTTAATAGTAGAAGTAACTTCTTCAAGCTGTCAGCTCTTTTTTTAAATATATTACTTTTTCGAAAAACTATTCAAATAAGCATGTAGGGCCGGAAGATCAGCTTTTAAAAAAGGCAAAGCTGGCATAAGACCTGTCGCTCTTTTAGGTTTATGACCAGGTGGATAGGATTGGTGAATCACTCGGGCCGATAAGAGTTCTAGGGAAGATCCCGCAACATCCGGGCCGACACTTCCGATGAGACGCGGGTCCTGATTGTGACAGGCAATACAATTGCCCATATAGACGGACTTGCCTCGGTTTTCTAAAGCACTAAGAGGTCTGGAATTTTCTTGAGTACAAGAGAGGAAAGTAAAAACTGGGAGCAGACAAACTGCTCCCAGAAATATTTTTAATGAATCTTTGTTTTTTTTAAACTTTAATATTTTCATCATCATCTTTTTTCTTCTTCCATTATTTTGTAAGAAGCTCAATTCCAAAATAAAGAATGGCGGTTAAAACTAATCCGATATGAGTCACGCCCATGATTGAAGTAATTTTTAAATAATCCGTTTTTCCTTTAAGCGCATTTAACTCTAAAAGACCTAGGATAACAGCGATAAAAGCAAACAACGTCCAACCATTATAGTCGGGATTGATTTGTGAAGGAAGATGACTTGCGGCCCCCATCATAAAAAGAAGAGGAACTGAGAAAAGAGTATTATGTCTTGACGCCAGACCTGCTTTGGCAGCGGCCCCGGCAGCTTCGGGAAGAGCGGCCCCACCTGCAGCGATTTGTTTAGCTGAAGCAATGACGATTTTTTGATTAGGCCAAATAATAAGCCAAACGTTTAAGAACATAACTGTTCCAAAGAGAGCTCCTGATCCAATATAGGCCCACCAAGAGGTTCTGAAAATTTCTGCCATTCCACCAGAACCATGAGTTCTAAGACCAATAAGAATGATCCCTGATAAAAAAGTTCCTAGGGCCCCGTATCTAAACCAGGCCAGTGCTCTTGGAACGAGAGTTCTAACCGCGACTCCCCGAGAAGATTTAATTTTCTCATCAGCATCAAGCTCTTTAAACCACTCTCCTTGAACAAAATTAAAATAATAAAGCATTCCAATCCATACAACTCCAGCAAAGAAGTGAATAAAACGGAAAAGCATTTCTGAACCTTGCGCTGAAAATAAAGCGAAATTCATTTGAACCTCCATAAAACGATTAATAAAACGACTCTTTGGGAGCTAGGATAGCAAAGAAAAATAAAATGTATCTCTTTTATTTGCATATTGCTAATTTATTGGCAAAATGACAACAAATGAACATTTAGGAGCTGGCCGATGTCTATTAATCCTTTTGAGTCTCTTTCGCGTAATCTCGCAGAACGTCTATTAGACCTCAGATCCAGACGAGGACTCACTCAGGCCGATTTGGCCAAGATGGCCTCAGTACCTCGCTCAACGGTGGCCAATCTTGAATCTGGAACTGGAAATCCATCTTTGGTAAATTTGGCCAAAATTTCAAGTGCTCTCAATACTTCAATAGAAATCTTACTCACAACTCCCATGGCCCGTTGTAAAAAAATTCCCGCTGATCAAGTGAGATCCATTAGTCGCTCAGGTGGTGAGGTGATGATTGTCAAGCTTCTACCTGATCCCATTCCAGGGATGGAAATCGATAAAATTGAGTTAAATGTGGGGGCCAAAATGCGTGGTATTCCCCATGCGGCCGGCACCCGAGAGTACTTACATTGCCTGCAAGGAGAGATCATTATTGTCGTTGCGGGTGAAACTTATCATATAAGTAAAGGTGATGTCTTGGCCTTTCCAGGAGAGGGACACCACTCTTATGAAAACGGTGGCAAGACTAAGGCCGTGGGACTCAGTGTTGTGGCCATTGCACCGATAGGATTATAAGACATAGTTGACTATAACGATCCATCGAATTTGTATAAGTAATCCTTAAGCTTTTTCTCTGAAGATCCGAAGATTAAGAACGAAAAATTTCCTTAATCTTTTTTACAAAGGATCTTTAGAATGAAACATTTTAACAAACCACTTATGATTGTTTTTCTTATCTCAGTTGTTTTTTCAGGCGAGACGTTCTCGATGGGTTCCAGAAGGCCTAAAAGACCTAATCCAGCGCCAGCACCAGCTCCGGCCCCCGTTCCTGCACCAACTCCAACTCCTGCTCCTCCAACGCCTCCAAATGACTCTCCTTATGTTGAGCAGATTAAAGAGTTAGTGAAAAATTCGACTTGTACAACTTATTCTTGGAAGAACAGGGGAAGAGCTCCGGCCGGTTATATTAAAGGAGTCAGCTTAAGTTTTGCTCGCTCTCTTTGTCGACTTAAAAAGTCGAAACAGTCTCCATCTGGATTGGTGACTATTTTAACTGGGGCCAATACCCAAAACACAAAGCAAGATGCCTTGGCCCACTATCAAAATAATTTCGACGTGCTTCAAATGTCTACTGACGTTGCTGGAGTAGCTCCTTTAAGAGCGCTTTACACTTTAGGAATGGGATTAGGAATGAGAGAGAGTTCTGGTAAATATTGCGAGGGATGGGATAAGAGTGCGGGTTCAAATCGCTCTTCAAGTGCAGCAGAGGCGGGAATCTTTCAAACGAGTTACGATTCTATGGGCCTTTCTCCAGAGCTTCGCAATTTGTATAATGAATATAAGGCCAACAATGGCGCGCGCTGTTTTTTAGAGGTCTTTAAAGAAGGTGTCAGTTGTGGATCCGCTAGTATTCTTGGGACTGGAGCTGGTGCTGAATACCAAATTTTCAATAAGGCCTGTCCATCATTTGCGACTGAGTATGCGATGACGATGTTGAGAATTCATAGAGGACATTATGGCCCAATAAATAGAAAAGAAGCAGAGGTTAATCCTGCCTGTAATCAATTGCTAAAAAATATTCAAGAATTGATTGATAATGATCCTCAAAATGCCTGTGACGATATTAATTAAAATCAAATGAGGGCCTCTAAAAAAAAAGAGGCCCTCATTGTTTTTATAGATCTACGCTCATTTCTTTGCAGTTAAGTTCAGATTCAATAACAAAGCGCTCATTATCCAAACGAAGAATTCCTTTTAAGGAAAAGGTGCTTTTACTGTAATCAATATTCACATCCCCTGCAAAACCACTCCGGGCCATAGAAAGTGATGGCATCAAGACATGGCCCGAATCGGCATCATGAAGTTCGCCATTGAAGACATTCATTCCTAAGATCAAGTTGATGCTCGTGACTCTCCCCAATCCGTCATGGGAGCGATGTTCGACAATATTGGCCGCGAGATGACCGTTATCACAAAGCAGCCATGTGCTATCTGAGGCAGAGCTATTGAAGGAGAAGAGTAAGTACAGAGCAACAGATAGGTATTTCATTTTTTAATATCGCCTTTTAAAAAAGTTGTCTATCAACGTATCATTGTCTCAGAAGTTTTCCAATACTATAGTTTGTTTTCAAGCTTAAATCATCGCGCATAAGGAAACCTCCTTTGGGCGTTTTAATACTCTTTGGAAGAGTTTCTCGAGCAATAGGGATTTCAAATTTTGGATACGCAAAAGCATCGACTTTAATGGTGTCTTCAAAGTCAACAACCGTAAAACTATTGGGAGAGACTTTGCTTGTCCCGATGAGTTTTCGAGCACCTCCTCCTAAACATGCCTGTCCAACAAAACGAACTCCTTCCCAGGTGGCCGGGTAGTAGGCGTGTTGATGCCCAGATAAAAAGAGGGAGACCCCATTTGCTTTGAGCATTTTAAAAACAGTATTATTTTTGTCAGCAATAAAATCTCCTTCTCTATTTATTGCCAGGGGGTGAAAAGGGTAATGAGAGAAGGCCGCCTTGTATTTATAACCAGAATTCGTTTTAACCTGATTTTCAAGCCATAATTTTTGAGCAGAGCTTAATTCCAATTGAGTTGTGGCCTCAATGGAGATGAAAAAGACATCTTTAATGGCGAAAGAGTAATAAAAAGGATAATTTTCCATCGAGATCAAGCGCACCGATTGATTTTTTGAGAGGTAATCATTGTGATAGTTATTCCATTCTTCTTTGTAGATCTTTCGCTCAATTTCAAATCCTTTCCAACCTGGGGCATCGTGATTTCCTGGTGTCACAAGCATGGGAAGATCACTCTCAGTTAGTGGGTTCGTAACGGCCTCGCGAAACCCTTTCCACATGGCCTTATAATCAAGTCCTTTTTTTTCTCCCGAGGCCATATCACCTGTGACGAGAACGGCATCTGGTTTTAGGGTGCGAAGTCTTTCGACTGCCTTGTGAACTTTTATCGAATAATCAGGGGACCCATAATCGCCATTCATGTCGGAAATAATAGCAATACGAAGTGGCCTATCGTTTTCGCCTAGAGAAAATTCTAAAAGAGAATCTTGAGAGAAAAGCTGTTGAGAGATTAATAAACTTAGTAGCAAGGTGAGACAGAGTGATTTTTGCACTGATTCCTCCGCTGGTTGAGAGTCTAGGGACTAGACTATTCTACCAGCGGAGGAAGTGTTACTGTGCTCTTAGCGGCAAGTGGAAGATTTTTCCTCGTTTCTTTTTCCTGAAATAATTTTATCCATTGTTAACAGATCAAAACGTAATGTTCCCTGCTCACATTTACTTGCGAGTGTTTCGAAAACATAGTGAGAGTTATCAGTTATAGTTTTTAGTTCTGAGGCCGATAAGTTCATGGTAT
>JAGOVS010000149.1 GCA_018060625.1 Bacteriovorax sp. | reverse complement strand
GCCTCATTTAAATTGGTCATTGGTTTTGAATGAAAAATGACCAATAAGCGAATCGTCCCATCTGCTGAAACAAACTCTCCTTCTGGAAGATTCTTCAAACTTGAAAAATTCCTCAGTGTTTTTAAAGAAATAAAATGATTTACTTTATTCTTTAAATTCCTCACAAAGCTTAATAGTTGCTCTGGTCTTGTTTTCTTTTCACTCGCTTGCGTTTTTTCAAAAATCTTAGTGCGCAACTCCTTCCAATTTTGCAAAGGGTAGAAATGAAGACGGTGGGTCGAAAAAAAATGAATTTCCTCTTTTAAATTTGTCATCACATGCCCAATGGCGGGATGTTTTTGAATGACTAACTGGCCTTTAAACAAATCATACTGGCGTTTTACTTCTAAAGCATTAGTTCCCTCAAAAAAGACGAGAAGTATATCTGACTGGGGATAGCGATGCCTAGTCTCTTGAACATCCAGAAGAGTTTTGGAACTGGGTGGAAGTAAATACTCAACCTCCGATCGAACTTGAGAAAAAAGTTTAATCGTCAAAAGAGTGCTTATGACAAAAAGAATCAGCGAACCCCAAATAACTTTTTGTCGATGCTTAAGTAAAAAACTTAACGCCATTTTTTCCATCCTAACCAAGCGAGAAAAGTGAGAAGACAACCAGCGATCCAAAGAATCACGCGCTCATTGCCCGAACTCATTTTAATAAGCTCCCGCCCCTCTTTTTTATTGGCCTCGTTTTTACCTTTTCTATGATTTTTTTCCCTAAGTTCTTCTTCTTGGGCCAACTTATAATCAAAAGCAACTGGTTCACTTGTTGCTTTTTTTTCACCTGGCCTTATTTTGTCAATTCGTTTTTTATAATTTTGAAACTGACTATCGAATTCTTTTTGAAAATCACTTAGTTTCTTTAAGGCCACCCCATTACCATCATTGTCTTTTTTTAGTAACTGATCGGCCGCTTTAACAAGAGGCCTTAAACCTGGCTTCTCCTTATTTTCTTCTTTGAATTTAGAAATGGCCTCCATCGCTTTTTCTTCTGCGTCAGCTCTCAAACGCTCCAGTCCCGCTTCTCCCTGATAACGCTTCTGTAAATCCTTCTGAACTTTCTCCAGTTGTCGACGTTCAAGCGAGGGCCAGGCCTTGGCCTTGGGAGGATTCTCTTTATCATTTCCAAAAGAATCATTAAATAATATCAAAAATAACAGATATAGCATTGTGATCTGATCCTTCCAAACTTGGTAAAACGTCTGTTTGCTTCACTTTTAATTCTCGGTAATAAACATGATCCAAAGGATATTTCATAAACTTTTTCCTTCGATCAGTCGGGTATTCAACTTCCAAAAGATTTAAATTTTTAGCAACCATATTCAGGTATTTTATTTTTCCGTAGGTAAAAGTATTAAAATCTCCCGCCAAAATGACAGGACCTTTATGCTTTTTTATTTCCTTTTCGATCTCAAGAATTTGATCTCCAAGGATATGGTCTAGAACAAAATTGAGTCCATGAACATTAACAACTAATAATTTTTTACCATTTTTAAGTTTGTAAGTTGTAAAAAGAGAGGATTTGTAAACGGCAGTAATAGGTTCTTTGTGCTTACTGTAAAGATTCTTTCTTTGAATGGACGATACACTCGAAGCTGTTGCAACTCCTGCTGGCAAATTGTCTTTTTTATAAATATAGGCACTGGAAAGTATGTACTGCCTTTTAAGATCATCCTGGAATTCTTTTTTCACAATATCAGTCAAATAAAATTCTTGAAGCAGCACGAGATCTCTCTGCTTTAGGATTTCCTTATACTTTTGGGGCCAATTTTTTTTTTGCCCTAAAAAAATATTCCAAACCAATACATTAATGGATCGATCAAAATAGGGTGACATTTTTTGGGGATTATTGAGAACCAATATTTTTTCCCGTTTAGTCGGTGCTCTGAATGCACTGGCCTTACTATAGGTATTCTCCCCTGCCCATATTGGAAATGAAATGAAGGCCAATAATAGAAAAATCTTCATGATAATCATTATAGACGTAATCATTCTCTTTTGTATAAAATTTATAAATTATAATGGAGTTCATGTGATAAAAAAAACAATCCTTGCCTGTATCGCTCAGGTATGCCTTATGTCTTACGCCCACACTCAAGACGCTCCTTTGATTAATGGCAATCAAGAAAAAGAAGTCACTTCACTCACTTTTTCAGATCGCGTTTTGAGTTATCTTAAAAATGTCGGTTTCGGTATCGGCGGATTAACCACTTCGCCTTTTACGTCCGTCAAAAATCAAAATCAAAGAAACATCATTGACCCAAATTTATCCTTTTACCTAACAGGAAAATGGAATATTAAAAATCAACTTTATTTTGCCCCAGAATTCACCTATGTCCTTTTCCCTAATTACCGCAATGAATACTCTAAAAATATAACGATCTATTCGCTTATATTCATGTCCAACGTTTGGAAGGATCTCTACCTGCGCTTTGGTCTAAGTACTTTTATCACTACCATTTGGGGAGAACCGGGAACCATTCAAGTGAATGATGGCGGGGCCATGAGCACCTATTACCTCCCTGGAGATGTCGGAAAATCCTACAATACCGCCCTCACTTTAGGCAGTGAATACCTTATCAAAGAACATGTGGCCGTCCGAGTAGATACTTTTTTATTGAGTGCTTGGTCTAAAACCGCCAGACAAATCTCTTACTCTACATCTTTGCACTATTATTTTTAAACCTTGAGGATTTCCAATGAAAATTTTTTTGCTTTTCTTTTTCATTTTTCAAACTCCTTCTTGGGCCTTTACCCTTGTTCAAAAAAATAGTCCCAAATTCCCCGTCAACGACGTCTCAATTGAATTCTCTATCGATAGCTGCACGAACACTGGGATCACTATCCAGGAATGGAGAGACATTACAGAAGAGGCCATTAATCGCTATTGGAATACTGTCTCATCCTCTGCTCTGCGCTTGAAAATTTCCGGTTTTTCTACGGCCAGTATCGCCGCAGATATTTATAGTGACGCCATCGCAAAGGCCCAAACCAACTCCATACTCATTGGTTGCTCTACGAATACAACCATCTTTACGACCTCCACTAATGTGGCCTCTGGTCGATTGAATTGGAGTAACCCTAATCAGGCCGTTGTCCTCATCAATAATATCTCTGGCAGCGCTGCGGCCCTGATGGATCGTGAAAAAAAGATTATTCTTATTGCTCATGAACTTGGTCATGCTTTAGGACTAGGGCATGCGACCCTGGCAGATGCGCTTATGTACTATAGCTCCACCAACCAATCCCTGAAATACCTGCATAAAGACGATATCGATGGCATCACTTATCTCTACCCTCACCATTCGCCCGTGAGTTGCTCTTCGATAAAGGATGTTCAAGGAGATTCTGGTCTGTTGAGGTCCTTTTTCTTAAGTTTATTTTTGGGATTTTTCACACTTTCACTTATACACAAGCTTAAAAGATCCTTGAGGTTTATTTAATTTCATAAAAATACAAATGGGTCTCTCTTTCATCGCTCAATACCCAAAGTGCGTCGTATTCACAATGAGCAATTGCAAAGCTGTTTGAAATAAAAAGTGTTCCTGGTCTCATTTCCTTTTTTATTTTTTCATAAAGTTTATCCATCACCGCAGGGGAAAGAAAAGCATAAACCATGTCATATTGACTTAAGGACGTATCCCAAATATTTTGGCGCTTGATTTGTCCTTTTCCCGAAAGCCTGGATAAAAGAGTTGAGATGAACCATAGAAGTGGAGCACTCTCTACCCCGACAGAGCTAACAGGCTCAGCAGAAAGGGCACGGACAACTCCCCCAAGTCCTGATCCTATATCTAAAACCTTTTGACATTTTCGCTCATTCACAATTTGCCTTAAGGTTTCATGAGTCACTTTATTAGACAAATAAAGTGGTACACGTTCTTTAAGTGTATGTGAAAATGTGAGTACTAATAAAATAAATCCCACTCCCCAAAAAGTTTGAGAAAATAAGGAATAAGTCATGGCCAACATAAGACTTAGAGGAAACAAAATTGAAATTGTAAAAAACCACTTTGGAAGTTTAAAAAGATATACTGAAAGACAAGCACTCACGAGGCCTTGCAAAAAAATGAAAGGCCATTTTTCTAAATCGATCCCCATGGCCCACACCATATTTCGCAATAATAAAAGCGACAAAGCTTGAGAGAAAAGGGCAAGTATGAAGGGGTATCTCTTCCAGAATGGCACAAACAAATATTTTTCCATAAGAACTATTTGAATCAAAAAAGACTTATTCGTCCAGGGGGGCAGAAATGCTCACAAAACTCAACAAAAAATCTCACCTATTGCTAAGTAATCTTATTTTAAAGCTTTTAAATTCCTCGACGATAAGCTGATAAATCTTTGGAGGATTTTCTTATGATGTCGATTGTCGGTGGTGTCTTTATTATGGTCTGTGTTATCATGGGTTATGTGCTTGAAGGTGGTAAAATTGCCGCTCTTTTTCAACCACTCGAGCTTCTCATCATTGGGGGGGCGGCCTTTGGGACATTAATCATTTGTGCTAGTCCACATATGTTTAAAGAAATGATTCACAGAATACTCCAAATCTTAAAAGGTAGCGGCATTAATAAGCAGGCCTATATTGAACTTCTTCAGTGTATGTTTGAACTTATCAAAATGGCCTCGGCCAATCCAATATCCATAGAACCCCACGTGGAAAATCCCGAGGGCTCTGAGATTTTTAAACGTTACCCGGCCGTCCTTCATAACCATCACGCCATTGATTTTATCTGTGACACTCTAAAAGTTCAGATTGCTTCATCGCTATCTCCATACGATCTAGAAGATCTCATGAATTCTGACCTCGATTCAGTTCATGAGGCCGAACATCATTTAGTTTCCACCATGAATAGAACTGGGGATGCTTTTCCTGGATTAGGGATCGTTGCCGCCGTTCTCGGGGTTGTTATCACCATGGGAAAACTTGACCAAGGTAAGGAAGTTATTGGTCACTCCGTTGGTGCCGCCCTGGTTGGTACATTACTTGGGATCTTAATTGCCTACGGATACATTCAACCAATGGTTGCCAAAATCGAGACCATCATGGGAGAAGAGGCAAAATTTGTTAATACTGCAAAAATTTGTCTTCTCGCTTATGCTAAAGGAGTAAACGCTAAAGTTTGTGCCGAGTTTGGAAGACGATCGATTCCCTTAGAGTTTCGACCTACGTTTAAAGAAATCGACGAAGCGACAGCAAATGCGGGTAAAAAATAATAGGGCCCGCTAGCAATTAGGAAAGTTCATCATGGCAGATGAAAAAGCGCCCATTATCATCAAGAAAATTAATAAAGGCCACGCCGGAGCTCACGGTGGTGCCTGGAAAGTTGCTTTCGCCGACTTCATGACTGCGATGATGTGTTTTTTCCTCGTTATGTGGCTGATGGGTGCAGATGAAGAAACAAAAAAGGCCATTGCCGACTACTTTACTACTGCAACAATCTTTAAAGGAGGAAGTGATTCCCTAGGAAAAGCTGGAAACACTCCCAACTCCAACAATTCCATTCTAAATGGTGGAGAAGGCCAATTTGATGAAAAAAGTGTCTCTGAACCAGCTAGACCTAAACCCGTCTATCTCCAAGAACATAAAGTTTTAAGTAAATTGGTTTCTGAACTTTTTGACGGAAATGCTTTCAGTGAAGATTTCACGGCCGAATACTTAAAATTTGC
This sequence comes from Bacteriovorax sp., assembly GCA_018060625.1. Lineage (GTDB taxonomy): Bacteria > Bdellovibrionota > Bacteriovoracia > Bacteriovoracales > Bacteriovoracaceae > Bacteriovorax. The sequence goes on along the minus strand of JAGOVS010000149.1, from coordinate 555 downwards.
CATTCCTGGTAATATTGTCTTTCAATTTGGATCAACTGAAGTCTCTTATGAAGGAAAAAAATATTTAGCAAAACTTGCTGATGTTTTTAAAAACTATGAAGGATCTGTCTCCATTGTCGGTCACACCGAAAAAGGCGAGGGTGAAAATGACCAGGCCAACTGGGAACTGGCCTTTAAGCGGGCCATGGCCATCCGCAACTCCTTGATAAAGGACTTCAGTGTTCGCCCCGATCAACTTGTTCCAGAGGCCAATTCAAGTACCGTAAGCTCATCTGAAGAAGAAGATAAGGGTATTAATGTCAATCGTCGGGTGGAATTCATCTTACGCCATAGAAATATCTAATTAATCCTCAAGTTATCCCTGACTATTCCCGACAAGTATCATCAGTTACAGGCCTTCATACTTTAGGTGTAAAAGATGAATCAAAAAGATCTACAGGTCCCCATTTCGCTTAAGGCCCAGTACTTGGCCTTAATAGACGAGATTATAGTTGAATGTGAGCATGTCTATCGCTCAACTATCGATTATGAACTTATGAACCTTAAAGTTGAGCA
>JAGOVS010000028.1 GCA_018060625.1 Bacteriovorax sp. | reverse complement strand
AACTAAACCCATCCTAGATTTAATGCTTTCTCTACTCTTATCTAAAGCCAAGAACGTGCCAATATTGCCGCAAACTCTTTTCACGACATTAGGAGTCCGTGAGGCCAATATATGAAAGATCAGGGAGAATTCGACACCGGCCGACTCTCTCGTGAATGACGATTTTGATACCAACTTTTTTTACGGTAACAAATTGGCCCACTAAATTTTAAGATGATAATAGAGTAAAGAAGTCTGTGTTCCTTTTAAACGCTTAATTTTTCCCAAATACCTTTCTTGATCGCATTGTCCACCAGAGTAGGTGCAATGAATGAAGTCAATTTCGATGGCCACTTCAGATTTTTTAGATTTTAGTAGTACATTGTGAAGTAAAAGATTGTCAGAAAACTCCTGCTTGCTGTTTGCGAGATCCAAGGTTTCGCTTAATTCCCAACCCTTTTTCTCTTTCTCCCATATTTTAACAAAAGTCGCCAGGTTTACTTTTTTTCCTTTTGGAGGAACAAATTGTACTTTGATATTAAAGGAATCACTTATCCCAATCTTCATTTCTGGCAAGAATTGATATTTATCATTATTTTTAAAGGATAAATCATCAATTTCTGCAAATGCAAAACGAGAAAAGAGAGCAAAAAGAATTAATAATCTCACACCATTTTCTCTGAAGACTCTTTATTAATAATGAGCTGTCCTTTATCAACCTTCATTCGAACGACGGCCATGATTCTTTCTTGGGCCTCCTCCACCTTACTGGCCAGCTGAGGTGGTCCCATTAAAACTTCCTCCATTTCTTGGCGCATGCCTCGAGGAGAATTTTTTAAAATAAAATCTTTAAGATCATTAGAAGCTATCCTAAGAGCAAGCCCCATATCGCCAATTTTAATCTCTCTTAAAAGCTCAATTAACATCACTTGAGTGAGGTATTTTAGATCTTCAAACGAATGCATGTTTTTATGAAGGGCCATGGCCATCTGAGGGTCTTTTTTGGAGATAATCTCTAAGACTTTTTCACGGGCAGCTCTGGAAAGTCCTGCCAACATCTTTGCTGCCTCTTTTACTCCACCTTGAAATTTCATGTCACATACTTCCTTAACAATGAGGATTATTTTTCATGAGATAGTTTCGCACATAATCTTGAATACTGTCTTCTAAACTAGAAAACTTAAATCCAGGAAGGGTCTTCAAGAGTTTTGTGGTGTCTGCCTGAGTGAAGTATTGATACTGCCCTCGAAGTTCTTCAGGCATTTCGATAAATTCAATATGAGAAGGAATTTCCATTGCCTTAAAAGTCGCTTTGGTCAAATCCAAAAAGGATCGTGCTTTTCCTGTTCCTACATTATAGATTCCTGAGGCCGCTGCTTTATCAGGATCGGCAAGTTCGATCATGATGCGAACGACATCCATAACATAGATAAAATCGCGCAACTGTTCACCGTCGAGATATTCGGGTTTGTAAGATTTAAAAAGCTTCACGCTTCCAGTCTTTTTAATTTGCTCAAAAGATTTATGCACCAGCGAGCGCATTTCTTCTTTATGGTATTCATTTGGCCCAAAGACATTAAAAAACTTTAGTCCAAACCAATGATCTGGTTTAGTTTCTTCTTTCAAGACCCACTCATCGACCAATTGTTTAGAATAACCATAAGGATTAAGTGGCATCAACTCCGCCACTTTCTCATGATCATCGCAGTAACCAAATTCTCCATCACCATATGTGGCAGCAGAACTTGCATAAATCAGTGGAATATTCTTAGCAGCGGCAAACCGAAAAAGCGCTTGAGTGTAAGCAACATTATTTTTCATGAGAAAATCCATATTCTTCTCTGTCGTAGAAGAACTTGCCCCCATATGAAAAATAAGATCTGTCTCAGCGATGAGATCATCATACTCTCCGCCAAAAAGCTCATCGGCATGAATATAATCAATATACTTGATACCGCGAAGATTCTTCCATTTAAGGGAGTCCTCCAATTTATCAACGATGACCAAGTCAGTATGCCCTAAGACATTCAACTGCTTTGCCAAAACACTTCCGATAAACCCCGCCCCACCAGTCACTAAAATCATACACGCTCCTTGTGTTTACTATTTAAAAAAATCATCACACCTGAAAAAAGAAGAAGGATTCCCAACTTAGTGGTATCGAAATACCGGTAGAGATTATGAAACATCGTATGCTCGTGACGAAGAAACTCATACTCTGACGATGTTGGGGCGACCTGATGTAATGAAGTCCCAATTCGAGCAATCGTTGGGGTCATGTAAAAGGTATAAAGCAACGAAAAAAAGAGAAGAAGCATGGAAGCACCGATGAGACCTTTTGATTTTTTCTCTCTCAATAAGACACCCGCCAAAATACAGACACCAAAAAAGATCTCAATGCAATTAAAGCGGTGAAAAACGATCATGCCAATCCTTCCTCCTTCCTCTAGATTGCTGATATTTTTAAATACCGTTGGGATCACTACAATATCTACCAGCAAGGTCATGAAAAACCAGCTGACTAAAAACGGAAGAATAAGTTCATTTAAAATGGCCTTTAGATTTTTCATTATTTTTTAACATCCTTCATGTGGACACGAAACAAATAGGGGTGAACGACTAGGGCCACTGCTAAAACACCAACTTCATAAAGAAGACAAAGAGGTACCCAGACAGAGAGCATAGAAATAACATCAGGAGGAGAAAAGATGGCCGCGACCAACGAGAGCCCCACATACACAAAACGACGAAATTTTCTTAACATCTGTTTAGTGACTAATCCCATAAAACCTAAAATCAAAAGTAAATTAGGAAATTGAAAAATCAATCCGAGAAAAAGCAAGATCTGACTACTCGTTGTAATATAGTCGCGAAGATTAATATTGGCCTGAACATCAGTCACACCCATCATTGAAAGAAATTTAAAACCAAAGGGAAAGGCCACGTAATAACCAAAGGCCATTCCTCCAAGAAAAAGCATCGCCCCTAAAATCATAAATGGCCTTACGGCCCTAATCTCATGGACATGTAAACCAGGCTTAATAAAGCGCCAAATTTGATAAAACCATATGGGAGACGAAATCATAATCGCCCACCAAATAGAGACGTCTACTTGCACCCACGCCTTCTCAAAAATACTGTGGTAAACAATCACTCCGGCCTTGGTGTCTTGCAATGAATCGCGCAGAGGCTTGAGTAGCCACTCAGTGATATGATCAACATAAACTGTCGTCACAAGAAAAGTCACACCTAAAACGGCCAATATTCTCATGACCATTTTCCGGAGTTCTTCCAAGTGCTCCCAAAAGCTCATCTCTTTCAACTTTCTACTCCTCTTCGTCTTTTTATTGCTGTCTGTATTGGAGAACTATATACTTAGAGAGGATATTTGTAAAAAAAGGATTCTCACAATGAGCTTTTCTCGCTTATTCATTTTTGTTACCAGCATTCTGCTTTCTACCGAGATTTATGCGGCCCCGAATCTCATTATTCAATGCTTAGCAAAAGAAGAAGCCCAAATGCACAAGGCCCGTGCCCAAGGTGCCCTCTATCACTTGAACCAGGATTTTTTAAATGAGTTGGCCAGCACCAATGATATCGTGCTTAAAAAGCATTTTGTGGACGAAATCTGTCCAGGAAAGTTGCACTCCCCTGCCGTAGGACTTCTGCGCCTGTTGCTGATTAAAGAAAGTGAGATTTACGATCTCTCGCTTTCTAATGTTGAGGCGAGCATGCGAACTTTTAAGATGGGTTATATTAACGAATTTCAAAAACAAGTCCCGCATCTTTTTGTAACCTTCCTCGCCTCTCTTCAAGCAGAAATGCCCACTTCAGATTGCTTAGAAAAAGCAATTCCTGAGCTAAAAGGTCTTAATGAAAAGTTGAAATACTTAGAAGAAGAAATGAGCACCCATGAGCTGATTAAAGATAAAAAAAAGATCGAGGCCATCTTTCATAAACTTGAAAATATCAAGGGAATCAAAAATCAATGCGAAAAGGAACGACAGAAAAAAGAGAAAATCTTAAAAAACAAGATGAAGAAACAAAAGAATTCCCGTCTCTGATTTAAAATAATCAGAGAGCGCCATTAAAATTTTCTCAAATCGATCTTGGTCTTTTTTTTGATTTTGCAAATCTTTAACTGAAAGCCAGACATGATGTCCTTCGATATTTTCTATCTCAATGGCAAATAGATTCTCAATCTCTTCTCTTTTCATCCAAGATTTTTTCAGCCTATCTAGATAAACAACAAGCTCAGCAGGATAATAGTTTTTAATCTTAATCCAATGCCCTTCCTTATCAAAGCGGGATTGGGAGTGGCCAAGCCCTTTGATAAGCCCATTTTCTCCTCTTAAATCTTCAAGACTTTTTTGAATACTCCCCCTGCAACTCCCACAAGCACTTGTGGCAAAGGTTTCTGCAATTAGCTGAGGCAAATCATAGTCAGATCGGGCCAGAATTTCTTTTTTCAAATCGCGGCGAGTAACGCCAAAACAAAGACAAAGAACATCATTTTGCTCGATCAGGGTTGATGATTGTCCTAAATAATCATCCAGGGCCTGATGCAAAAGCCATAGAGGCAGAGAGGAAATGGCCTTTTGTGACTGTGAAAGCATTGCCTCAGCAATAAGTGAAGACCTCTTTATCTGAAAGGCCTGAGCAATGCTTAGTCCCATACTCAAATTTTTTAATTCATCTAACTCTAATGAATATTGGCCGACAAGGGCCCCAAATGCACTCCATTCACGAATCGTTTGACTCAATAAATCTATATCTAATAAGAGCCTTAACTCTTCCCCATTTTGGTTTTTATAAAAGGCCTTTGCATTTGCCATTAGACTCTTTCTTCGCTTCTAAGAGTAAGGATCTCATGCCCTGTTGGGGTTACGAGAATTGTATGCTCAAATTGAGCGGACCATTTTTTATCACGAGTCACCACGCTCCAGCCATCCTTCAGCAGCTTTCCCTCTTTACCACCGAGATTGATCATGGGCTCGATTGTAAAAGTCATCCCAGGCTTCATTTCGGCACCTGTGCCTTTTTTTCCAATATGAACAATTTGAGGAGCTTCGTGAAATTCTCTTCCTATGCCATGACCACAATAATCTTCGACTATGGAGTAACCATGGGCATGGGCGATCTCCTGCACGGCCGCACCAATATCTCCAATATGCCCCCCGGGACGGACCACTTCAATCCCTGCACGCAAGCATTGATAAGTGACATCCACCAATTTTTTTATATGGGGAGCAACATTACCAACCAAAAACGTTTTATTACTATCGCCGTGAAATTTATTTAAATAAGTCGTGACATCAATATTTAAGATATCGCCATCTTTAAGCACATCCTCTTTGGAAGGAATGCCATGGCAAATAACTTCATTTAAAGAAGTGCATACTGATTTTGGAAAGCCATGATAATTGAGAGGGCTCGGATACGCGCCATGCTTCACAATAAATTCGTGACAAAGAGTATTTAGCTCTTCGGTGCTCACTCCAGGGACTACAAAGGGCGCAATATACTCTAACGTTTGGGCCGCAAGCTTTGATGTGGCCCGCATTAATTCAATTTCTCTGCTTGATTTAATAGAAATCATAGTCATTCGCCTAATAATAATTACAATTAGAGGTACAATACCATTTACATTACCCTATCGAGGAGGAATCGAAAATTGAAAACTTTAAGCATTTTTTCTCTCTTATTCCTCCTCCTGTTTTCACCAACAGACACGAGAGCTCAAAGTTGGCAAACCAAACTCTCCGACCCCATGCTTGCTCCAATTGAAAAGGTCGAAAAAGAAATTGATCAAATTGTTGTCAAGTTTCAAAAACCGCTTGAAGACGTGGATCTCAATTTAGCAAGCTATCATCAACTTCTTAGGCTCTTCGATGAATTTACTCGCTTTGATAGCATTTTTTGCAAAGGCCTTTTGGAAAAGGTCAAAAATCATGACACTCTTTCAGGAGCTGAACTCTTTACACTCCGAAAGACTGTCACTACCTATTATAAAATCAACAAAAAAATGTTGGACTTTGCCAAGGTCTATGACTTCGGAGGCTTTTTAATTTCTAGAGACTTTGTTCGAGAACAAGGAAACCTTCCTCTCATCAAGGCCCACCTTCTTTGGCTCTCTGGTCATCTTTTGGTGCTCGATCATTTAGAAAGAATGCATGAAATACTTTATGAAAGTGACGCTAATTTTAGAAGAATTGTCAAAAATGCCTTAATGGACAAAGGCAATTCTGAAAACAGCGTGAGTAAAACACTTAAAGACCTTATCAAAATGAATCAGTATTCCGTTGAGATTGGAGAGAGTCCAAAATTTTCTCAGCAAATCTATTTAGTTCGCTCAATTCATCAAGATCTTAAAGTCATTTTGCAACTTGAACCTCTTGCCTACTCTCTGGTCAAATCGATTGTTGAGAATCAGACCGCCATTGATCTCTCTAGAGGAAACGTCCATTTTAAAATGAAAAATTTCTCTTTTGTCGACTCCATTTCCCAATCGGTTAACAAAATAACGGGATGGCTCTCTGAGATTTTTGGAAACATGGCCGGGGCCATTTCCTGGCGAAGCGGTTATCTTTACCAAAACAGCAATGCTTTAAAGCAGGCCATCTTACATCTTCAACCGATGGATGTACTCTTAGAAAAAAGTCCATTTATTCTCACTGATAAATTTATCCCAGGTCACTATGGCCATGCTGCTATTTATCTTGGAACAAAAAAGCAACTTGAATCTATTGGTATGTGGAACCATCCCGATATTATCCCCTATCAAAAAGCTATTGCTTCTGGAAAAACAATTCTCGAAGCAGTGCGCTCCGGTGTACGTTTAAACTCAATAGAAGAATTTCTCAATATTGACCAGATGACAATTGTGAGAAAAAAAGATGCCCTCACTAATGAAAATCTACTCATAGAAGAAATCACTAGAGGTATGGATCAGATTGGAAAAGAATATGATTTTAATTTTGATATTTCCACTCTCGATAAAATTGTCTGCTCAGAACTCATATACATTTTTTATGGCCATATCCACTGGCCTACCGAATATCGGATTGGACGGCCCATCATCACTCCTGATCATGTAGCAGAAATTTTATTCCAAAAAAACTCGAAGTTTCACATCGTCGATTTCATGGTCGCCAATACCCCAAACCGGATCGAAAAAGCGAACTTGGACTATCTCGCTCATGAGTTAGATTACGAATTAAGAAAAAATGATGGTTCACCAATTGAGAATAAGAATGATCCAACTAATAGTTACTGGAAAAAAGAGACAAAATGTTTTAATGTAGCTGACGGGCCAAACAGTACAAATTTTAAGATGAAGCGCATCTGTAAAACAGATTATATAGAATTTTATTATGAAGAAAGGGAAAGCATCTAAATTAGCAGTTAAAAGAATAAGCACATCTCCTTATTTCAATGAACATTTTGCTCTCTTGGAAAAACAAATCATCGAAAGCTTGGGTTTCACAGAAGTTCTTACTTTTAACTCGGCGGAAGTGGCCGATGTTCTCATCACCAATACTCACACTCAATTAGAGCAATTATCTGCAATAGATATTGAGCGCTGTAAGCTAATGATCCATCCCAATTCAGGGTACGACAACTTCAGTGCAGATTTTATTAAGCAGACCCCCTTTCCTGTTATTATCGGCAATCCCATTCGCGCTCAGGCCGTGACTGAGTTTATTTTAAGTGCTCTTTTTTCTCACTACACGTCAATTCCTTCACAAATAACTTGGGACAAAAATCGCCTGTGGCCAAGAAAGCGGCTCTCGGAACTCTCTCTTTTAATTCTAGGTAAAGGCCATATTGGCGCTCTGTTGGAAGCCACTTTAAAACCGCTGGTTCATTCTATTAGTTTCTTTGACCCTTATTGTGAATCAACTCAGCACATTCCCCTGCCTGACCTAAAAAACATTGATGTTCTTATACCTGCTTGCAGTTTAAATCAAAACAATCATGGCCTCATTAATTATGATTGGCTCACTCAGTTAAAAAAAGATTTTTTACTTATCAATGCTGCAAGAGGAGCGCTCGTTAAGACTCAAGACCTCATCACTGTTTTACAGCAGCAAAAAAAGGCCCATGCTTACTTGGATGTTTTTGAGTTAGAGCCTGCTGATTTTTCACTCTTTAAGGGGTTAGAAAATATTAAATTGAGTTCGCACATCGCAGGAGTTTATGCGAATATCGATCAAGCAACATCAGAATATGAAGCTTCTGTTATCTTTGATTTTCAAAACATAACGTCTGAGGAGTTTGAAAATAAATACCAAACCACTCTTTTAAAAAATCGTCTTCGGGGACATTTTCTTATTTAATAAGGATCAGCTATGACTTCTCGTAATGAATTCCTCTCGAAAATACTTCACTATATGGTTCCACCTGGTGAAGGAGTCTTTACCGTCCATACGGCCAGTGAGAAACGAGAGCAATTACAGAAAAAAATTTACGGCCCTTTGGCCGTTAAAGAAAAAAGAGTGCGTGCTTTGTGGGAAGAAAGCTTAAGTACGACTTTACCACTCGCAAAAACCGTTATCCTTGGCATTTGTTCAGATACTGGTGGTGGTATTCAGCGAGGGGCAAACTGGGGGCCTCTATTTCTTCGCGAAACACTCCTTCAATCACGAGAAGACTTAAGGGCCTTTGACATTGGTGACATAAGGGTCATTCCGCAACTCTTGCATGATAAATATTTAAATGTTGCCACCATTAAAAATTGTCGCAAGGCCCTTTATCTTGATGAAAATATCGCTCTTCCTGTTTCCCCTCTTTCCATCGCTTATGATTTCGCGATGGATTTTCACGCTCAATTTCCTTCGAAGTCACTCTTTATGATTGGAGGTGACCACTCTGTGAGTTATCCCATGGTGCGCGCTTACCTTGAAGCAAAAAAGGCCCAAGGAAAAAAAGTGGCACTTATTCACTTTGATGCTCACACTGATCTTTTAGAAGAGCGCATGGGAATTGACCTCTGCTTTGGCACTTGGACATCACAAATACTCCCCTTTCTAGAAACTCCCAATCACCTGATACAAATTGGCATTCGTGCCAGTGGAAAAGAGCGCATGCACTGGGAAAATAAATTTGGGCATAAACAGATTTGGGCAGAAGAAGTTTTTTCTAAAGGCGCAGGATTTGTCGCTGATGAGATTGTCGAACATTTAAAAAAACACAGTGTCGAAGAAATTTATATCAGTTTTGATATCGATTGCTTGGATCAATCATATGCGGGAGCTACTGGAACACCTGAACCAGATGGTCTTTCTCCACATGAACCGATGGTCATCATGCAAACACTTTTTGAAAATTTTAAAATTTCGGGAAGTGATATTGTGGAAATTGCTCCCATGGTAAAAGCACCTGATATCAAACAAGTTGAACCTGAAACAACTTTACTCGTGGCCTCTGCATTGGCCACCTTTCTTATTCAGGCGATGGGAAGTGAGGCACAGACATGACCATTACGGCCTTTCCTCCTATTGAAAATTGTGATGAAGATGGACTCCTTGCTCTTGGCGGAGACTTAGAAGTCGACTCTCTGCTCTTGGCCTATTCGCAGGGCATTTTTCCATGGCCAATTTCTCTAGAATACCCTCTGGCATGGTTTTCTCCAGATCCTCGAGGTATTTTAGCTTTCGATAAATTGCATTTAAGTAAAAGTTTTAAGAAATTTCTTAAGAAAAATCCTTATGAGGTCAAATTCAACACTAATTTTGAATCAGTCATCATGAATTGCGCTAAAGTGAAAAGAGCTCATCAATCCACAACCTGGATTACTCAAGACATTATCAATGCCTATATTGAGCTCCATCGTTTAGGCTTTGCTTACTCCATTGAAACATATCTCGAGGGTCATTTAGTTGGTGGGGTTTATGGTGTTTGCATTAATCGTTTTTACTCCGGTGAGTCCATGTTTCATCTCGAGGAGAATGCTTCAAAAGTTGCCTTGGTTTCCTTAATGTACATGCTCAAGCAAAGAGATATCGGTTGGCTAGATACCCAAATGGTGACTCCAGTGGTTGAAGGTCTTGGGGGATTAGAGATACCTCGTTCTACTTTTTTACAAATGCTTGCGGTCTCAATAAATTAAAAAAAAGCTTTTTCCTGATTTTCATCATATTAAATCTTAATTCCATAATGAAGAATGAGGAATTAATAATTTTGAAGGTTTGTTATGAGTAAAAAAGAAAAATTCGCCCACAAAATGGATTTACCACCAGAGATTGTTGGCCCCAATGTCTATCCTCTCTCATGGGTGAATGAAACTAAAAAAATGGAAGAAATTTGGCAAGCTTCCCAAAGAGAATACTGGGATCCTCAAAAGCTTCCTTGGTCAACGTTTGACGTCGAACGCTACTCTTGGGAAGAAAGAGAATGCATTGCCTATTGGTGGTGCCTGCTTTCAGTTTTTGATGCTTCAGCTCCTCCCGTTTTTGCAGCGGCCATGATTAAAACTTATGAGGCCCATGAAGAAGATGCCGTTAGACGCTGTTTTTTCTCCGTCACTCGCGATGAGCAAAACCATGAACAACTCTGCGGGATGGCCATTACAAAATTATTAGATCACACTGACCCCTTAAGTTATGTTCCTAAAACTGAACTTGGAAAAAAAGCAAAACACAATGTTCAATGGCTTTATTTCAACGGGGCCCGTTACTGGGAAGGGTACAAAACGGCCGTTCCTAAATATTCACTCGCTGTGCTTTTTTCATCTTTTCTTATGGGTGAAATTGCTGCTGCAACGATCTTTCATCAAATGGCCCAAGGATGCACAGAGCTTGTTTTTAAAGAAGCTTTCAAGAGCATTGGTCGCGATGAAGGACGACACATGGCCATTTGCATGTCGCTCATGGAGCGCGATTATCCAAAACTTGATTTAAAAAACAAAGAAATTATCACCAAACAAATTCGAGCAGGGTATTTGTTTTTATCGGCAGTGCTCTTTGAGCCACCTGAGGATTTTTGGGATCTTCCCGCTAATTTTATTCCCGTTCAAAGAGAAATTGAAGCAAAATGCCGAGAGGCCGGCTTCTTTATTCCAGAGTATGAAGCAAAAAAAGAAAATTGGCGAAATGCTATTTTAAATCTTAAAGGTGTTTTAGATAAATATGATATTCCTTTCCCGGCCATTCCTGAAGTAGGAATTAGTGGTCAAGAAATTAACGATGTCGATATGGATGACATCATTCCCGTTTTTTAGATTATGAAAAAAATTATTCTTTCGCCTTCACACACAACGATTGAAATAGAAGATAACGAAACCGTGCTTTCTGGTTTAGAGAGACACGGGTTCGTTCTTCCCAACAATTGTAGAGCTGGTGCCTGTGGAGAATGCAAAGTTAAAGTTCTTGATGGAAATTTTGATCAAGGTTTTATCTTGGACATGGCCCTCAAAGCAGAGGAGCGCGCCTGTGGCATGGGGCTTATGTGCATGGCCAAGGTCACAAGTGAATCCCTCACCATTGATTTCCAAAAAGACAATGTTCTCTCAAAATTGCCTACCCCAAAAGAGAATCTTCCCTATGTTGTGACTGAAAAATTAATGATGACGGAGACCATCGTAAAACTCAGACTAAAACCTCTTAAAGACACTCTACGCTTTTGGCCAGGTCAGTATATAACTTTAGGTTCTCCCGAACATAAAATTCCTCTTCGTGCCTATTCCCTCGCTAATATCCCTACTCAAGAGGGAGAGCTCGTTCTTTATATCACTAAAGTAAACCGAGGGGTCACTTCAAATTATATTCACCAAGAACTCAATTGCGGTGACACCCTTACTCTTAATGGGCCTTATGGAACTTTTATTGGCGATCCCAGATTAGAGCTCCCAGTTCTTTGTATCGCTAATGGATCTGGCCTTGCCCCCATTATGAGTCTAGCGACAGCGGCGCTTATGAGAGGTGGATTCAAATACCCTGCCCATATCATATTTTCGGCCAGAACGAGTCAGGACATCTTTGATCTAGGGCATTTTAAATTTTTAGAAAAAAAGTATCGCAACTTTAAATTTATTCCCACGCTCACAGGTGAAACCAATCCAGCTTTTAAGGCCGGTCGAGTGACCACGTTACTACCAACTCTTTATCCAGACTTGGCCTATTACGCGATTTATATTGCTGGTTCGAGTGAATTTGTCAGAGATGTAAAAGCACTTGCCTTAAGCCTTGGGGCCAAAGAAGAAAATATTTACCTAGAAAGCTTTCTTTCCCAAGACTTGCCCCTGTTACCTGACCAGTAAGCTCATCTTATATCCACTGATTTTCCTCATTCTTTAAGATTCACCTTTTAAAATTTTAAACATTTTGTAGAATAGATAAACCAATCAAAAAAGGAATAGATATGAAGTACCAAGAATGGGTTTGGAATCAAGATTTAGTAACTAATCAAGAGATGATTGATTATCAACACCAAACACTTTTTAGAACAATAAACGATTTGATCAAGGCCTGTAATATGTCAGATGAGGCCAATGGATTATTGGTTGAAGTGGCCCTTGATGAACTACTTAAGTATGCTGTCTATCACTTCAGTGAAGAAGAAGCCCTTATGACAAAACATAATTATTCTGAACTTGCAGCTCATAAAATAGAACATAAGAATTTTGCTGAAGTCATGATAAAGTTCAAGGCCCGCTTTGATAAAGGAGAGGATGTCTCTGGTGACTTAATTGAATTTATGCACAAGTGGCTCATTAACCATATCTTGAAGAATGATAAGGCCGCCATGAAGCACTGTAAATAGGTGCAGTCGCAACTGCGACACATTTAAATCAATGAATCGGAAAAAACTCTTTCTAAAAAATGAGTCAACCTAATACCAATAGTATTATTAGTAAAAATATCTTCTTCTATTTTGGCTGGGTAAACTGTATTCAAAATAACATCAATTCTTTCAGAGTCATTAATAAAACTCTCTAAAAGTATTTTATCAGCATCTCTGGCCACACTTTCGCTTAACATGTGAAACGAAAATTGTGTCAAGAGATCTAAGAGGACTTTGCAATCGATAGCATTTAAATTTTTTAATTTTTCTTTAAAAATCCTTTCAAATAATTTAGAATGTCTGCCCTCATCTTTTAAATGTTCAACCATGAACAAGTGAATATTTTTATTCACGTCCGATTGACTGGTAATCAAGAGTAATTCATCAGTGATCGTGTTTTCTGCAATTGAAATAATTCCAAAAAGAAATACATCGTACAAATGTTTGGGAACTAGTTGGCACAACTTATTTAAAGCATATGAGCGCCCAGTCTCAGGAATTCTCATCAGAGGTGCAATTTTAGTATGCACTTGAATCGCTGCAAAAAGGTCGAGTGAATTAAGAGCATGATATGCCTCATCTGCAACAACCTGTAGTAATTCTGCTTGTTCAAAAATCGTAAACTGAAGTGAAGTTTGCCCTGTAACAAATCGTGCTAAATGAGCGTTTACTGTATCTGTTTCAATTTGAATTGAATCTTGCAAAAAACGATAACAATTCTGCAATAAAATTAATTCTATTTCCCCACTTGTCCACCCATCAAAACGTTGAACAAGTGGGGACAATTGCTTTGGCCAATATAAACCGTCAGTAAGTTCAAAAACTGATCTTCTACTCTGCTTTACAGTTGAAATACTATGCCATTTCTCAATTAGTTTTGATGTTTTCATGTTATCATCTACAATTGACATATATACAACTTGCTTTCCACACTAAAAACTTGAAAACGAATTTGCTTTCTTGCTTTAGACAAAGACTGCCTGGTGTCATGAATTGATTTTATAATCTCATCTGCCTGATCTTGGTTTTTTTCTCCAACAAAGTTAACCTTTACCAAACATCTCTCATAAATATTAAGTAGACTTTGTTGATCTGCCCCAATATCTGGAATATTTCCAAAAACTAATTCATTTATCTGATATCCTTTATTTTCATGAAAATTTCTAAAATGGGCCAATGCTTTATTCATGAATCTTAAATCATTATCGCTTGAATACCTAACAAAAGACATTGATAAATGGCAGTCTCCAACGAGCTTGGAGAAATCAAATCCTTTAATCTTTCGAAAATCAAATAAACATTGAAATGCAATAACTGGAACATTTAACTTTTTACATGCCTCACTCGTAATAATAGCACTGGCCAATAAAATTTTAGAAATTGTAGGCAGTCTTTCTGGTAAATCTATTACATTAACAGTTTCTTTAAAAATTTCACCAGAAAAATCGTGAGGGCCTTGCCTCTGAGCACTGATTAACTCTTCAGTAATTGACTCTTCTCTTGCATTAAATTTTGAATTACATTCTCTTATTAAAAGAAGATAATCTTTTAGAGTTGGGGGAATAACATTCCCCCCCCCTGAAATATAATCAAAAAACAATCGTTGCAAAATCCCTGAACTGTAAGCATCACAATGAGCATGATGGAGAACTAATTTAATATTCCATTTAGACTCTCCAAGACAGACAATATACATCCCATAGAATGGAGATTTTACATTTTTTGTATTGAAATTTTTTCGTATATGACTAGAAATATCTGCTGTAATTGAATTCATTACATCTTTCGTAACATTTGATAAATCAATTACTGGAATCTTGAATAATGGACGAGCTTCATGATAACATGCCATTAACTGATTACCATCAAAAACAAATGATGTTCTAAATACATCACAACAATCTAATGTTAAATTGAGAGCGCGCAAAACTTCATCGAAACTTCTATTCTCAACGTTAATATTTGTTTCAATCGATAGGTCAAAATTAAAATGAATATATGACTTTTGGAAGTTTGATGCTGAAAAAGTATCAACAGGAAAATCATTCACAAAATAATGTTCAATGCTTTTCGATTGCTCTAACAAATCATTTTTAATTTTAAATACTTCAGAGGTTGGTATTTCACTTAAATATATTTTATTATTAATAACAACATTCTTAGCAATCAAATTATTAATTTCGACATCGATATCAAACGGGGTCTTAAATTCATTTAAAAAATCATTTTTACATTTAATTTTAAATTTTTTTTCGAGTTCTATTAATATCGTAACCAACTTTAAAGAATCCAATCCTGCGTCATGAAGATTATCGTTGGCACTAACAAGACCTCTTCCCTTTAGTGTATGATTTATTATTTGCAGCACACCGTAAAGACTTGAGTTCCTAGAAACTTCATCTGTAACTTTATCATTAGAAACTGCCACGTAATTGTTAAACAAATCTAATAACTTATTACGATCTACTTTTCCGCTAGTATTCACGGGCAATTTATCTAAAAAAATATATATACTAGGAATCATATAATCAGGTACATGTTGCCCTAATTCCGACTTAATCCTACTCGTTGCTTTCTTATCTCCTGAAACAAAAGCAACAAGCATTCCGTTTGAATAAATCACATAAATTTCATTATAACCTATTTTATTAAAAGCAAACTCAATTTCCCCTGGCTCAATACGTATTCCATTGATTTTTATCTGATGATCAATTCTACCATCGTATACAAACTCTCCCCCTTCGACATGTACAAGATCACCTGTTTGATAGTAGTATTCGCCATTAATTTTTATCATTTTTTCTAACGTTAAATCTATCAAACCAAGATACTCTGAAAAAACGCCCGTTCCACCAATTAAAAGCTCTCCATTATCAGAAATTTTAAACTGAACCCCCCCTATTGGCTTACCAATTGGGACAAGTGGCCCCAATGAACGTTTATCCTTACTAATTATATAAGAACTTGCATAGACTGTTGTCTCTGTGGGTCCATACATATTAAGTACATTTACGAGTGGCAAAGCTTCGCTAACTTTTTCAAATAAACTCCATTGAAATGCCTCTCCTGCAACAGAAAGATACTTAAGACTCTTGTTAACATTTGATAAAACATCAGCATCGCTATAAATAATAAGTTGATTTAACACTGAAGGTGAAACTGCGGCATGTGTAACTTTAAAATCAATAATTGAAGACCAAAACAATGAAAATGCGTTATGTTTTGACTCCTGAGGAAGTATGACTAAACTTCCAACACCATTAATCCAACCAAAAATCTCACTTACACTGACATCAAAAGTTGGATTAGTTCCAAATAAATATCTTTGACCATAATTAAAAAAAATTACTGTTTCGATTTCATTAATACGCACATTTAAAGAATCTCTTGAGATAACAACACCTTTTGGTTCTCCGGTGCTACCAGATGTAAAAATAACATATGCTGGATCTTTTCCATTATAATTTGAATGGAGTTCTTTTTTATTTATTATTAACTCTGCATGTGAAAGCTCCGTTTCAGAAACAACTAAGACATTTTTTAAGCTTGGTAAAACAAAAAATTTGTCACTTACCAAAAATAGATCTTCCGTTCCTTTATTGATCAGAAAAAGAATTCTCTCTTCCGGAAGTTCTAAAGATATAGGTAAATATGCCGCCCCAAGTTTTAAAATTGCAAACACTGAAATAACGAATTCTATGGACCTGTCCATGACAACCGGGATAATAGATGCTGGTTTTACACCTAACATTTTTAACTTTAAAGCAAGAACATCACTGAGTTGATCAAGTTGGGCATACGTAAGAGTCTTCTCCCTATAGTAAACACTGACATTACTTGGGTTAATTTCAGCATTATGAACAAATGTCTCTATTAAATCTTTAGTTTTTTTCATATTGATTTCCTTTGAAAGAGACTAAGTAAAAAAGAGCAAACGATTATGCCAATTCCTGAAAAAATATAAAGCGTATTTAAATGTTGTTTTCCATACCATCCGAAAAAAATCTGCCCAAGTGGAATGAGAATTCCTGCGATTAAAAAGACAGAGGCCATTGTTTTACCCAAGTGCTCCGATGCAACACTTTTTTGCAGACAGCTGAAAAACCTAACATTAAACTGAGACAAGCAAACTCCAAAAATAAAAAATGCAATAGCAAATAGTATTTTATTAGAGAATCCAAAAGAGGCAATGGCAATTCCGGAAATGCCTAAAATTGAAATTAACTTTAAATTACTTGTCTCTTTTTTGCTTAAAAATAATAAGTAGACAGATGAAATCAGAGCACCTGCGGACTGCAAACCTAAACAAACTCCATAGAATGGAGAACCTTCTCCTAGGATAACTTTTAAATAGAGTGGCATTGCTACAAAGCTTCCCATTGCAAAAAAATTAAAAATAGCAGCAAGCAACAATGGAAAATAAACATTTTTATTTAAAAAAACGTAATAAAAACCAGTTTTAAGATCTTCAAGAATAGTCTTTTTTTGTGAACGAATAATATGCACATAAGGAATTGTCATTTCAAACAAGGCTGAAATAAAAAATGAAGCGGCATTAACAAGAAATGCAGCTGGTGCTCCCCACCTAAATAAAACATATCCCGAAGCACTACTTCCCGCTACACGTGACAACTCCATCCCGATAGATAGAACTGAATTCACTTTTTGAATATTTTCAATTGGAATCAATGAAGGAATAATTGCTCGAGCACAAGGCGAAAAAAAAGCATAAGCTAGTGTAATAATAAAATTGTAAAACATTACTAGGTTTATATTAAATTCACTTTGTGCCACTAAATATAGTCCTACACAGCTTAATCCTGCTAATATATCTGCACCTACAAGTATCCATTTTTTATTCCAACGATCAACGAGCGTTCCAGTAAACAAATTAAGAAAAACAAGAGGAACAGAGGCAGATAATAATATTTTCGCAGAAGAACTGGTAGAGCCCGTTTTCTCAGAAATCCACCAAAGCAAACTTGCATTAAACACCATAGTTCCGAACATTGAAATAAAATGTCCCGTAAACAATCTACCTAATATCAGACGCCAAGAATTATCTTTCATTTATCCTCCCTACTCTCGTATTTTGATTGGTGAAATCTTTAAATATTGAGACCAATTCTTTTTTATCCACATTGGCAATCTTTCAAAACGTGGATGAAATGGTAAAACTTTATTCCAATCATATGCTTCAATTCCAATGCAAAAAACATTTATAGCTTTCTCGATTACTGAATCCATTTCTCCAAAGTAAAAAAATGTAGGTAGAAATAAAACATGCCATGCTTCTAAAAATTGATTCTCCTTAAAGACCTTGTTTTGAAATTTTATATTCAAGAAGTATCTATTGTTTTCTAAAACATAAACACCCAAAGCTTTTACGGCCCCAACTTTTTCTGTTTTTTTTCTTTCCGTTAGTGCAAAACTATCAGGCATTAAAATTTTCATTAAAAATTGATCTAACAACAAAGAACTAACAAATGAATCAAAGGTCATGACTGTTAATGAAACTTTATTAGATAAAATCTTAACCAACTCCCCATCATAATTTTCTTTTTCCATCAGCTTATGATTATATAATTGTCTAGAGATCTCTAATGGCAAATATTTTTTCATCTCATATATCTTAACAAACGATGGCAATACGAATAAAAGATCTAAATCAGATTCAGGAGTTATCGAATTAAAAATTCCCCAATTTGAGCTTCCTGTTAAAAACAATGCTGCTCCAGTATGCTTATCCAGTTTAAGGCTTTGAATTAGATCAATATGCTCTTTTGTACTATCTTTAACATTAATTAAATGCTCATTCGAAACGCCAGAGAAACCATTTTTTATCAAACATTCAAATGCTTTCTCGCTATTAGATAATCCTTCACACTTCATCTTAAAATACAACCGCTGAAGGAAAGTAAGCATCTATCAAATCCCTATAATCTTTGAGTGATTTTTTCGGATAATAATAAACGGACTTGGAAGTAAGGTCATAATATCTAAACTTTAATAGATAGTCATTAACCCATTTAATATTTTCGGCAGACATTAATTCAAGGCAATTCTCATATCTGAGACTATGATAGCGAAGAAGATTGCTCATTTCTGATCTGAAAAGATGACCGATTTTCATATAAATGTATTCATCATGATTCCAAGATAATATTAGATTATCTAATCCTGGCTGCTCATTTTTTTTTGATAAATATATGTTGGGTCCAACAACATTCTCTGCTAACTCATTTGTTAAAAGAAGAATTTTTCCTAAATCATGCACTAATCCGATGATTATCCATTCGTTACTTAGGCCATCTTTCTCCATCATTTCTGCAACTTGCAATGAATGAATCAATTGATTCGTAGTGAATAATTCAGTATCTGAAGGATCGACAACTAATGCCAACATTTCTAGACATTCATAAATAGTTTTCTCTCCAAAAAAGACATGATTCTTGTATTTTAAATTTAAATTATTAACATCATCAGGATTTTGACTCAAGTGCGATTCATAAACAGAAACAGCTCTCTCAGTAAAATTATTCTTGTAATACCTAGAGACATCATCTGGCATTTGTTCACAAGATATTTTGTTAAAAATAAGATTGTTCATAAGATTTCCTAATACCCAAATTTTCTTAATTTAAAATTACTTTTACCACTATTTTTTATCTTCACATCAAGCTCTCTAAACCATTCAGTATAAGGGTTAATAATAACTTCAAAATCATTCTGCATTTTTTCCCAGAACATAAATGAAGTTTTAAATCGAGAGTTTGCTTCTGTTGTTTTAGAATTTAATAGTAGAATTTCTATTAAATACAAATTTGCATTTAAGCACTCTACTGGGAATATTTCAGAATAAGAATCAGCGGCTAATGTTAAGTACTTTATCCCTTCGGTTTTATCTATCTTAGTAAGCGAATACCCTAAAAACCAATAATAACGGAACCAGTCGGGAGATTCTTTAATCCCTTCTTTCATTTGAGTGAAATAATTGAAGCGATGTGTTTTTGTTTCATCTTTTTTATGAACTACTGTTAATTCTTTTAAAAATTTTCCAGTTTTAAAATTTTGTCTAAGCCAACTTTGTGGTACGCTATGACATTTTCCAAGATATTTTAAATCAATAGATCTTTTGAATAAAAACAATTTATAATCCCAAAAACATTCTTCATTGTCAAAATTGTGCCAGTTGCCAAAAAATGAATCTACCTCTTGCTCATTAGGTATTTTTTTTAAAAAATCAATTGATTTTTTATCAACAAATTCATCGGCATCAAGAATCATTATCCAATCTGAAGATGCTAAAGTTAATCCAAAATTCCTGGCCTCTACAATTGAAAACTTGTCGATTGTTGGCGGAATAAAGTCTTTTGCCTTTATTCCAAACTCATTTAAAAGAATATCCTTAGTATTATCATGTGATCCAGTATCTACAACGATGATCTCATCTGCAAATTTTAATGCAATTGAAATAGAGTCTCTAATGACCTTTTCTTCATTTTTTACAACCATGACAACTGATATATTCATAACATCTTCTCTAGATTTGGAAGACGAAGATTAACAGTAAATCTTTTCATTTTAAGGTCTTCACTAGCATTCATTGAAATTACTTTATTATCTACGATGCCAGAAAATGAATGCAGTATTCTTTCATTTAACATTTCATTCGAAAAAGTCCCATGCAAAAGCCTTGAATCTAATATAATTAAATCGCCAGCTTTTGACGAAAGCTCCTCCATATCTTCTTTTGAATTTAAAGACCACGCTTCCTTTGCTTCACTTTCTCTTAAAATATTAATTACCTTTGATAAGTTATTTTCATGACGATTTAACATATTAATCCATTCAAGGTGAATTGGATTTTTATACCGGTGGGAACCAGGAATAATTCGCAAACTACCTGTGCTAGAATTAGTATCACAAAGATAGACAAGAATATTAATTTGTATAATTTGATCAGTGTATGCTTCTTCCTGATCCCAATACAAGGCATCTTGATGCCAGAATGTAGGCCCAGAATTCATTGGCTTTGAAAAAATAACTCCATAAATGATATCTAGTTTTCCTTTAACGATCATTTCAATAAACCGAATCGGAAAATTTTTATGCCAAAATTTAACGACATTCTCATGATTCTCAATAGGGATAATACTACCTAAGCCTTTTTGAAGTTCCCTTGTCTCTGATGAGATCTGGGAAACGATAGAGCGACTTATCATTGAAATTTCACTAATCTGATTAGAATTTAAGGCATTTTTAATTACGCAATACCCCTTATCTCTTAATTGATCTCTCATAATAGTAATACTCATTTTTCATCTACTTAATGTGATAACTTAAATTTTTAGTTGCAAGTTATGCAATTATAACAATTCTAAAATTGATTTAAAGATTTTCTCCTTAAATTACATGCTTAAAAATATAGTGTGTAAAAATTGGTCGGCCACAAGAGACCTAACTTATGAAATAGTAAAGATAGTATTCTTATAAACTCACAAAAAATGAATTTACTTTTTTATAAAACGTGTATTTTCCATTGTTTAGACCATCAACCAAAATGTGTCGCAACTGCGACACATTTTGGTTGATGGCACCTTTCTTATAAGCGAAGTTTTAGGCGGTCTTTGTCATCTACGATTGAAACGATTCCTCGCCCACCATTTAAGGATTTTCTAAAAGCAAGTTCATAGTGATCAGCAACCCATTCTTGTTCTGCATGCCCTGACATTTCATATTCATTTGAAAGGCGAATGGCATCGACAGGACAGGCCTCTTCACAAAAACCACAAAAAACACAACGTAGCATTTCAATCTCAAAAGAGACGGGTGCTTTTTCAACTTCTTTATCTGAGTCTTCTGCAGCAACAATATGGATACATTGAGCAGGACAATAAGTGGCACATAACATACAAGAGGTACAACGAAGAGTTCCGTCTTCTTTGACAGTTAAAATATGTTTTCCTTTAAAGCGATCTGAATAAAAATACTTCTCTTCCGGATAATTAAGAGTCATTCGGTCGTGCTTAAATAAGTTTCTAAGCATCGTCATCATTGTAATCTTTAATCCAAGGAAAAGACCTTTTAAAAAACCATGCTCGCGGTATAAATCAGCTTTTAAAATCATACATTCACCCATTTACCATAGTAAGAAACATCTTTTGAAGTTTCACCAAATGAAAGTCCAGCGCGAAGTGTGCGAGAGCTTCCTTGAAAATTTAGTATCTCACCATTTTTTTCCAAGAAAGTAGGAAGTGGAAGAAGATAATGAAAGGCCCGAAGTGAGCTCATTGTCTCTCCAGAACTTAAAGCGATGCGAACACCTGCTTTATCAACTTTTTTAATTAATGTATTGAAGTGATCTTCATTATAAAGAATTTCAGGAACAACTACATACACGACGTCATTCTTTGAAAGTGAAGAAACTAGTTTATCTAAACCAGCTTGAGTATGGTCAAATCCAGCAGCTTCAAAAGCGGCCTTGGCCCCTCTTAAATTAGGGTTTTTATCCCCTCGTCTTAAAAGACCATCAAATTCAGGCCCACTAGTTGGAAGAGTATAAAGGGCCACTTGGGCCTTTGACCCTTTTATGGCAGCAAAGAATTTAGCATATTCCTCAACTGTCAGCCCTGTCGAAAGAATATACTTTGGAGCTTTACCTTTTAGGCTTTTTTGAACAGCTAATTCTTCTGTTGGAATGAAAAGACCGTTCACATTTTCCATGGCAGATGCAAGTCGAGTTGGGCTTGAAACGTGCTTATAGATTGAGCGACCGTCATCACACATCCAGTGTCCATTTACATCATGATCGTAAACAGGCTTGACTCTGAAGGCCCCATTTTTATTTTCAGAAACTTTAACTGAGCAACCAGTCTCACAACCAATACAAGTTGTCTTCACTTCCTCTAGAAACCACACACGTTGTTTAAAACGGAAATCTTTACTTGTGAGGGCCCCAACTGGACAAATGTCCACTAAGTTTTGTGCGTAATCGTTTTTAAGAGTTTCGTTAACCATAATTTCTGCATGGTCACCACGATTAAGTATTCCCATCTCATGAGTTTTAGTCACTTCAGAAGTAAAACGAGTGCAGCGAGAACATAAAATGCAGCGTTCTGCATCCAGCATGACATTTTTTCCAATGTCCTGAACTTTATCTTTATGAACTTTTTTATCGACCATCTGAGAGTCATAGACTCCATACTTCATATAATAGTCTTGAAGCCCACACTCTCCGGCCTGATCACAAACAGGGCAATCAAGAGGGTGGTTCAAAAGATGAAATTGCAAAGTAGCCTCGACGGCTTCTTTAATTTTAGGTGTATCACTTTTAACCACCATCCCTTCACCACAAGTAGCATTACATGAAGGGAATGGACGAGGAACACCGTCTTGCTCGACCATACACATTCTGCAAACTCCCGCGACTGAAAGTCCCGCGTGATAGCAGTAATGAGCGACTTCAATTCCATTGTCGAGAGCGGCCTTTAAAAGGTTTGAGCCTTTTGGAGCTTCGATCTCTTTTCCATTCCAGGTGAATTTTACTTTTTCAGTCATGATTCTTATCTCTTAAAATTTATTTTTTTACAGTTGTTGTTATGTATTGTTCAAGCTCATCTCTGAAAACTTTAATCATCCCTTGAGTGGGCATCGCTGCAGCGTCGGCCAGAGCACAAATGGTTTGTCCTCTCATAGAAGCAGCTGTCTTATCGAGAAGAATTAAATCAGACTTTTGAGATTTTCCTGTCTCTCTTCTTTTAAAAATATTTTCAAGCCAACCAGTACCCTCGCGGCAAGGAGTACACTGTCCACAAGATTCATGGTGATAAAATTCTAAAGTCCACTTTAGAACGTCACCCATATTGCGAGTTTCATCAAAAACAATAATCGCCCCAGAGCCAAGCATTGATCCTTTCAAGCTTAAATCTTCATAATCCATTTTTACCGTATAAGCTACTTCTGCACTCAAAATTGGACATGAAGAGCCCCCAGGGATAACGGCCTTTAATTTTTTGCCATTTTTCATTCCACCACAATGAACTTCAATAATTTCTTTTAGAGTTGTTGATAAAGGAACTTCAATCACACCAGGCTTATTCACATCTCCAGAGATCGAAAAAAGTTTTGTCCCAGGGGATTTCTCTGTCCCCCATTGCTTATAAGCTTGGGCCCCAAAGCGCATAATCCAAGGAATAGCGGCCAATGACTCAACATTATTTACCATTGTCGGCAATCCTCGATAACCTTTAATCGCTGGAAATGGTGGTTTTAATTTAGGTTGCCCTTTTTTTCCTTCAAGTGAAGAAATCATTCCCGTTTCTTCACCACAAACATACGCTCCGGCCCCTCGGTGAACATAGAGATCGAAATCGAATCCTTTACCAAGAATATTTTTTCCCAAATATCCTTTGGCGTAAGCTTCAGCAATGGCCTTTTCTAAAATCATGGCCTGCTGATAAAACTCTCCACGAATATAAATATATCCCTTTTGAGTCGCTAGGGCCCAAGCAGAAATAATCATCCCTTCAATAAGAATATGAGGATTTTTTTCGACAAGATAGCGGTCTTTAAAAGTTCCAGGCTCAGACTCATCGGCATTACACAGGAGGTATTTTTTAGCATTTCTATCTTTGGTAAAAAAGCCCCACTTCACTCCCGTGGCAAACCCAGCTCCCCCACGTCCTCTAAGACCCGAGAGTTTTACTTCTTCTTTAATGGCCTCAGGTTCTTTATCAAAACACGCCTTCATGGTTTCATACCCACCTGCGCGTTCAAATATTTCTATATTGTGAACACTTGGGATATGGTGATAACTAAGAAGGGCATAATCTTTATAGTTGGCAACGTCTTTCATTATGGTAATTCCTCAATTTTTGAAATGGCAGAAGACAAATCAATATTTCCTACGAAATCATTATTGACTCTCATACAAGGAGCAATTTCACAGGCCCCCAG
>JAGOVS010000027.1 GCA_018060625.1 Bacteriovorax sp. | reverse complement strand
AGTTTAGTGAGAGTTCTGTCATCTACGATTAAGCTCTTTTCCTTTTTAAAACCAGCGTGACCAATGATATCCCCAATAGACTCTACATGATAAATGGGAAAGTCCATATTTAAGAAAAAATCCAACTGCGATCTTCGTCCTCTTTTTGATTCATAGAGAATTCTAGCTGGGTCATTTAGGAAAAGGTGTCGTGAAAAATTTAACAAATCTTCAAGGGGTTGATAATTTTCGATCAGATTAATGTCATAAGTCAGCAGGTGTTTTAAGTGTTGGTCGGGATTTCTTCCTGCAACGGAAAAGAGGATAAGATCTTGATTCTTGTTTTTGAATTGGCAGACGGGAAAGGCCGTGGCGTTCGGTTTAGCTTTTAGGAAAGAGGAGCCTTTGTAATTCTGCAAGGGATGTTCAATTACGGCGGAACTTACTGCAATGAAGAATTGATCATCTTCTTTTAGGGCAAAATAATGTGATCGATTTGGAGAGTAATTAAAATATTCATCTTTTAAATGATTTTCTTTCTGGATGTTCGTATTGCAAAAAATGTCAGAGCTGGCATCCTCTTGATTGATTTTAAAAAGCGCATTTTTGGAGTGATCATAATAAGAATCATTATTGAGTTTTTGGGCATAAAAGTTATTTACGATCAGAGAGAGACTGCTTCTTTTGAATGATTCATGTTTAGTAATGGCCTCATCACCCTTTATAAACAATTCATTGAGAAATTCGTTTTTAATGAGCTCATTTTTATAAGTGACAAAAAATTTTTCCAACTCTGGGCTAACGGTAGTTGCCAGTGGTGTGCTTTTATCGACAAGAGAGGCCAATTGACTAAGCTTCATGGGCGATTGGAAATTTGTTAGGAGAAAATCTATCGCTTTCAAATAAGACATTTTGGTATGATCATCTAAATTCTTAGGTCGAAAGTCGAAGTAATAATCTTTTCCTTTGATTCTTATAAAGAATTGCAGGCGAGCAGAAGGTGAAGTTTTGTCAGGTCGTCTTGCCATTTCGATAAGTGAGAGCATGGCCGCTTTTTGGATGAAAGAATAATTCTTTGATTCAAATAACGGGGAGATCATTGGCCTGTAATATTTGAAAGTTGATTCATCTTCGAGCATTAACTGGATTTTGTTATTATCATCGCAGCGAAGATTTTTTTTTATTATTTTGGAAAATAATTCCTCTTTTTTTTCAGAGGAGTCTACTAATGATTCAACTTTTTTTGAAAAAAAACTGCAGCTACTAAGACTAATAAGGGCAATGAGAAAAATCGATTTATAAATCATTATCATTCACTCTGTCGTCAATATAATAGAGCCCATCGATCTTTTCTTCTGACTTCTCTTTTGTTGGGGATTGAGTCCGTAATGAATCGCTCATGAGATCCTCCAAATTGAGTGATTGAGTTTGTGAATGGGTGGCCTGGACGACTATTAAAACCCACATACCAGAGTTTTTTTCTCCGCTAGAGGTCTGGGTCGTAAAGTGAAGGATGCGAAAGCCTTGATTAATAAAATCGTAGAAAAGTTTATCAAATTGCTTTTCTCTGTAACCAGAGCTTCGGGCAGGAGGTGAGGGGATAAAGTAGGTAAAAGATTGTATTTTAAAGTTTTTATTAAAACCAAAAAGAGTTTTTATGTAATTAATCACGGCCATTCATTCCTGATCGTTGGGTGTTGAAAGAAAGCTCTACTAAGAGATTACACTTTTTATACTAACTCGAAAATGGATCTTTGTGGAAAACTTTACCCACAAAAAAAATGTTACTACAAAAAAATAAAAGCGGTTATACTTATAAATGTAAGAGATAGGATGTCTTCTTACTAATGGCAGGATGCCAAAAAAAATGGGGCCTTTGCAGGGGGCCCCTTTTTTTTATCAAAAGCACTTATTCAAGAATTGTCTCACTTATTGCTAAGTCTAAGGGTGTCACGCCTGGGGCGAGTTTGATCATTTTAAATGTTGTTCCTGTTGGCCGAAAGAGACCCATTTCCGTGATAACAAAATCGACAACATTTTGACCAGTAAGGGGCAGTGTACACTTTGAAAGTAATTTACACACTCCATCTTTTGAGAAGTGATTCATCATGATGATGACTTGTTTTGAGCCATTGACAAGGTCCATGGCCCCGCCCATTCCTGTCACCTTTTTTCCAGGAACCATCCAGTTGGCAAGATTTCTCTGGACATCGACCTCCATGCCTCCCAAGACGCAGTAATCAATATGTCCTCCGCGAATCATCCCAAAACTCATGGCGCTATCAAAGAAGCTGGCCCCCTTTTTAATGGCAATAGTTTCCTTTCCGGCATTGATTAATGTTGGAGAGACACTTTCTTTTGTCGGTCGCCCGCTCATTCCTAGCACGCCATTTTCAGAGTGAATCATTATGTTTAGATCTGCGGAAATTCTGCTGGCAATGACGGTAGGCATGCCAATGCCTAGATTGACAGAAGAGTGGGGGCGAAAAAGGGTGACCACTTCATCGGCCATTTCAAGATTTGTCCAACTCATGATCAATTCTCCAGCATTAAAAATTCAATATCGTTTTTATAGTTTTTTCCTTGAAAAATACGTTGAACAAAAAGTCCTGGGAGGTGGATGTCGTGAGGATCGATTTCACCGAGCTCTACTAATTCCTCTACTTCTACGACGGTTATTTTTGCGGCCATGGCCATGAGAGGAGAGAAGTTTCTAGCACTTTCTTTAAACCAGAGGTTGCCGTATGTGTCGCCTCGCTGAGCTTTAATAATGGCATAGTCTGCATGCAAGGCCTCTTCTAAAATGCATGGCCGATCAAATTGCTTAACTTCTTTTCCATGAGCGACCAATGTTCCATAACCTGTTGGGGTATAAAAGGCCCTGATTCCCATTCCGGCGGCACGAATGCGTTCCGCAAATGTTCCCTGAGCAATGAGCTCGACTTCAATTTGTTTGTTCATCATCCTCACTTCAAGGTCAGGGTTACCCCCGACATAGGAGCAATAGGCCTTTTTAATTTTGTCTTGAATAAGTATTTTGACCAAACCTCTGCCAGAGTTGCCAATATTATTAGAAATCACAGTGAGATCGTTGATATCCATTAGTGTGAGGGCGTCTATGCAATTTTCTGCAATTCCGCAAAGGCCAAATCCACCACTCATTAAGGTCATGCCTGATTTAAAATCGGCCAGAGCGCTAAGGGCATCAGGATACACTTTGGGAGTTTTTGGATTCATGTATTTTCCTTTAAAACGGATGTTAATTTTTTCATGGCGAGAAGTAGTAAATCCTCTTGGATAATGAGAGGAGGGGCCAAGATTAAGCGCTGAGATTGGGCAACAAGATACAGACCGGCCTGCATAAAATTTTTGGCGTCGATGTTGTGATGAAGATCAATGGCTGCCAGCATTCCATGGTAGCGTATTTCTTTGACAATACTTAATTGTTTTAACAGTTCTAACTGTTGGGCAAAGATACTTTCTATTTGGCGCAAGTGATTCTGAAAAAGGGAGTCGTTAAGGATTTCGAGAACCCCTCTCATGGCGGCCACACCTAACGGATGGGCATAATTTGTAAGGCCACAGCTAAGCATATGATCTTCGTAAAATGAAGCAATTTTTGGGGAGGTCCATACCGCCCCAAAAGGAATCATTCCTCCAGTTATTCCTTTGGCAAGACAGACAAAATCAGGACTCACTCCGTAATGCATGTATCCGAAGGCCTTTCCCGTACGATGAAAACCACAGACAACTTCATCCATGATAAGCATAATCGAAAATTCGTCACAAAGAGCTCTCAATCCACTCCACCAATTGATATCTCCCGCATAGACTCCATTGCCACCGGTGATTGTTTCGATGATGATGGCAGCAATGTTGTTAGGGTTTTTTAAAATAATGTCTCTTGTCTTTTTTAGGGCATTCTCTTCATTGGGTTCCGGAATACGCACCACCCAGTCCTGAGGAGTTTGATGTAGCGGATTTCTCCAATCCCCTGTGACAGTGAGTGCCCCAAGGGTAGCGCCATGATAAGAATTTTGGCGGGCAAGAACGATTTTTTTTTGAGTGATATCGCGGGCCATCTTGAGGGCATTTTCTACACTTTCGGCCCCACTGGTTGTATAGAAAATCTTGCCATCACTCATTTGCATATAATTGAGCAAGGCTTGGGTGGCCTCAAGTTTATGAGGGTAAATGCCTTTTGGAGAGCTCATGGGAATGGTGTCGAGTTGATCTTTAATATGTTTTATAATGACCGGATGATTGTGACCAAAGTGGGCCTGATAACTAATCGAAGAAAGGTCAATGAGTTCCATGCCAGATGTCGTCTTGATTTTTACGCCCTCTACGCTCTGAATTTCAAATTGAGCGGCATCGCGCTGTTTACTCCAGGAAATATAGTAAGGAAGTTGTGACATTGTATATTCTCTTAGGTTAATTTTTTAAAATCTGATCCATCCAAAATAAATTCATATTCTTTAAAATCTTGATCGTGGGCCGGGCATCCTCGCCAAAAGAGATGTCGGCCTCTTTTTAGGTCGCTGGCCCCGCCTCCACAAGTAAAGGAAGGGTCTTGGGCCCCATTTTCAAAATGCGAGCAAATTGATTTTGGAAATTCGTCGTGATCGGTGAGAAGATTTTTAAAATCCTCAAGGTCATTAACTTTATGTGTTTTTTGACAGAGAAGCTCATAGCGATGATGAGTCGTGGAGCTCATTGATTGTTTGTCTTCTAATTTCTCAATTTCAAATCCCATACAATGGTTGGTATGAAAAATGCCACCAACTTGGCCGCGAGCAAGTGCAGAGACTTTCTCAGATACAGATGGGGTCACCTCCAAATGCTCGCCACCTTCAGGGGAGCTGATCAAGTAATTATGTCCGGAAGTCACTGGGGCCGACAATAAAAGGGAGCGCATCTCACCCAAAGACTTTCCTTGGAGTGTTTTTCTGACAAGGACAGGCCAAATAAGACCAGTCTTTGCATTGGTAGTATTAATATTATTAACTCCAATAAGAGTATTGTGTGCACTTACACCCATAAGGCCCACACAGCCCACCAGGCTTAGGATAAGTTGGGCGGAATGATCATCTGTTTTTGGGACATGCAATAGGCACATGTAGTTTTTAGCAGAGCGATGCATATCCCAGGTTTGCCCAGAGAGGACTTCCGAGGGGGTTTGCACATGAACGCTAGAGCATCCCTCTTCGGGCAAAGTAATATCTCTAAAATCAGTATAGTTATTGAGGATGACTAAATCAGTGAGAGAAAGATTGGCCCCTTGGGCAATTCCTTCTATTTCTTGGGCAATCTCAGGAGCGAAATCTTTTGAAAAGTGAAACTGTTCGAGGGCGAGATCATCAAGTTTTTTGGCAAGAGCAGGATTTTTGGCAAGCATGAGCGAGCGACGAATATCGGCCAGCTCCTTGATGGCCACTCTGAATTCTTCACCATGGGCATGGCCCCATTCTTTGGGTGATTTATTTTTAGGATAAATAATGTAGGGGAATTGGCAATTGGTACTCATGAGTTTAGATACTCCTTCATCGCATCGTATGATGGGCAAACAATATAGTGCTCACCATTGTGGACAAACATTTTACTTTTTGAAGCAGGGATAGAACCTTTGAAATGGCCAAATCCATTTTCAATTTTTATGCTGTCAATGGCATAACGGGAAAGTTCATCGACTAATTTATCGTGAAAGAGTTTGGCCGTTTCTTTGTAGTCATGAGGATTTTTCATGACTTCAGAAAAAACATGATGATAAGAATTAAATGAAAATTCATCACCATCCCAAGTACTTATCATCATCAGAGGTTGTTCAAGAAAATAATGTTCGTTGGCAAACGTCATACCTGCTTGTCCACCAAAGTAGACCAGTCCCACATCAGGAGTGATATCTGGAAATGATGAGGCAAAAAAGTTTTTATGAGAAAAACGAAAAAATTGTGAAGCAGTTTCATTATAGACCAAGGCCACTTTATGGAGTGTCGCAAGTTCGCGTAAACCTCGGAGAAATTCATAAGGCATTTTCTCCATTGTTTTTTGCAAAACGGGCTCTACCCAGACCGCAAGATAAAGTCCGCGAGCAAATTCACTCTCAATCTCTTTGAGAAGATCTTGATAATTGTATTCGTTAGGATTTGCCAATTTTGTGACTTCAAAGTATGGATCGCTCTCCAGGCTTAGTGAGCGAGCAAGTGCAGAGCCATTCCCAAAAAAATGATTTTTAAAAGTCATCATCCGGGTAATATGATTTTCTTTTATGTGATCACTGGATTTAACCCAAAGAGTTTTGGCGACTTTGTCAGTGCATTCCGATTGCCCAGAACAGGTGTAGGCATGGCGCAATCCTGCCGGCAAAGCCTCAATAACTTCTTTAACTCCTTTAAGGAAGTATTCACTGACAAAATTTGAGAGACAAACTTTGTTAACAGCAAAAGGCATTTGCTCATGAATATATTTTTTAGTCAAACTTTGCAGTGAAAGTGGGATCGTTGTTGCTCTACTTAGGTGTAGAGCGGGCCGTTTCCAATCGGCCTTGGTTGTATAATAAAGAACATCTCTGTAGGCTTCGAAGTCTGGATAATCTTCTCGCATGTAATTTTGCTCAATGGCCCCGAGAGACATATTGATATTAATCATTGCAGAGGCCAGACGATCGCGATTTCTTCCTTGGATGCGTTTTATACCTTTTGTAAGGGCCATGGTCGAAAGTGCATATTTAAGTGTTCGCCCAAGTCCAGTTCCTTGCATGGAGGGATCAATGGTTACATCCAACATGTAAAGGGAGCTGTCTTCTTCATAATAGGGGTCCATACGCACCCCGCGCTCAAGCGGGTAGAGTTTTAAGGGACCAGCAAATGCGATACCGACTAATTGCTGATTGCCATTATTGATAACACCCAGACAAATGGAATTGTGATTGAGAACAGTGTGTTCAAATTTTTCGATATCGGTTTGTCTTGCAGGCTCGTATACTTTTTTTTCTAGATTAATAATATCTTGTCTGTAAGTTAAAAAATTTTGAGCAGAAATTTCAATAAGATGAACGTCCGACTTCTGAGTGATGAGTTTTTCAATCTTTTCAAAGATGTGCTTAGTATTGATCTTTTTTCCAAGCGCTTTTTCACATTTTGTCTGAATGAGAAGTTCATGCCACTCGTAATTCTCGCTAGCTTCACTTGCATCTGTTTCGACATGTGTGGGGAGAGTTGGGGGAATACTGAGGAATAACTCTTGGCATATAGAATCTAAGCGATCAAAAAGAAAATCTAAATCTTTATCTTTGAAAGCAGTGTTAAGTCTAAAACGCAGTGTTTTTGAGCCGGCAGGATAATAAAGGAGAGCGTGCTTAAAGCGCAAGTCGACAAATTGATTAAGCAGGGCCGGATCATGGATATCAAAAGCAAATGCAAGACCATTACTTCGAGCTCTGGAAATAAAAGAAGGGTACTTAGCTAAAAGTTTTTGCAATCGAGGTTGCATCTGTTTTTCAAGTTCGATAATGGCAGATTGGCATTGATCTAAACTAAGGGCATGGGCATATCCTCTAAAGGCAGAGGCAACAGAGAATTCTTCGCCTTTAAAAACTTGTTTTGTCTCGTGATGACTAATCATGATTCCAATTTGGGCCTTTTTGGCGCAAACGACATAATCAGGGTTCAATTGCTCATTGCAGAGACCGCGTAAATTGAACTGGCGATGCCAGAAAAATTCTTTACCCAAATGAAAACCGGTTTGCACCTCATCAAAAATAACAGGAACTTTAAATGTTTTGGCCATTAATAACAAAGCGGTGTGAAAGCGATCTGATGAATAGCAATCGCCACCTTCGCATTGCATAGGCTCAATTAAGATGGCAAAGATTTTTTTAGTGAGGAGTTGCTCTCGCACGGCCATTAAGGAGTTTACTTCTTTTTTAATCATTTCCTCATTTTGCCACTCTATCGGTGTCACAAAATCTTTGAGAGAAGCTTCATTCCAAATACTTCTCCAATCTTTTGGAATTTCGACATTCATTTCGCTTGTTTCAAGTTCAGGATATGGAGCATATTCTGCAAGATAATTTTTCCACTCAAAAGGAGCACGCTTTGATTTATTCCAGGTCGCTGAAAGTGTAATCATCATGCGTCCATGAAAAGAGCCTTCAAAAGCGAGAACGCGATTGGCCTCTTGGTGAACCCTTCTTTTGTAACAGTGACCTAGGGCCACTTCATTGGCCTCTGCTCCAGAGTGAACAAAAGTTAAATGGGCCTTTTTCCAATTAAGTTTTCTTTGGAAAAAATTTTGGAAAGCTCCTCTCATTTCTTTAAATTCTTTAGTGGTTGAATCATTCATCCAGCTTTCAAGAAATTGGGTTGTTCCAAAAAAAACAGACGAGTTAAATCCATGTCCTAAAGTGGCAATTTGCGAAGCTGCATCGAGAAGGTAGTGAGTACTTCCGTCCGGTGCCTCAATTCCCAAGTAGGGGCCGATACTGTCGCGAAGCTTCGTCATATAAGTCTTTTTTTCAGCAGGAATCATTTTATTAGCGTAGTAATGCTTTAAAATGTCCGCACCGAAAGTAGCGTCTTGTGCATTAATTAAGGGTAACTTCATATGGCCTCTTCTCAATTTTAAATCATTTACAAAATATTTTTAGCAATAATGTCTTTTAAGAATTTATTAAATGAATGTCCGTTGTTCTCCATCATCTTGGGAAACATCGAAATGGGGGTCATCCCTGGAAAGGAGTTTATTTCATTTAAATAAATGTCACCCTCATCAGTGTAGAAAAAATCGATGCGTGAAAGATGGCGCAATTTTAGATGCGTAAAAACCTTTATGGCCATGGAACGCATTTTTTCGATGGCCTCAGCAGGCAGATTCAAGGCAACAATTTCAGTGGTTGTTTTGGAGTTTGGGTCATACTTTTCTTCGAAAGAATAAAACTTGCTTGGACATCTGATTTCTCCTGGGACTGTGGCGATAATCGCCCCATCATATTCGTAAGTTGAAATCTCTAATTCACGGGCATTAACCATTTTTTCAACGAGAACGTATTCTGAGTATTTAAAGGCGTTGAGTAGGGCAGCATCAAGCTCTTCTTTTTTGAAGACTTGGTAACATCCAACACTTGATCCTTGTGAAGCAGCTTTGACAAAAATTTTTCCATGGCGATCAAAAAAAAGATGCGCGCGTGCAATATCTTCCATACTAGATAAGAACTCAAATGGTGTATTGGGAATGTCGAGGGCATCAAACCATAATTTAGACGTGACCTTATTAAAACAAATGAGGCTGGCCTCAGGTCCACAACCTATATAGGGAAGGCCGATGAGTTCACAAAAGGTTTGAATCTCGCCCGTTTCACCAGGCGGCCCATGAAAACAGGGGACGACAAGATGGATATCCTCAGTCGTTGAACCAATGAGTTGTCGATTAAAGTTCATGGTGACAATTTCGCCGTAGCTGTCGTCTTTTTTTAATTTTCTAAAAAGCTTATCTTTTCCAATTTCAACTTTAATAATGTTGTAGAGGCCCATTTCGCTTAGATTTTTATGGATATATTTTGAGGAGACTAGGGAGACATCATGCTCAGTACCGCCACCTCCACAGAGGAGCAAAATAGTTTTTTTCATGGCCAATCCTTTGACGAAGTATTGGGGCAAGTGTTTGCCCCAATATGATTATTTTTTTAGCGCAATTTTGCAGGAACTCTTTCTTCATTAAGTTTCAAAAAAAGATCTTTTAATTCAACAATCGATAGATTTTTTGATCCTGCTTCACCGTGAGCTCTAAGACTAACGGCCTTATTGTCCATTTCACGATCACCTATAACAATCATGAAAGGGACTTTGGATTGTTGAATCTGGCGCGTTTTGTATCCCATGGTTTCATTTCGTTCATCAACTCTCACTTTTAAACCAAGATCTCTTAATTCGAGGGCCAGAGATTGACAGAACTCAAGATGTTTATCAGTTGAAACAGGAACAATTGTTGCTTGTTCAGGGGCCAGCCAAAAAGGAAAAACACCTGCAATATGCTCGAGATAAACGCCAATGAATCTTTCGAGTGAACCCAGAAGAGCACGATGAATAACAACAGGGCGTACGTCATTTCCTTCTTGATTAGTGTATTTTAAATCAAAGCGATCTGGCAGTTGGAAGTCAAGTTGGATTGTCCCAAGTTGATGCCATCTTCCAATGGCATCAGCAATCTGGATGTCAATCTTTGGCCCATAAAAGGCCCCATCACCTACATTGATGTGATAATCATGCCCTGTTCTATCAAGTGCTCCTTTGAGAGCAGCTTCCGCTTTATCCCAAGTGGCATCGTCACCGGCCTTTGATTCAGGACGAGTTGAGAGACCAATTTTGATTTGATTAAATCCAAAATGGTCGTAGCATATAAAAAACATTTCCATTAATTTTATAATCTCTGATTCAATGTTTTCCATTTGAATAAAGATATGAGCATCGTCCTGACAAAAGGAGCGCACGCGAGTGAGTCCTGCGACTGCTCCAGCACTTTCATAGCGATGAAGACGCCCAAAATCAGCATATCGCATTGGTAAATCGCGATAAGAATATTTATAGTGCTTAAACATAAGCATATGGCATGGGCAGTTCATGGGTTTTAGAGCAAATTCTTTTTTATCAACTTGCGAGAAGTACATATTTTCTTTGTAATGAGCATAGTGTCCTGACGTGTGCCAGAGTTCGGAATCGAGAAGCATTGGAGTGATGACCTCGTCATAGCCGTATTTCACGTAAATTCGTCTCATAAAAGAGACGAGTTCGTTATAAACAGCAGCACCTTTAGGCATAAAAAAAGGAGAAGCAGGGGCCACAGCTTCAAAGTGAAAAAGCTCCAACTCCTTTCCTAGCTTTCGATGATCTCGTTTTTTTGCCTCTTCTAAAAAGTGTAAATGATCTTCAAGCTGCTTTTTCGTTGTAAAAGAAGCGGCATAAATTCGTTGAAGCATTTTATTATTTGAATCTCCTTTCCAATAGGCACCTGCGGTGTGAAGGAGTTTAAAAAACTTGGGTAAATGCCCAGTGTTTTCAACATGGGGACCACGACAAAGATCGACGAAATCCCCTTGTTGATAGCAGGAGATTTCCTCTGTGGCCGGAATGCTTGAAACCACTTCAACTTTTAGTGGTTGGTTTCTGTTCTTCCAAAATTCTATTGATTCGTCTCTGGTAAAAACTTTGCGAGTAATGGCAAGTTTCTCATCAATAATATCCATCATGGTCTTTTCAATCAGGGCAAGTTCGTCGTCGCCAATTTTTGCTTCTAAGTCAATATCGTAATAGAAGCCATTTTCTATGACCGGGCCAATGCCAAACTGGGGATTCTGATCTTTATAAACGCGACTTACGGCTTGGGCCATAAGGTGTGCAGTTGAGTGACGAATCGTGTCGAGGTCATATTTGGCCATTGTAAGTCTCCGAAAGAGTAAGGAAAAAGAAAATTTCTCCACTAAGAATAACAGTGCCACCTTTATAAATCAACGAGTTGAATCTTACTTTTAAAAAAATCTTACTTTGATCTTTTGACGCTCAAATAAGCCCGTGATATGACTTTTGAGCTTCTTTTAAAAAAGCAAGAGAAGCAGAAAATTTTTTTGGGAGAAACACCTATGGTATCGACTCTGGATTTTGGAATGACGGAAGTGCAATCTGAAGGTCATCCCGCTCTTGGGCTTTTTCAAGATGAGATCAAAAAAAACGGAGCAGAGATTACCAATTCTGACATCGGTAAGTCTTATTACCAGTTAGGAAAAGTTTATTATGACAAGGCAGATCTAGATAAAGCAGAAGAAGCTTTTGTCAAGGCCCTCTCTTTTGCTGATCCGATCAGAGATGGATTCTCAGTTCTTAAAACCTACGGCTTTCTTATTCGATTGGCCTCTGAAAAATTAGACGATGCTAAAGCACAAAAATATATTCACGAAAGTGAAAAACTGATGGATGCTTTAAGTCGTGCACTTCCCACGCTTACTTCTGAGTATTTTTATAATCTTGGGGTTGTGAAGAATTATTGTGGAAATTTTGAAGAAGCGAAGGCCAATTTTGAACTGGCCTATAAAAAATCATCAGAAGAAAATGAGCCCGAGTTACTCTCAAAATGTTTACTTTCTTTGGCCACCAATGCTTTTTACCGCAAAGACTTTGAGCTCTCCCTTCGTTTTCTTGATCAGCTTAATGATCTTCTAAAGATCATTAAGAAATTTTATCTCTCAGGGGCCATGTATACTTATTACGCTAAGATTTTTATTGAACTCAATGAAAATGACAAAGCACTGAATTACTACAAATTGGCCAACGAATATCTTCAGAGTAAAAAATGTTGGAATTTATTTGGTTATATTCTTTTTGGAAAGGCCACTGCTCTTAAGAAGTCTGGCAATTTTGAAGATTCACTGAACATGTTTCACTTGGCCAAGGAATCGATTGATATAACGGTTTTTAGACGTTTAAATCATCTCATTGAAGCGGAAATTGAAGATGTTAACGATAGTACTGTCGATCTCTACCTTGATCGTACGAATAGAAAAATTGTCGAGCGCTCATTAGGAACGATCGATTTTAAACACCGTTTTGTTCTTTTAGAAATTCTTTTTCTCTTATCAAAAAATCCAGGAACCTATTTTGATAAAGAACAATTGGCAAAAATGATTTGGAAGGATGAATACAATCCACTTATTCACGATAAGCTTATTTATACGAGTGTTTCTCGCTTAAGAAAACTCATTGAACCAGATGATGCTGATACGAATAGAAAATATATTATTCGTGGAAAAGATGGATACACTTTTAATCCATTGGCAAAAATTCGCTTCCATATGGAAGTTAAGACAAACTCAGAGCGATCAATTGGAAATGTTGATTTAAGCTCTCCCGTTTAATCTTAAATGCCCGATTCATTTATACTCATTGAAGGCCATAAAACTTTTGAAAGTGTTATGGCCTTTGCTCTTTTTGAACTCGACCGCGATTTATTTCCAACTCCGTGGAGTTTGGATTCTTGGGAAAAATTATTTTTCGAACAGGATCGCTTATTAGTTCTCATAAAAAAAAAGGATAAAATAGCAGGTTTTTGTCTCTTCGATAAAAATGCCATAGATGCTTTTGCTCATTTGCTTAAAATTGTCATTCATCCGAATTATCGAGGCATTGGTCTTTCTAAATTGCTTTTAAATACGGCAATTACACATTTAGAAAAGAATGGTTTTTCGCAATTCTTTTTAGAAGTGGAGGAGAGTAATGAGGCCGCTCAAAGACTATATCTTGGCGCGGGTTTTAAAGCGATTCATCGGAAAAAAGATTTTTATGGTGAAAAGAGAGCGGCCATTATTATGACGAGAAATGCTGAGAATTGAATTTGAGCAAGCAATAAAATGTTGGGAATGAGAATCGTTTTTAATCATTAAGTTTCAAATCTGAAATATCCACTGACTTAAATTTTCCTTTCAAGATTATATTATAGGATGTGTGCTAGAAGGCCTGAAAAGGCTCATCAAGAATTTGAGTAGTTTTCTGGCGGCCGAAGACAACCTGCAAGTTTTTTTCAACAACCGCCAGTTTTAATCTTAACAAAACTCATTTTTTTTTCAACAAGTTATTACTGATTAAGTAGGACTTAAAGTAAATTCAATTATGTACGAACCATTCCACTTTGATCCATTTTCGTCGTCATCCAAAGCAAAAAGGTAATGGCATTTGCTAACAGCCGGATCCGGCGGGAGGATCAGGCCGATTCACACATTTTTTTTCGTTGGCCGGACAACGAAGACGGACATGCAGGTGGTCTGCATGATTGATTTCGTGGCGTAAACTTCTTAGCACCTGAATGTTGCCTGAGTAATCATTCTTCGATTTAGCAAACTTGCATAATTCTTTTTTTAATACAGAATCGACGAAAATTTTGTGAACATTACCATGTCTATGTAGGGCCTTCATGAATTCCCAGTTTCTTTCGATATCAAAATTAGCAGAAACTTTACCGTCTATCACCATGGGGTCTGCATAATGTTGTTTTTTTGCGACAGGATCATGTTCTATTCCATCGGCCTTGAAAAAACCTAAGTCAACATCGAGACCATTTGTGTGCGATTTATGTCCGTCGATTCGCCCACCACCTTTCGCACTCATCTCTTCCACCTGGAGCCTGTCTCGCTTAGGGAACATACGGCTTAAATCAGCGGCAGACTTTTGAATCATGTCGATCAGAGGCATCGTTCCCCATATCCGTTCAACATCTCTGAATAGTTGCATATAGCCTTCACCTGTTTCTGGAAGGCAATCAGCGTTTATCAGATGACCACTGTCTGTACTCCCAATGGGTCGGGATGATTGAGAGTAGGATCGATCAGAGATTGAGAAAAGAATGGAGATTAAAATTAATAAGTGATTAAACTTCATTCTCACATTGTCGGAAGCTTTCATTCGAATCTTGAAAGAGTAATTTGAGCGGGGATTAGTACTTGAACAAATGAATATTTCCGTCGTTCTTTGCGCTCTTTTTGTAGCTTCTAACTCGTAAGACAAACAATTCATGTATCTTTGGCCACTAATTTATCATCAGGGGTACTTAATGAAACTTTTTATTCTCATGAGTTTGCTGGCATTGAGTTTCACTGTTTATGTTGTCGAGCAATAGATACCAGGTGATCTTTTTATAAATGAGTTAGACTCTTTTTTATCAGACATCTACACATATACTCTAAAAACTCAAGATTCTGCTGTAAAGTTAACAACCTAACAAGAGTTGTAGTTCCTAACAGTGCCGCAAGTATTGGTGGGTTCGCTTTTGATTATTTCGTTGATGTTGAGTAAGTTTAACTTTAAGCCACTAATTACCGATTAATTTTTTGTTTTGAATTTCAAGAGCTTGAAGTAACTTAAATGTTCACAATTGACAATATGTCTTAAATATGAGACCATCGAGGAATGGCAATTGAATTTATTAAACAATGTCACAAAGAAGTTTTAAATTGGCCAGACGAGGTTCGTGAGGACTTGGCCGATGCTATTACACGTTTAGAGCGAGGGCATAAACTTTCAATGCCTTTGTCTCGCCCAATGCCAAGCATTGGGAAAGGTGTACACGAACTTCGATTCAAGGATCGCTCGGGTATTTACCGAGTAATATATTTTATAGTTGAGGATGTACACATATGGCTTATCCACGCTTTTAAAAAGAAAACTCAAGCGACACCT
Source organism: Bacteriovorax sp. (assembly GCA_018060625.1). Taxonomy (GTDB): domain Bacteria; phylum Bdellovibrionota; class Bacteriovoracia; order Bacteriovoracales; family Bacteriovoracaceae; genus Bacteriovorax. The sequence goes on along the minus strand of JAGOVS010000027.1, from coordinate 10,431 downwards.
CAACATGATATTGACGTTGCTAAGGAACGATTGAAGAGGATCATTAAATGAAAAAAACAACATCATCAGATTTGGCAAAAAAACTGAACATCTCTAAAGCTAGAAGTCTTGAGGCTACTTTAAAAGCGGATCTCATTTCTGCAATTTTAAAGGCCACAGAAAAACAAAAGCTTACTCATTTGGAACTTGCGAACAGATCAGGTCTTCCTCGTTCAGCCGTTACAGGGATTTTATCTGGGAGCCTCCAAAAAGTAACAATTGATAGAGTTTTAAAGCTACTTGAGGCGGTAGGGCTTACGGTTGAGGCAAAAATAAAACAGGCAGCGTAATTGAAAAACCACTAGTCAAATTATTAAGTAGTGATTCGAAAGACACAAACTTCAGCGTAAACGAGGAGAAATCCTCGTTTTTTTTTATTTTAAGATTAAAGGCAAATAACGATTACTTAACTTTAATTTTCCAAAACTCATAAAAATTGATCTATTTTCTGCGTTCTGGTAAATTATTTTTATGAAATTAAATTCAGTAATTTTTCATTCTAATCGCTTAAGTGAATTAAGAGATTTTTATGAAAATAAATTAGCACTTACATTTGGTTCATATGAAAAAAATGGCATCGAGTTACCAGATTGCTCTGAAACTTATGTCAATTATGATATCGGCGGAGTCTTATTGTGCTTTGAAGTTGATAACGATAGAAGCGATATAGGCACTGTTGTTTTTAAAGTAGAAAATTTTTCTATCCTCAAGATACGCTTAGAGCAAGCGGGCATTAAAATAATTAGTGGGAACGAGTTCTACTTTAAAATTAAAGACCCTGAAGGCAGAGGATTAATATTTGAGTCGATCTAAAAATTGGTGAAAATACCAGCGGCACTTTTCATTTTTCAAATGCCGGCACGGCCGTATTACCTAATAGCAAAATTAAAGTTATTATTCCATCGGCGCTGAAATGGGATTTTTGTTTTTGTGATCAATGCATTGGTCTTTCGAAACAAACCCGAAAATGATGATTTTGAGCATTTGAAACGAATAATTCATATGATGATGGGGACGATTTAATCATTAAGTTTAATTTCTTGTCATTTTTTAGACGCGCTCTTAGAATTAAATAAAATTAAGCACGTTCACAAGGGTACTTATAGTGAAAAAAATGATTTTCGTATTGATGTTTTATTCTTTAGCAGCATATTCCTCTAATATCGATTTAAAGATTACTTCTCGAATGAAAATAGGTAATTCGACAAAAGATACTTCATCTTCTTTAGTTGCAGCACTTGGAAAAGAATTTTCGCTTCCTTTTCAAGACAGTAATACTTTAAAATTAAAGATCAAAGTGACAGAATCACTTCCATTTACTGAAGCCAATTCACCATCTGAATTATTGTTTGATGTAAAAATACTAGAAATAAAAGATGGGAAGGAAGTTATTTTATCTTCTCCTAAAGTCATTACGGTCTATGACACCAAAGCTACAATTACTATGGACGATGATAAGACAAATGAATCATTAATGATAACGATTTTGGCATCAAAAATTAAACAATAAGTTTTTGAATCTAACTCTAATTATCAACGAAAGCTCTAATCGGACCGGTCACTGATTCCTTAATTATTGCCAAGAAGTTTGATATGGGCCCGAAAAGGCCAATCAAGTATTTGGGAAGTTTTCTGGTCGTCGATGAAACGCAGCCTGCAAAGTTTCGGATCAACGACGACCAGTTTTTTAAGTTTAGCAAATTGTAGTTTTTTTGCAACCGACTATTTCCGACAAGAAATAACTTCTATAAGTAATGGCGAATAAATTCTATCCACTGGCCAACGTTAATCTATTTTTTTATGACAAATTGATTTGTTCTAGTTCCCCTGGATTGATTATAAGCTATTTCTTTAGTGATTATAGAGAAAATTTTTGTTAAGATGATAAAAAAATAAGGATAATGCTTAAATGAAAAGTATAACTCTGATAATTCTTGGTAGTCTTAGCGCGGCCTTTGGAATAAAAGGTTTTCTTGTTTCAAGTCATTTTATTGATGGAGGTGTAACTGGCGTTTCAATGCTACTGAATAATATTTTTGGATTTCCTGTCTGGATTTTATTATGCTTATTAAACTTACCTTTTATAATTTTCGGTCATCGTCAACTTGGAAAAACTTTTGTTATTAAAAGTATTTTTTCAATTTTAGTTTTGTCAATTGCAATAGCAGTGATTCCTTTTCCAGATGTGACTCCAGATAAACTTTTAACTGCCTTATTTGGAGGTTTTTTTATTGGTGCAGGAATTGGTCTTGCAATGAGGGGAGGAGCCGTACTCGATGGATCCGAGATCGTAGCATTATTAGTTAGTAAAAACACACCTGCAATCAAAGTTGGTGATGTTATTTTGATCATGAATATTCTTATTTTTTCAGCAGCTGTTTTTATTTTGGGAGTGGAGCCGGCACTTTATTCAATTGTAACTTATTTTACTGCTGCAAAAATGATCGATTTTGTAATTAATGGAATAGAAGAATATATAGGAGTGACTATTATCTCAGAAAAAAATGATGAGATTAAGCAAATGATCACTAATGAATTAAGACGTGGCGTTACAATATATTTAGGCAAAAGAGGATTTACAAAAAAGATAGATGAAAAACAGGAAATAGAAATCCTCTATTCAGCAATGACTCGATTAGAAATTGGAAGACTGCAGGTCGAAGTGGATAGATTGGACCCAAATGCTTTCATCATTTATCAGAGTATAAACGATATTAGAGGTGGAATTATTAAAAAACGTGCACTTTATTAATAGATTATGCTTTTCTTCAAGTCATCGAACTATATCCAACCAACTGACAAGTACTCAAGTTGTAATTCGAAAGTCTCGATTTTAAAATATAGATGCGGTGCTGGAAAGCTTGAAAAGGCTCTTCAAGAATTTGGAAAGTTTTCTAGCTGTTGATGAAGTAAACCTGCTCAGAATAATATTCCAAAGAATCGCCCTGTTATCTTCATCGACCACCAATTCTCTTAAATCGCTCAAGCACTTAAATTAATAAATAGGCACTTATATATCAATCTTATCGACGGCGCACCGCGCCCTGTTTTCAGATTCTTCTCAAGTAAGTTTGCAAATCCCTAAAACTTTGTTATAGTAGCCGCGTAGTCACTTTTTAATGGTTCTCATTAAGCTTTTTAGAAAGTGTCTATCGCCGAAAATATTATACAAATATCAAGGGTGGATTTTTTAATTCCGCCCTTTTTTTTTGTTTTTTTTATAAAAGGGTCCTAACAAATGGTTCTTCGCGGTCCAAGAAGTGGTTTAGAATTAAAATTTCATGAAATTGCTTCTAAGATATTAAGTGATTTAAGCTTAGAGATGTATGATCTCGAGTGGAGTGCTCCTTCTGGAGAGCTCAAGCTCTATATTATGAATCCAGAAACCAAAACGGCCGTTCTAGATGATTGTGTGAAAGTGGATCGTGCTTTTAATCCTTACGTGGAAAGTGAAACGTGGATCCCAGATAACTTTACATTGGAAGTTTCTTCACCAGGGCTTTTTAGAAATCTCACGGCCATCACCCATTTCAAAGGCGTAGAAGGTCAAGATGTCACTCTTGGTTTGAATAAAAAAATTGATGAGACTCTTTATCCTGATTTTCCTAAGGTACTTCGCAATAATTTAAAAATTAAAGTGAAGCTATTAGAGGCCAGTGATGAGGGGATTATCGTCGATGCAAAAGGGGTAAAGGTAGAAGTGCCTTACTCACAGATAAAAAAAGCAAATTTAGAAACAGATTTTAATAATCATTAACTATGAAATTGTTTAAGTAGGCAGGTAGAAATGAATTTCTCAGAATTAGGAAGAATGATAGAGACACTTGGAAAGGACCGTGGAATTGACAAGGGAGTGGTTGTGCGTGCTATTGAGCAAGCCTTTCTTGTGACGGCCAGAAAGAAGTACGGAATCCAAGGGGAGTACGAAACTCGTTATAATGATGCTGAAGATGAAATTGAAATTTATCAATATAAGCATGTTGTCGAATCTGTTAAAGACCCTATTATTGAAATTACTATTAATGAAGCAAGAAATCTTGATGGAGACGTTGAGGTTGGAGATCAGTTAGGGATTCGCATTGAGAATCCAAGCTTTACTCGCGTTGACGTTCAAACAGCACGTCAGATTATTTTCCAAAAAGTGAGGGATGCTGAAAGAGAAATTCTTTTCTCTGATTTTAAGCACAGAGAAGGAGAGTTGGTGACTGGGATTGCTCGTCGCTATGAACGAGGCAATGTCATTGTCGACTTAGGAAAATCAGATGCTGTTCTTTCAAGAAAAGAACTTATTCCTGGAGAAAACTTTAAAACAGGTGATCGTATTCAGGCCTATTTATCTGAAGTTGTCATGACGAACAGAGGCCCTGAAATTCGTTTGTCACGTACTTCTCCAATGTATCTGGTCAAATTATTTGAAGTTGAAGTTCCAGAAATTCTCGATGGCAATATTGAGATTAAATCAGCGGCCAGAGAGCCAGGGCAAAGAGCAAAAATTGCGGTCTATACGAGTGATAAAGAAATTGATCCAGTTGGAGCTTGCGTTGGGATGAAAGGATCGCGTGTTCAAAACGTGGTCAACGAACTTCAAGGTGAAAAAATTGATATCGTTCGTTGGAATTCAGATATTGAAATTTTTGCCAGAGCAGCTCTTGCACCTTCGGAAATTTCTAATATTCAAGTTGATCATAGCAATTATTCAATGGATGTTGTTGTGGAAGAAGATCAATTGTCATTAGCGATCGGTCGTCGTGGACAAAATGTGCGACTTGCTGCAATGCTGACAGGATATAAAATCAACATTATTTCTAAAACAAAATTACAAGAAAAAATTAAAAAAGCAGTTGCGAGTCTTATTCAAATTGCCTCGGTTTCTGATGCTCGCGCTCAAATGCTGGTTCAAAATGGCATTATGTCCATTGGGGATTTAGCGGCGATGGATGCAGAGACGCTTTCTTCAATTGTTCATTGTAGTGAAACAGATGCTGGGACGATTCTCAAAGATACTCACGATGCCATTGAACAAGGTGCTATCAGTCTTGAAAGTGACGAAGAGGAGTTGGTTTCAGCTTCAGCCGTCCCTGCCTATAAAGGCCTTCTGGATAAGCATAAAGAAGATAAAGGTGATGGCAAAGATAAGTTCTCTGAAGCGGAAAGACGCTTAAGAGAAGAGCTAGCAGCTTTCAAATTGAAATAAGTTTTGAATAACGGAGTTAATAATGCCTAAAAAAGTTTTTGAACTGGCAAAGGAATTAGAGATAGGACCACTTGATTTGGTTGAGTCTCTTAAAACAAAAGGTTTCAATGTGCGCAACCACATGGCCGAACTTTCAGATGATGATATTGCAAAATTTCTTTCTGCCTTAAAAAAAGACAAAGAAGAAAGTGCGATGTCTTCGGGTGACACTAAGAAAAAAGTGGTCAGAAAAAAAGTGGCCACAACTGAGTTGAAATCTGTTGAAAAGAAGTCTGTCGAAAGAAAAGTTGTTGAAAAAAAGAGTGAAGATGTTTTAGCTCAAGGTCTCAGCGAGGGAGCAAAGGCGGCGGCTTCTTCTTCAAAGTCTGGTACGGTGAAAAAGAAAGCGACAGTTATACGAAGAAAGACGGATGAGAAGGAGACTTCTCAAGAACACGAATATGATGATCGCGAATCAAAAGAGTTTCATGAGGCTCAGTCAGAGGACGAAACTTATTTTGAAGAAATCCTAGAAGAGGGAGTTGAAGAAAGTAGCGAAGGGGAAGGCTCCATCGATGCTGAAATAAGTGCGAATTCACCTTCTGTGGAAACTAAAACGCGAGTAACGACAAGTGGTCTTCGCGTTGTCTCTAAGCCTGTTGTTCGTCAGCCAGGGCCAGAAGTTGCGGAAGTTAAAAAAGTTGAGATCGCTCCAAAAGTAGAAGAGAAGAAAAGCTCTATTGATAGACCTCATCGTTTCACACCTATTTATACACCTTCAAAAGACCCTCACTTTAAGGAAGCTCAAGCAGCTAAAGAAAGAGAGGAGGCTGCTCGTGTTCGCCCAGCTACGACAACGCCAAGACCGGCCGTTGCAGGAGCAGTTGATGATGATTTAGATGGAAGCAAGAAGCGTGGAGAGGAAGAAGAAAATAAAAAACGCATGGGTGGTCTAGCGACCATGATGACCGGTAAAAAAGTTATCGCAAGTAAGGCACAGGCCATTACGATGTCTCGTGCTGAAGAGGAGTTGCGTTCGTACACGACATTAAGTGGGACAGGCAGACCGATCTATACTCAAATCATGAGAAAAAAGGATTACGTGGGACCAACTCAACAGACGGAAAAAACTGAAGTTAAAGAATCAAAACGTGTTGTGCAAATTCATAAAGGTGTTGAACTTGGTGAACTTGCTAAAAAGTTAAGTCTTAAGTTCAAAGATCTCGTAGATGAGAGCTTAAAGCTGAATCTTCTTATAAAAGAAACTGATTATGTTGGGCCAAGTCTTGCCAGTGATATTTGTGCTCTTTTTGGCTATAGAGTTGAAGATAAGGCCTTCAATGAGGAAAAAATTATTGGTAAGGCCGCCATCTCTGATGACGAGAAAAGCAAATTCCCTACAAGACCTCCCGTCGTGGCCATTATGGGTCACGTCGATCATGGAAAGACGACTCTTTTAGACTCTATCAGAAAGGCCAAAGTGGCCTCAGGGGAAGCCGGAGGGATCACTCAACATATTGGAGCTTATTCAGTAAGTGTTGAGGGTGGGAAACATATCACATTTTTAGATACTCCAGGTCACGCGGCCTTTGCGGCCATGAGACAGCGTGGGGCCAATGCTACTGATATCGTTGTTTTGGTTGTCGCTGGTGACGATGGTGTCATGCCACAAACGAAAGAATCAATTAAGTACTGTGAAAATGCAGGTGTACCTATCATCGTAGCTGTTAACAAAATGGATAAACCAGGTGTGAACGCAGATAGAGTTAAGCAGGAATTAACAGAATTTAATTTGATGCCAGAAGATTGGGGAGGGCAAACTCAATATGTTCACGTTTCTGCTTTAAAAGGCCAAGGAATTGATGAGCTGCTTGAAGCGATTCTACTTCAGTCTGAAATTCTTGATCTTCGTGCTGATCCAAAAGCGGCAGTTGAAGGTGTAGTCATTGAATCTAAGATTGAGCCAGGAAGAGGGCCAATTGCAACTCTTCTTGTTCAAAATGGGACTCTTGCAAAAGGCGATTACCTCGTTGTAGGCGAGACTTTCGGAAGAGCAAGATCTCTTACTGATCATTTAGGGAATCAACTTAATGATGCAGGACCTTCGACACCTATTCAAATCTTAGGGCTTGAGGGAACTCCAGCACCAGGAGACAGAATCAATACAGTTAAAAATGAGAGAGAAGCTAAAAAAATTGCCGAGAACCGCATCCAAGAAAGAAAACTTTTGGCCGCTGCTCCAGAGAAGAAAAAAGTTTCACTCGAAGATTTCTTTGCCAATGCGGCTAAAGAAGGTGAGGAGCAAAAATTCCTTAACCTTATTATTCGTTCTGATGTTCAAGGATCATACGAGGCCATTAAGTCCGCACTTGAAACCTTAGGAAATGCTGAAGTCGCAGTAAAAGTTATTGCGGGTGGAGTGGGTCCGATTACGGATTCAGACGTTCAAATGGGAGCAACATCAGGTGGATTTGTCATTGGTTTTAACATGAGACCAGTGACGAGTGCTCGCAAGATGGCCGAAGATAAAGGTGTAGATATTAAAAACTACTCAGTCATCTATGAGTTAATCAATGATGTGAAACTAGCTCTTGAAGGACTTCTAGATCCAGAGTTCGTCGAAGAATTTATTGGTCGAGCAGAAGTGCGAGAAGTCTTCAATATTCCAAAGGCCGGAGTGATCGCTGGGTCTTATGTAGTTGATGGAAAAATTGCTCAAGGATGTAATATCAGACTTCTTCGCAATGGAAAAATCATGCACGATGGGAAACTTTCTTCACTTAAGAGATTTAAAGATGATGTGAAAGAAGTGAAAAATGGTTACGAGTGTGGGATTTCTCTTGAAGGCTATTCAGACATTAAATCAGGTGACATTTTTGAGGCCTATTTAATGATTCAGAAAAAGAGAACTCTAGAAGATGCAGCAGGTGTTGCAAGTTCTGGCCCTAAAGAAGCACGAGCGGTTTTATAGATTATATGGCAAAGAAAAATTTATTTAAAAAAGAGAAATATGAAGAAAGGCTGTTGAATGAAATCAACGGCCTACTTCGCACTGGAATTAGCGATTCTCGCTTGCAAAGAGTGAGTATCACGAAAGTGGAGCTTTCACCTGATTATGGTTACGCAACCATTTCTTGGGATACTTTTGACTCTCACACACGCGGGGACGCCAAAGCGGCCATTGAAGCGGCCACAGGTCGCATTCGCTCAGAGTTGGCAAAAGTCTTAGAGGTCAGACATGTTCCTTCCTTAAGTTTTGTGTACGACAATCAGTTTGAAGAAGAAAAAAAGATCATGGATCTCATGAAGGCCGATGAGGCCGAGAAAATGATTGATAAAAAATAGAGTCATTTTCATTTATGGACTACACAAAAATTCCCCTGGTCTTCAATGTCAAAAAACCAGTTGGGGTTTCATCTTTTGATGTTGTTCATCACTATAAAAAAAATCTCAATTTTAATTTTGGAAAAATTGGCCACTTTGGAACACTAGATCCTTTTGCCGAAGGAGTGCTCCTCATTGGTATCCAAGGGGCCCAAAAATTAAACGATTATGTTCATGAGCTTCTTCCTAAAACGTACAAGGCCCTTGGGGTTTTTGGAGGAAAAACAGAAAGTGGAGATCTCACTGCTCCCTTAATTCTCAAACAAGAGATTTCACCACAGTGGCAAAAGACCGATAAAGAGAGTCTGCAAGATTTTTTAGGGGAAAAATTTTTAGGTGAGTATTGGCAGCGGCCTCACAGTATTTCGGCCACCAAGTTTGAAGGCAAAAGGCTTTATCAACATGCTCTGGCCGGAAGAATGATTCAAAAAGAAAAAGTCAAAAGAGAGATCTATTCATTTGAAATTTTACGTTTTGATTACCCTTATTTTGAATTTGTGGTGAGTGTTTCATCGGGGACCTATGTGCGAAGTCTTTTTGAAGAAATCGCGACTCTCTTAGGAGGAGTGGGCGCTCTAGAGACACTTGAGCGATTGGCCATAGGCAGTCTTGGGGTAGAGCAAGCTCTTCCACGAGATCAGTGGCCTATAAAAAATGATGGGACTTTTTTATTAGAAGAAAATGCCCTTACACTCGATCGGATTTTAGAGTTGGACCATATTGTTTTAGACCTTGCTCAGGCCAAGCGTTATGTGCAAGGCCAGCGCTTAAGACTTGCCGAGCTTGGGCGAGTCAACAATAGTGAACTTATTTGTTCGGAGAATTATTTATGGGTTTATCACGAGAACGGCACACTTTTAGGTCTGGGAAGGCCGGTCGATGCTCATGCTCTTCACCCCATTTTTAATCTTCCATTATCAATTGCACTTTTTTCCTAAACATCTTAAATTCTTATGATAAAATAAATCATACAATAGCTGATTAATTGACTCGTTTTATTTTGAGGAGTTTTTTGTGAATACGACCTTTATTGCCATGGCCGTGGCGATCTTAATGGGAATTGGACTTTTGGTGGGAATTGGGGCCTTGAGCTTGTTGTCGGGCGCTCTTAATTTTCTTTTTGTTAAACCGAAAATTGAAATGCTAAAAAGCCAATATGGAGATCTTGGTTTTGCTTTTCGTTTTTCGTGGGATCAAGGGGCAGAGCCTGTTCGCTTTGATCGCATAAGACTTCATCTTTTTAATCCTTTTGGAACTCCTACTCAAGTAGATATCATTCGGGAGTTTGAAGCTTCTGGAAATGATTTTTCCCGTGATATTGAAATGGGTGAGGTGATGAGAGAGCTCTTATCGGCCAAAGGTTTAGATAACGCTACTCTTGAGATCGAAGTGAGTTCTTCTAAGGGAAATGTCACTCATTCTATTTCTATGAAAGGGGCCAGCTTTAAAGACTTGCGCTCTAAGGCTAAAATGTCTGCAACCGAGGCCCTCGAAAAAGACTCTGTTCAAAAAGAGAAACCTCGATTCGAAATCCCAGAGAAGTCATTTATTTCTCCACCTCTACCCAAATCGGCAAAACAATTAAAGATGGCCTCTAACCCACTTTTTGCGGGAGAGTTTGCAGGAGTGGCCAGTGGTGGAGCAGCAGCTCCAGCTGTAGAGAATTATGCCGTGACAAAGGTTTGGATAGAGCCAGGCTGTATTGTTTGTGATGCCTGTGAGGGAATTTACCCAGAAGTTTTTGAGGTCACTGACTCCACTTGTTTAATTCGCTCCGGGGCCCCCTTAGATAATGGTTTAAGAATTCAGGAGGCCGCTGAGGCCTGTCCAGTTGA
>JAGOVS010000148.1 GCA_018060625.1 Bacteriovorax sp. | reverse complement strand
CACCGAATGGTAGGAGGACAATTTAAACGTACTTTAAGAGAGAGAGATTTGAATGAAATTTTTAAATGACATGTCTTTAAATAAAAAGCTATGGGGACTCTTTACGATGGTCATTTTCTCCATAACCCTTCTCTTAATGATAAGCCTTTATTTAATTTTAAATTTAAAATCAACCATCGTTGAATTATCGACGGTTCAAGTGCCGGCAGTTAGGAACATGACCTTAGTCGATATGGCACATGACGGACTTAGGGCCGTTGCCTTAGAGGCCATTTTGATTTCTCAAAATCCCTCGCCGGAAAAGATTGAAAGCATAAAAACAGAACTAAAAGAAAAAACGACTCTAATGAGACAGTATATTAATAGCTTTAACCAGTTAAAAGTTGATGACGAAATCAAGGCGCAAACAGCAACTGCAATTCCAAAAGTTGAGGATTATATTTTAATGGCAGAAAAGCTTGTTCATGATTCAACAGATGGTAAATCAAAAGATCTCATTGCTAAAGATAAAATAGATTTTGAAGAAAGATTTGGTGAGTTAGAAGACGTTCTTGGCAAACTTGGAGATGATATTTCTTCAAAGTCAGAGATTGAGAAAATCAAGAGTGAAAAAGTTGTTCAAAGATCTATAATGGTTTTAATTATCTTTGGACTTTTTATTTTTGCAGCAGTTGCTATCATTATTCGCGAATTTATAAAAAATATTACAGGCCGCTTGAGTCCAATTGTAAATGCCGTAAAGAAAATAGAAAATAATGATTATACAATTCATGTTGATGATCAATCAAAAGATGAATTGGGTGTTTTATCTTTTTCAATACAAAATATGGCCCAAAAAATTAAGGATAATATTCTAAGAGTTGAGTCGGCCCTTAAAGAGGCCGAAGAAAAGACTGCTGTTGCACAGATTGCATTGGATGAAGCCTCAAAGGCGAAAAAAATTGCTGATGAAGAAAAACTTAAAGCGCAAGAAGCGATGAGTTTTGCGAGCGAAGAAAAGAAAAAGGCAGAAATTCTAGCCTTAAAAGAAAAAGAAAGCTCAGAGGTTTTAAAGAGGCAAGTGGAACAAATTCTAGAAGTCGTTCACGACGCTGGAAAAGGAGATCTTACATCTAGAGTGGATATTAATACCTCAGATTTAATTGGGACATTGGCAAAAGGAATTAATCAATTTTTAAGTCAAATTGAAAATGATTTAATCAAAATCAACCAAATGGCGAGAGTATTAGATGTGGAATCTATTAATTTAGATCAAAAGTGCCGCACTCTTGGGAGTAATTCTGAAGAGACTAAACTATTATCAGAGAAAATGAACAATCAGACCAAGGAAGTTATTTCAAATATTAAGACATTGGATCAGGCAACGCTTGAAATGAAACAGGCAGTCGCGGAGATTGCAAAACAAGCAAGCATGACAAGTCAGATTACCTATAATGCAAATAATGTTGTCGATAATGCAAAAAATCTTGGTCTGGACTTGCTTGAAAATTCAAAAAATATCAGTGAGTTTATTAAAGTGATCTCTGCTATTGCTAAACAAACAAACTTATTAGCACTCAATGCCACCATTGAGGCTGCAAGGGCAGGCGAGTCAGGAAAGGGTTTTGCAATAGTTGCCAACGAAGTTAAAGAACTAGCAAAGCAATCAGGAAGTGCCGCAGAAGAAATCACTTCAAAGATTATGGATATTACTGAAAAATCAAATAATATAGCACAATCAATTATGAAAATTTATGACTTCATGAATTCAATTTCGAAGTCATCTGAAATTGTCGCAAGTGCGACAGAAGAGCAGTTCGCAACGACCGAACAATTTGTTCTTTTAATATCTCAATCGGTATCTGAAGCGGAAAAAATTGGGAAGAGTAATGAACTTGTTAATCGCTCGGCCGAGAGTACCTCGGTTATTGCTCAAGAAAATTTAGGTGTCTCCAAAAAAATGGGTCTTTCTAGTGAGGAATTAAATACCATAGTAAACAAGTTCAAAATCAACAGTGAGAGCTCACGGTCTCTTAAAGTTGCGAGTTAATTTATTCTTAATACTAATCTTTCTTTCTATCTTCTAGAAAGAAAGATCAGTCAACTTCACAAAAGGGAAAGACTTTCTCTTAAGGCGGGTAAAGTTGTATTCAGTGTTTTCCGATACCTGAAAAGAAAATCAAATAGATGATCATGGAAAATAAAAAAGTCGAATAGGTTTTGATGAAAACAATAGATAGAGAAAGAGAGTATTTTAGAAAATTTATTATTACTGTTTTTATTTACGTAAATATTTATGCAGTCTTATATTTAGTCCTATCTGCTAAGTTTTCAGCATTTTTACTCATTACAACCTCCTGGATTATGACTCCCGTGATTTTATTTTTCAAAGAAAAAAATTATTTAAAAATGTCTAAGATGTTATTTGTTATAAGTTGCTTACTTTATGTTTTGGCCACACCTTTAGGAATTCATGAGAAATTAAACATAGAATATTATTTCTTGGCCGCACTAACATTGCCGGCATTCTTATTTAAAGCAGAAGAGCGTAGCAGTATATTTTGGGGTATGTTTTTTTGTGGGAGTGCTTGGGTCTATTTCTCTTTCGGTGCAATGCCGGATGTACCTATTCAATGGACTCCAAGAGATTTCCCTGTGGCGTTTTTCCAAGTGGCAAACTTCCTGGGTGCCTTTATTATTATGGTTATCTTTATGCATTTTTTTGTCGATCGTTATCATAAAGCGGCACAAAAGTTACAAAAATTAAATGATCGACTGGATAATATTTTAGAAAGCGCTGCTCTTGGTGGTTGGGAGTGGGATTTAGAGGAAAATACAGTTTATTTTGACTCTCGTTGGTGTCAAATTTTGGGAATGAATTTTGAAAATGTTAAACAAGATTTTGCTACCTGGGAAAGTAGAATTCATCCTGAAGATCAGGGAATGATTAAAGAGCATTTGCACTCATACTTAGAAGGGCATTCTGATTTTTATGAAGTGGTCTATCGTCTGAGTCATGAAAATGGGACTTGGATTTGGGTTTTGAGTAGAGGAAAAATTACAAAGAGAAATGATCTTGGAAAACCTTTATATTTCATGGGTGTAAATTATAATATTACAAAATACAAAGAAGCAGAAATTTTATCTCTAGATATCCAAGGAATAGCCAAAATTGGAGGGTGGGAGCTCGATTCTGTTTCTGGTGATATGATTTGGACAGCAGAAACGTATCATATTTATGAAATTTCAAACAATGTCCCAATGAATAGATCGACTATACTTCTCTGTTTTAGCTCTTATGATCAAGAACGAATGGATTATTACCTTTCAAATTGCTTGAAAGGGGAAAGCTTTAGAGAGATTTTTACTTTAATTGACAAAAAAGGAGTCTCAAAACTTGTGGAGATGGTGGGCAAACCTCAGTTTAATAGTCAAGGAACTGTTTTTAAAATCCGTGGAACAATTCAAGATATTACAGAGAATCAAAATAAAGATTATGAACTTCGCCAGACTCTTCTAGCTATTGAGAGGAGTGCCGATGTAGTTGTCACTGATAAGGCAGGTAGAATTATTACGGCCAATGACAATTTTTATAAAATAAGTGGATATGAGCGCAATGAAATATTAGGATGTGACCATCGAGTTATTAATTCAGGGAAACATTCTAAAGAGTTTTTCAAAAATATGTGGAGTACGATTTTATCTGGTAAAATTTGGAGTGGGGAAATTGAAAATAAAAGAAAGGATGGCTCTGCTTATTTTGTTCAAACAGTCATTTCTCCATTGGCCGATATTGAAGGAAAAATACAACGTTTTTTGGCAATTCGATTTGATGTAACTAAGCAGAAGGTCTCTGAGTGATTACTTGAAGAAGCGCAGTCATCGGCCAAGATAGGGAGCTGGTCATATCATGTGAAGACTCAAAACGTAGAATGGTCAAGACAGATGTACAAGCTCATTTCTAGAGATCCTGGAAAGGGAGTTCCAGATCGTGAAAGTCATCTAAAGGCCATACATCCAGAAGATCAAAAGCATTGGATCGCAAACGTTGAAGAATGCATTGCTACTGGTGGCTCCGTGAAAATGCGTTATCGGTGCCTTTTGCCTGACGGAGGATTTTCATGGTTAGAAACATTTTGTAAAGCAAGCCAAGATTCTCATGGAGCGACAGAGTCAATAAGTGGTACATGCCAAGATGTGACAGAGCTTGTGTTGGCAGAGAATTTGGCCAAACAGGAAAGGGCAAAGGCACTTCATAATTCAAAATTAGCCTCTTTGGGAGAAATGTCTGCAGGGATTGCCCATGAAATCAATAATCCGCTTGGAATCATAACAGGCGCCACGTGGAATTTATCAAAATATATCAATGATCCCGAAAAATTTAACAATAGAGTTATGGCCATTGAAAAAGCAGCAGATCGGATTTCGAAAATTGTTAATTCTTTGAGGAAGTTCTCTCGGAGTTCAGAAAAGGTTGAATTTAGAGATCATTCCTTAGCGAGTATTGTGAATGAGGCCGTTGTTTTGACTGCGGCCAAATCAACACAAAATGCAACTCCTGTTTATGTGGATGTCCGAACTTATGGGCAAATTTTTTGTGATGAAATCGAAATTGAACAAGTACTTGTTAATCTCATTAATAATGGAATTGATGCTGTTAAAAAGAATCAGGAAAAATGGATTAAGATTTTTCTTTTTGAAGAGGAGGGGAAAGTCATTCTCCAGGTCATGGATTCTGGAAGTGGGTTACCTATAGAAGTTCAAAAGAACTTATTTCAACCTTTCTTCACGACTAAGTCAGTTGGTGAAGGGACAGGACTTGGACTCTCGATTGTGAAAGGAATTATTGAAGAACATAAAGCAACAATTGAAGTTTTAACAAATTCGGCACATACTTGTTTTGAGATTAAATTTCCAAAGGTGATTTAAAATGAAACCACTGAATATCGTGTATCTTGATGACGAACCTCTACTTTGTGAATTCTTCAAGGACTGCTTAGAATCTGAAGATATAGTCATTAAAACGTTTATAAGCCCGGACGAAGCAATTAAAGAGGTAATGACCAATACTCCAGATCTTGTCTTCTTAGATTTTCGCCTTCCTAATACCACTGGCGATATTGTTGCTCAAAAAATGGACGCGAAGATTCCGAAGGTTCTTATCACTGGAGATTTAGTTGTTGAACCAGAGTCCACTTTCATAAAGATCTTTAAAAAGCCCTTTAATTTTTCAGAAATGAAGGAGTTTATAGATCATTTTCAAAATGGAAAATGATCTATAGAGATCGTTATTCAACATATTCGTTGTGACTTATCACTTTAAAC
The DNA here is from genome assembly GCA_018060625.1 of Bacteriovorax sp. GTDB lineage: Bacteria > Bdellovibrionota > Bacteriovoracia > Bacteriovoracales > Bacteriovoracaceae > Bacteriovorax. The sequence goes on along the minus strand of JAGOVS010000148.1, from coordinate 1,211 downwards.
TCATTTTAAACTCAAGTTCATCTAAGAAAAATCAAAATTACATTGTGGCTATTTGTATAAATCAAGGCTAGGTTGATTTTTTAATACACCCCGATAAGACTTGAGGCAATAAATGAATCTTAAAGTAGATGATCAACAGCTTTCATTTCTTAGAAATGGTGGAAAGATGGGGGCCCTGATGCTCACCAAAAATTGGCAGGAGACTTCATTAGGATATCCTTTTGATTGGCCAACTTCTCTTAAAAATATACTTAGATTAATTTTAGATAATGGCTCCCCCATGTACATCGCATGGGGAGAGCAATATTCACAATTTTACAATGATTCTTTTAGCTTTTTGCTAAAACCCGAGATTCATCAAATTGCCTTTGGGCAAAGTACACAGAGTGCCTTTCCTGAACTTTGGCAGGAAACTCTTCGGCCAATGTTTGCTCGAGTGATGATGGGAGAGGCCGTTCATTATGATGACTTCCTCCTGCCTGTTTACAGAGGAGATAAATGCGAAGAGGGTTATTTTTCATTTTCGTTAAGTCCTGTAAGAAACGAAGAAAGTGATGTTTGTGGAGTTATGGTTATTGCAAACGAAACAACGAAGAGAGTTCTTGGAGAGAAAAAATTAAAAGAAGAGCGTGAGCGATTGAGGCTCATTGCTGATAGGGTTCCTAGTTTTGTTTCTTATACAGACCCTCAGGGGAATTATAAATTTGCGAATCGAGCTTATTCAGAATGGGGAAAAGTACCACTCACGGGAATAATAGGAACGAATAGAAAAGATTATATTAAAGACGAACAAATCTTTAATTATTTAAAATTTTATGCAGATAAGGCCTATGCTGGCGAGCGAGTCTCCTTTAATCTCAAACTACCAAATGATGGGGGAGAGTCTCTTTATCTGGAGATGGAATATCTTCCAGACATCGACCCTATTTCAAATGAAGTTAAGGGAGTGGTGCATATTGGAATAGACGTTACCTCCAGAAAAAAATTGAAGAAAGTGAAGAACGCTATAAATCTTTAGCTGATACAATCCCCCAAATGATGTGGGCTTCTTCTCCATCTGGCAGAATGAATTTTGCTAATCAGCGCTGCTTACAATACACAGGAGTCAATTCTCGTTTTAAGTTTCTCGATTTGTGGATTCAGACCATTCACCCCCTTGATAGACCTTATGTCTCTAAGGCATGGGCAGAAAGTATGCTTACAGGAAAAAA
>JAGOVS010000147.1 GCA_018060625.1 Bacteriovorax sp. | reverse complement strand
AACAAAATCAGCATTTTCTTCCGCTGGATCTGCCTTTATCTGAAATTCGTCTTCTATCATTTTTCTTACTAATTCAAAAGAGTGCTTTCCTGCTCGAAACTCAAAGGATAGATGTTGAAGAAATTCCTCTCCATTTGTCTCGGAAAAATATTGAGCGTGAATATAACGGGTCCCCTCTAACGTTGCCTCAGTTCGAACTATCGAGAGCTCTCCACTGTAAGCATTTCTATCCTTTAAAATAATTGGTTGAAGCTTTAGGGTGTTTAATGAATCTATCAATAACTTCATTGGGGGATTTAAACTTGCCTCCTTTAATAAAAAAACTAGTTCTTGAAGAGATTTAATTTCATCTTCTTTGAATTCGGCAAAATCTTCATTTTGATAATATTCATTTTGCTTACTCAATCCTCTTGCCTCTTTTTTGATCGCAAGTGGACTTTTCGTCACTCTAGTCTTTTCATTTTTACTTATACCAAAAACTGGCATGAAAACGATTCTCTCTAGAAAAAAAAGGGCCGTTAGAACAAGCAAGCTAAGTGTGATTACTTTTTTCTTATTCAAATGAAGCCTTTTCCCATTTTAAAAGATAACGAGTCGGATTAATGAGATCTTCCCGTCTATTAAACAGAACTCCTCCAATATCCACCCCCGGTCGAGTCAAAGAGCCTGTCTTTTCTCCCGTAAAAAGTTCAAAATGCAACATGGCCTCACAGCAACCTGAATTGACTTTTCCCATATACCCCAGAACCTGCCCCTTTTTCAGCTGTTTCCCCATGCTTACATCAGGTGCCTTTTCTCCTGTCATCTCACCATAACGAACAACAAATCCTCCACTATGTAAAACCTCTAGAGCATAAGTGTCTTGATAAAAGTAATAGAGATTTCTAAGTACAACTCCAGGGGCAACGGCCATTAGAGCTTCATTCTCATAACGATACAAATCCGCCGCCGCGTGCGCTCTTTTTCCTTTATTTCTTGGACCACCAAAGGCCCGCATTCCTTCCGTAAAAGGAGTTGTCACTTTTTCTTGAGTTGGGAAATGACAACAGAGGGGGTCTTCTAGACCTGTAAATGTTGTGTCTTCTGGTTTTAAATGAGTCATTACAGAACGAGCATAAGGACATTTTGATTTTGGTTGAACAAAAGAAGATTGAATGAAACCCACTCGAGTCTCATTGTCTTTTTTGTTGACCATCTCTATTTTTATAAAGGTATAGTTTTTCCCATTAATATTACCAATAATAGAGTTTTCTCCCCAGCCTTGAAATACTGTCAGTGCTTCTTCATTATTAACCGTGAAAAGAATTTTGGTAAGATCCTCACTTCTGACATTTACAGATGAGCCTGACGTACAAACGACTGTCTCCAGTCCTGTAATGAAACTGCTCTCTTCGTCATTTAAATAATTCAAATCATAATCATCTGCTACGTCATCATCGGGATCTTCTTGAGAAATTGAGATAAATTTTTTGGGTGCTGGCCTGCGGGTGATCGAGTTATCGGCCAGCAAAACGGCTGAAAAAAGTAATAAAAAAACAATAAGGATAGAACTGAGTTTTCTAGACATGCGTATCTCCAAAGATCATCACATTTTTGAATTTGCCCTGAGGCATGGAGTTATCATAGAAAATTTGGTTTGGCGATGACCGATTATGCTATAGTTGTCTTTTTTGAGCTATTGCAGCAAGCTTTTCACGCATCCTAACGGTTGAAATAGGTCATTTGCCCCACTCCAAACAACATTTGCCTCATGCCTTTTCCTAAAAAAAGACCATTATAAAGTCATGGGGACTCACAAAAAATACATTTATGATTTTCTTACCCGTTTTACTCATGCTGGAATTGCAGGGTGCTCATTGCTTCTTTATTTAACCGCGAACCTTGCCCACTTATTCTATGAATCGGGTTCATTGAGTTACAGTTTCTGGATGGCACACGTCATTCTTGGTCATCTCCTCATTTTCTTCTTGGCCATTCGAATTTTTTGGTTTTTTAAAGGTCCCCGATACTCTCGACTCTCAAATCTCATAAAAATAAAGGAATGGAAGCAGATTTTTCTAAATTGTTTTCAAGTAAATAAAAATTTTAAAATCAAATGGCCTTGGGGGCACCATCCTCTTGCTTCTGTGGCCTATTTGCTGGTATTTGTGGCCCTCATTATTCTGACGATTACTGGACTTTTTCTTACTAGAATACAATTCGATCTCGGAATCATAGCAGAAAGCTATTATGACGATATGACCATTTTGGATTCATTCAAGGATCCCCACCAATTGGCCTCACTATTTATTATTAATTTTAGCCTTGTCCATATCCTTATGCTCTTATGGCATCAGAGAAAAGACAAACTCCCTATCCTTCAAAGCATGGTTACTGGGTATCAATACAAAAAACCTCAATCTGGAGAATCTGAAGATGAAGACAATTAAAATTTTTTTTATTTTATTAAGTATTCCTTCTTTCTGTTTGGCGAATGAAGAAATTCTTCAAAACTTTAATCTGCTGGCAAAAAAAGCAAATTCTCAATTTAAATCATTCTCCGAAATGGAAGGTGAAAAACTATATCGAAATGAAAGAGTCAATTCTAAAAATGATAAAGTGAGTTGCATGACCTGTCATACGTCTAATCCTAAGAATGAAGGTCTCACTCGTGCCAATAAAGTGATTGCCCCCATCGCTCCCGTAGCTAATCCAGAGCGATTTACAGATTTGGCCAAAGTTGAAAAATGGTTCAAGCGCAATTGCAAAGACGTTCTAGAAAGAGAATGTACAGTGCTTGAAAAGGGAAATTTCGTCAAATATATGATGTCAGTAAAATAAGGAGTCACCATGAAAAAAATGAGCAATGAAAAAAAACGACGTTTATGGATTCTTTTAACTATTTTCAGCTTGGGGATTGGCCTTACGATGAATGCCTGGACTGATGATGACGAGGATGAACATGAATCCAAGAGTCATTCCGTTAAGTTGATACCACAAAACCTTCAATCCAAAAAGCTAACTTCATCTTCAAATATCATAAACACAAAATTTAAAACAGAATGCACAAGCTGTCATATGGCCTATCCTCCCGGATTATTGCCTGAGAAATCATGGATAAAAATCATGAATGGATTAGATAAACATTTTGGTGAAGATGCAAGTCTCTCTGAAGCGGATAAAAAAGAAGTTCTTGAATATTTAGCTAAAAATAGCTCTGATAAAGTGTTTTCAAAGCGAGGCCAAAAAATTCTTCAAACAATAAATACCTCTGAAACTCCAATCAGAATAAGTGAGACAAATTACTTTAAAAGAAAACATGATGAAATTTCTGAGAGTGTCTATAAGAGAAAGGCCATTGGTAGCAAGGCTAATTGCCTGGCCTGTCATGCGGGAGCTGAAGCAAGCAATTTTGATGAACATGATGTCGGAATTCCGAAAGAGAATACACCGGTGATTAGACTTAAGAAATAACTATTTTATGCAGACACATATTGTAGGATTCCAAAGAAGTAATTTCGTTGGAACCCTACATTTTAGTTATACCGAGTTCTGGAATCTTCTCTTTTCACAAAGCTGAATATTTTTCTTTAAACCTCGTTAAATCTAGAAGTTTCTCCGGAACGCTACTTGGTAAGCTAGTATTCACATTAAAAGCAAGGCTGCCAGTTATGTAATGAGACAAGTTTGCAATTATATATTCTTTATCCTCAAGCAAATAATAGGATATTTCATGTAGAGACATCATATCGACAAAATCACCATCCTCCAGGACTGGTAAAAAAAATATTTTCTTACTCGACATTAGAGAGATACACTCTTCAAGGGTAAAATCCTTTGTTGCGTACAGCACTTTCATCTCCATTATATTAAACAGCGGTCTATTCAAATTAAGCGAATTATCTTCATATAACTTTTTTAAAATAGAATGATTCTCAATTATTCCAACTATTTTTTTATCATCAACGACTGCCAATGCATCTAGTTTTTCATCGGCCATAAGCTGGAGTGCCGACGCAATTGAGGAGTATGGAGATATCGTCGCTTTCTTGTTGCATTTATTTTTCAAGATCAGGTCGCTTACTTTTAACATTTTCGTCTCCTTGTCTATCAATTATAAAAGAAAAAAAGTTGAACTTATTAATGATTCTTAGATTGATATGGCTTCTTTAAGTGTCAAGAGGAGTGCTTTAAAAATATTTTTTTCTGTGAAGGAGTTTTTGTTGATTGATTTTGTCGGAAAACTAGAACTATTTGTCCAAAGAAAACGGCTAATATTCTCTAAACGTAATTCATAAGGATTAGCTCATTCTTCATTATCGCCCAGTATTTTTCTGATCGCTCATCGAATCTGATTCCACCTCTGATCCAGAGTTCTTTTTTGTCTCTCTTTTTGAATCATCTACATTTAACTTAGGACTTTTTCTTGGAGCAGAACCAAGGGTCGAAGAACGAGTGAGATTTTTTAATTTTTCTTTTTCAATATCTAAAAAATCAGAAAGATCGAGTCCTTTGCATCTTTTCTCAAGAAAATGATACATTTCCACATTCGTTTTATAGATAAATTCCACATCGTATTTTTTCTTTTTAAATAATTCGTTGTTATTGACACTGCATTTTTTTTGATTTTTATCTGTAATCGTCACCATTTTATTTTCATATTCTGAAGGACTCTTGCCTATTCGATAACCAATATCAATGACAATGCCCTCGGGAAAACTCTCAATCTCAATACCTGCTTTATTTTGCAAATTGATCGCACTAGAAACCGACATTTTTAAATCTGGTGAACTGACATTCCCGAACTTATCAAAGTTAAATTGAACTCCAGAAGGATGGATGACTTGTAAATGAGACTCATCATGTGATTGAATTTTTCTTTTTGCCCTAAGCGGGAAAAGATAAAAAACCCTAAACCCCATTGAGGCCGAAAGTGTCGCGGCCTTTGTGGAACTCATCACTTGCACAACACCTTCATCATTCAACGAAATTGTTCGATAAACTTTTTCACTTACCCTTTTTTCATTGATAACCGAAATACATGAAACATCTTGGAAATGAATGTTGTTACCATACTTGCCAATATCTTCAGGACATTCGCGGGCGAATGAAGTATGACTAAAAAAAAGGGAGATGAGTATGTAAGCAGATGATTTTTTCATAGATAAATCATCGGTCGTTTGAGATTTTTTATGAGATTTTGAACTGAGGGAGACTCAAATTTCATGTTTGTTTGGAATGGAATAAATGCGGACTCTTCACCGAGCAAATACTTCAACTATTGAAACTGCCTAACCACTCCTAAAAATGCGTCCCCATAATTCTCTAACTTGCTTTGTCCAACGCCATGAACCAGCAAAAATTCTGATTCATTTCGTGGCATTAAGCTACACATATCATGCAATGTCTTATCATTAAAGACGATGTATGAAGGAATATTTTTTTCTTTGGCGATTTTATTGCGTAATTCTTTTAGTGAATCAAACAAATCAAGCTTTCCGTGAACGGCTTCAGAAGTCTTATTTCCTTTTTTCTCCTTTTTCGTTTTACTCAAGAGGTTTTCTTCCTGCTTTCTTAAATCAAGCTTCACTCCCCCCTTTAAAATCTCTTGAGTTTTATTTGTGAGAGCAAGACTTCGATATTCCCAATTCTTAATGGTGATATAATTAAGATTGAGTAATTGGCGCAGAAGTGTGCTCCAATGCTCTTTAGATTTTTCTTTTCCAATTCCGTATACTGATAAAAGATGATGATTCCTCTCCATCACTTTAGCATTTTTGCTTCCTCTGATGACTTCAATAATATGTCCGGCCCCATAGGTCTGTCCTGTGCGATAAATAGTCGAGAGCATTTTTTGGGCATCAACTGTGGCATCCCAAACAAGAGGAGGAACAAGACAAGTATCACATTGCCCACAATAGTCTTTTCCTGACTCTCCAAAATAGTGTAGTAAATATTTTCTACGGCAAAAACTCGCCTCACATAAAGCCAGCATACTATCGAGCTTAAAACGGGCCACCTTTTTATAATTCTCATCCGCATCTGTCGTCTCAAGCATTTGCGAGAGCTTTACAACATCCTGCAGGCCATAAATCATCCAAGCACTAGAAGCTTTTCCATCACGTCCCGCTCGTCCTGTCTCTTGGTAATAACTTTCAATGCTCTTGGGCAAATCGAGATGGGCCACAAAACGCACGTCTGGCCGATCAATTCCCATCCCGAAGGCAATGGTGGCGACAACAATGATTTTCTCTTCCGTGTTAAAGAGTTCTTGGTTTTTAGTTCGCTGTGCTTGCGAGAGTCCAGCATGATAAGCGACAGCAAAATAGCCTAGCTTATTGAGACTTGTAGCAATACGCTCTACTTTATCTCTTGATAAGCAGTAAACAATCCCTGTCTCATTGGCGTGATTTTTTTTAATGAAATCATCAAGCTGCTTGAGCTCATCTGTTCTCTCAAGGATCATATAATTGATATTCGGTCTATAAAAAGAAGAAACAAATACATTTGGTTGCTTCAAATGTAGCTGTCTGGAAATATCTAAACGTGTTTTGGCATTGGCAGATGCTCTCAAAGCAATGAC
>JAGOVS010000146.1 GCA_018060625.1 Bacteriovorax sp. | reverse complement strand
TTAGAGCCGTTTTAATCCTGAGGACTTGGTACGCGCATGACATGTGGGCTACATTTTAAACACGATAAGCCGTATAGATCTTTGCAAAGCGATGCTTCTGAAACAGAATTATCAGACTAAGAACGTAGGGTCTAGGACCAATTAGACTAATGTTTTAAAAACTAATTCGAAACCGGGGACGCCCTTTTTAAGACAAGGACGGGCTATCGCCCACTTTGATACTTCTTTTTTGGTTTTTAAACGAAAAAATATCGTTGTGAAATATACTCTTCTTAAATAAGAGGAGATGCCGAATTGATCGAATTAAAATATCAGCTTTTAAAGCGCTATATAATTTGGAGAAAAATAAATCCACGCAGAGATCATGTGAATGTATTTAATACAATTACGAATATGGAAATCAGTTACAATCTTGATCAAGTTAAGCTGGATGACGGTTTTATCAACCAAAGCAAAGCTGTAGAATTTACTTTTGAAAAAGATGTTCTTAAAATTGATTTTTATGCGCAAGTTTTAATCGAGAAGCTCTATGAAACAGATTATCTTGATAAATGTATTGATAAAATTGCAGAAGTAGAGCACGGGAATTAAAAATGAAAACCTCTCCTCACGAAATTTTAAAGCTTTATTTTGAAAGAAAAAAACTTACCAATCCTAGTTATTCACTGCGTGCTCTTGCTCGGGATCTTAACGTTTCTCCGGCCTATGTTTCAAATGTATTACAAGGAAAAAAGGCACTTCCACAAAAACGACTTAAAGATTTTATTCAACAACTTGATCTCGATGATATTGGAATCTTGCAATTAAAAAATGCACTTTTTCCTGATGAGAGAATAGATATATCTTCTCATAACCACTTTACTCCAGAAGGTATTGATTTTTTTAATCGTTTTAAACCCCTGGATAAAAGGAAATACGATATTTTAAACGACTGGTTTAATATTGCCATTTTAGATCTTACAACATGCGAAGGATTTATGAATGATCCAGTATGGATTGCCAAAAAATTAAAGATCAATCAGCTTGAAGTTGAAATCGCCTTAGAAAACTTAAAACGTCATGGGCTTCTTACTGAAGAAGAAGGGGTTCTCAAGAAACAGGAGTCAAAGCTTCGCTTCCCAACAAAAATGTCTCAGACTGTAATTCGTAATTTTCATAAACAGATGATTAAAAAAGCTTATGATGAATTAAACGCTAAAACTGAGGATAATGATTTTACAAATCGACTCATCACTGGAGCAACATTTGCCCTTAATCAAGAAAATATCGAACTCTTAAAAGAAAAAATTCAGCAGGCCATTTATGAGGTCTCAAGTCACGCGACCGAAGGAAATTGCCAATCGGTTTATCAATTAAATGTACAATTTTTCTCGCTTTCAAAGTAATTTTTTCCCGTTAACCAAATTGGTTAACACTATTTATCATAGACAGCTGTTGTCTAATTTAATCAATGTTATTTCTCCTTAACGAATCTTTTCGATTAACAGGAGAATCTCATGAAATCCCTTATTATTGCATTTATGCTTCATTCTAGCTTCTTTCATTTTGCTCACGCTGAGGGCCCCGCTACTCAAGTTAAAGAACTTAATCTTAGTCTAGAATACCTATCCCTAACACCTTCTGAAATAAAAGCTCGTGATGCACTTTTAAGGCCTATTTATGATAATTATGAGAACACTACAATTTCGAGTGTGGCCAATGCCTTAGAGAGGGCCTATGGAATGAATGTTTATCATCACTTTATTGATAAAAAGCTTGATCTCAAAGACAAAAAAAGTGTCATGGAAAATGCCGTTCGCTACTACTTAGGTGTTGATGGCCTTTTTAATCAAGCAAGTCCTGGGGTGGTTTCGGATAAAAATGCCCTTAATAAAAAGATATATTCCAATGATTCTGTTGAGTATCCAAAAATGTCATTAAAGCTCATTACTGGTAACAAGTCCCACTGGAACGATTCAATCGATACCAAGTCTCCATCTTTGTTAACATCTAAGATCAGCGAAGAAAATATCGAGGATTTTATTTTCAATTCAAAGATTGGAACAAGGCGAGCGCTTTATTCAACAGCAAGTAATCGTTTGTTCACTGCTCCTACAATGAATGATTTTTTAGAGGCCATGAGAAACCTTAATATAAAAGGTCTCGATGCAACTGTCACATTTTTGAAAGGGGCGATCTTTAAAGAGCCTTTAAGATCATATGAATGGAGTGATGATGAGCGAAGAGAAACAGTGAAATATAGAGTAGTCTATCCTATGCATTCAAAAATTGCCCCAATTCCTCAACCAACTATCTTTGTTGCTGAAGATGCCAACTACCAAGACATCGTAGAAATGCTCACTGAGAATGCACCTAAGATTTATGCTTATAATAAACTCTTTAATAAAAATCTCCTCCCATCTCTAAATGAGATTAATGAAATTTTGAATAAATATCCAAATATTTATGAAGAAGTTATAAGGGCTAGAGGGGGAGTGACGAGAGATAATTTAATTAATGCCATTCAATCTGCCTTCTTAAATGTCACTTATGGGGCCGCAGTCGGAACTGCTACAATCGCTACAGCTGTTATTGCCGCTCCACTTTCATTGGCCGCAATTGTGGTTTCACCAATTCTCTCACCCATTTTTATTAGTACTGTGATTGTGTGTCTTTAAGAGTCTCTGATTATAACCAACCAAGTGCGCTCATCTTTGGTGAGCGCACTTGGTTGGTTCTCTTCAACGGTCATAGCGACATTAGAGAGGTGTCGTGAAATTTCATTTACAGGCAACCAAACTTCCTTCGAGTAAATTTAAAAAAGAATAACACACCGGAATAATTAAATGATATCTTTTAAAGAAAAAACAAAAAACCCATTCGCACTTGTTCAGAATATTTATTATAACCCAACAAACTCTCAATATACCCACTGTAGTATTGCACGTAGAGCGAAGGATTAAAAAGATCACTCCCAAAATCATAAATGAACCCAATACTCTTTGCTCCTTTATCTAAATTAACAACTCTATCCCCAGCATTAACTTTAAATTCTAAATCGAGCCTCTGAGACTGATGGACGATGAGATGAGCACATCATTGTGGCAGAGATAAAAAAGTGAGATCCCGTCACCGCAGGTCGGAAGGAAATAATAATTTCTCTAGTACTTAAGAGAGAGAGATAATGCTAATTCGTCCTACAGTCTACTTCGAACTCAAATTCACATCATTTTTTAAAGACCCCAGACTAGATCGAAACTTCTACAAATTAAATCGATCCAATTTCCTACGAATGATTTTCTTAAATTCCTTTTTTTTATTTTCCTCAATAAAGCTTTTATCAATAACAATGTCCCATATTGGGACTAAGTTTTGAAAATGAGAAATGATTTTTTCATGTACTGCGGAACTTATTCCAAAGTGCGCTGCCAATGCTAAAAAATCTGATCCTCTTAATTTATTTTTTTTCCCATTGATAGCAAGGGCCGTTTCTTCATTATCATCTATTATATACAAATCTGTTGAGATTAAGTCATAAGCAGGGCTAAGCAGAGTCTTCATTCCACTTTTATTTTCATAAATTAAAGATATATTTTTCAAATGTGCATCGACATTCCCAATGATAAAATTAAATAAAGTCATTTCATACAGTCGATACAGATTGTCTCCAGGAAAATCGGATTTCTGTTTTAATATTTTTCCTACTTGCTCCAAACTTCCATTATATTTTTTAAAAGTTTCTTTATCTAAGATCTGACAAAAATCTTCCTGGTGGTATTCATTATAATGAGCATCTCGATCGAATCGAACAGCAATAAAACCCAGTTCCCCTGTGCTTGTTGGAATGAGGGCCCCTTTCTCTACTTGGATTTTGGCCACTTCAGCCAATTTCAAGCATAGATGTTCATTTTCTGGCAGATGAGGAGGTTCACCCTTTGGCTTAAAAATAAACCTTCCCCACAGGTCGGTAAAAGTCATACGTGCCATTTTTCCCTTTTCATCTATTAAGTCTAACGATAATTTTTTTTGAACTCCTGCAATGGTTAGTTTTGCGTTTAATTGACTCTTGGCTAACTTTTCTAAAAGCCTATTATCCATATCTACGATTGGAGTTATTTTTTTTTCAAAAACTTTACTCATGCACTCATCATGATAAATCTCATCTGCTTTCTCATAACAGATAAGACATTTGCCATATTTTTTAGTTTCGTCTTTTTTAGATGCTGACATTGAATTATTTATTTTTGTAATTTTTTCTTCTAGGTTTTTTTCACCTATATGGACAGCCCCAATAGTGTCGTGGCAAAGTTTTGTTAATAATTCAAAGCGATCACGAAGTGGATTTAAACGAAGTTCTGTGCTGGCCAAATTTAGCAGCCATCCCTCTGGAATCAATCCGTCGAAAAAAGAGAATAGACTATCTGATTTAAAACTTTTCTCAGTTTTAGGTAAGGTCATGCTAATTGGGGGATTTGTTGAATTTAGATATTCTTCCTCATAACGAAAAAGAAAATATTCATCACTTGTTTTTTCTAATACTCCGGCCTTTATGTTTTTATAAAATACTGAAACTTTACTCATCGTCTCTTCTCATTTTTACTGCACTAACCTCGAGCCCCATATAACGTAAAACAAGATTTAATTTATCTAGACGTACGCTTTCTTTTCCTTGTTCAACATCTCGTAGAAAGCGAAGTCCTACACCAACTCTCATTGCAAGTTCTTCTTGGGTAAGTTTCAATTCTTTCCTTTTTTTCTTCACAATATCAGCTGTAAGTGGTTTTTTTTTCATTTTAAATATCCCTGATCAGGTATAATTAATACCATTTAAGCTATACTATACCCCAAGGGGTATAAAAATCAAATCAAAACACAAATTATACCCTTAAGGGTATAATTTGTGTGAAAACTCATAAAAAAAGCGCGTTTAAATGGTCATCATGATTTTCAGAAATTTTTTTTTAAAACTCAACATTCCAAAGCTTATGGTCAGACAGTGTTCACTAAAGTCCTCGAGAAGTTCCCACGGATACAGATGGTGAAAATCATGTTTCAATTGTTTACAGGATCGCCAGGTAATGAAATTGGAGTGCTTTTGCCTTTAACTAAATTAAGCAACATAGTCTTCTTCATTGGCATCTGGATGGCCTGGCCTATAAATTAACATTATGGACATTTATTCATATGGTTTTTTTAAATAAAAAAACCACTCCCATCATAGGTAAGATCTCAAAATACCGAGGACTCACTTTCTTCTTGGTATAATATTTTAGCACAAATTCATTTTATAATTAATTGTGGACGCTGAAATAATGCGGCCTTTTTTTAGAAGGAGTTCAGCTCTTTACCAACCTGAAGGGTAATATGAAAAACAAACTCATCCCACTTGTAGATAAATTATTACTTCGCAAAAGATTTATTATTGAAACAATAAACGATCAGCTTAAAAAATTTTTCTGATATTGAACATTCAAGGCATCGAAGTCCAATGAATTTTCTAGTAAATATTATTGCTGGATTAATTTCTTACACCTATCAACCAAAGAAACCATCAATCAATTTTCAGGGAAATGGATTAATGGCCTGTTAATATAGGATTAAAAGGCCGAACTCAGGTTAATTACTATAGTCTTTTGGTCGAGCTCATTGTTTTAGATTAGCGTTAATCATGTTAATAAATAAGGCACCCTGCGCGCGAGCATCATCTAATGCAATATGCGTTTCAGGTAAGGGATCAAACCACTCTTTGGGATAGTTTTCTTTTGATGCTTCAAAAAATCCAATATTTAACATGCCCATTGCATAGCTGCGAATATCGAGTCCTCTATGCGCAAATGGAGATCGCCCAGCGAAGCGAAGCAGATACCAATACACGAACATGAAATCAAATGCCAAGGGATAGGCAACGAAAACGGGCCTACCTGGTAAGGACTCAATCCATTTAAGATAGTCTGGCATTGCCTCATCTGCAGATTTAAGATTTACCCGTGTAGTAGCGAATGCGCTTGAATTTTCTCTCTCATTCCACCATGACATCGTTTTTGGATCCGACTTTGCCCCGTGAATGAGATGCAGGTTGGCTTCAAATTCACCCAGAATGTTCTTCTTTTCGTCCATTGCAACACTTGCAAAGCTAAGCATAGAATTGATTCCTGGAATGGGGCCGTCTGTTTCAACATCCGTACTTAAATAAATAACTTTTCTTTTTGATTTCTTCATAGAGTAAAATTACCTTCAACCTTTATAATTTCACTGATTCTACTTTTCTTGATACCTGTTTAGGCATAAAACATCTCTTGGTGCCGCTGTGACAATTTAGTTGGCCACGTCCAGTCGTTAATGCTTAATTTGAAAACTTTTATTATCATATGGCCTCTTGAAAATAGATTAATCAAATACATTATACTATCTTTCAGCAGTAGACCTTAAAAAGCAATTCTAACATTTTTTCCCTGCTAATAATTCTTCCGTTTTGCTGCCAAAATAAAGGAAATATACTTTTTGGGGGTTTTCATGGAAGAACAACTGATCATTGACGTCAAACGATTAGGCCAAATCTAACGACATCGGGCAAATATGACACT
>JAGOVS010000026.1 GCA_018060625.1 Bacteriovorax sp. | reverse complement strand
TCGGTTGATTCTCTCAAGCTGCTAGAAGAACTTATAAAAAGAGAGTCAGAGTACCCAGGTCGCGAATTAAAAATTTTCTTTCAAGTCAAAACGTCCCATGAAGAAGAAAAAAGTGGATTTGAGTCGATTGAAGTGCTTTTTTTGGCCATAGATCAAATCTTGGGCCTTACTCAATCGAAATTGCAATTCTTCGGACTCATGACCATGGGGGCGATCCGTACCAGTGATTTTGAGTCAGAGGCCACTCGTTGCTTTAAAGAGCTAGCGATCATTGCCCGCAACGTGGAAAAGAAATATTCCTTAAAAGATCCCTTGAAACTCTCAATGGGAATGAGTCAAGATTATAAGTTGGCCCTCCTTGAAGGATCAGACTTTATTCGGATAGGCTCGGCGATTTTTAAAGAGTAATGAAAAGGGTCTGTTTTTTCCTAACTATATTTTTTTCAAAAAAGATTTAATATGAAGAGAGTAGATATTTGGGAAAAAAATGAAAACTCAACTCAAACCTCTTTTGCTCACATTCTTTCTTTTATTATGCGTACTTGATTCACAGGCCCTCGTATGCCCTGATCACGGTCAGGCCCCATTGTGTCCAAATTCAGGCACAACATTACTAGATGATACTTATCCAACTCAAGCTTTTGTGATTTCAAGTAATACCCTTAAAAATAGTCCCCAGAGCGCAAAAGTGACTTCTCAATATATTGGAAAAATTGCAAAAAGTTATTCTTATGAAAAATTGCCTCAAGTTTTAGTTACTGTACAAACGAAAAGTGAATTTGATCAAATCATTAAAGAGCTCAAAGATGTATTTGAAAAAGCTGGTTTAAAACCAGATCAAATAGACTCCATTTTAAAGCAAGTGACACATGTAGAAGCACCCAGCTATACATGGCAGCAGGATTATTTTGAATCCTTTATTGATTTAAAAACAGGGGCCCCTGTTTTGAGAGAGTTTGAAAGTTATTTATCTGAGAAGGCACCACAGCTTAGTTCTAATGTTCAAAAAATGGAAAATGCGGCGATTGGGTGTCAGTTAAAAAAAGGCATTAAGTTTCCTTCCCTATTAACCGACAATAGCGTAGCGAATTTCCCTCCTGGTGAGAGCTTTGGAAGCGGAGAAATGGGAGGAAATACCGAGGGGGCCCCTGGGGGATTATGCCTAAAGGGAGACAATCAATCGAATGTATTGGCCGAAGATTATTGTGGAAATAAAGAGAATGTTATTACTCTTCAAACATCATGGTTAAATGTCGGGCATGTGGATGAAATTTTTAAAATTATTCCTTCGCAATTTAGTGATGGCCGGCCGAAAGAATGTCAATTTTCATTAATGGCCGCGAGTCCTAAAAAGGCCTTAGAACTGATGGAGAGTGGTGTTAATAAGTCTAATGCTTTTTTATCACTTCCTTCAAAGTTGACACCTGAAGAATTAGAACTCTCGAAAAAAAATCCAAGATCTTGGAGTCGTTATCGTACTTTTGGAACCCGGGATATCTGTAAGGCCATTTTTGCAGGTCTGAGAGATGGAAGCTATGTGCCTCTTAAAAAAAATCTGTATAAAAATAAATTAAATAAGTCCGTTTTTCTTGATTTTTTCATGAGTAAGGCCTATGCCAGAGCTGAAATCGAGGGAGATCTTCCAGAAGATTTTAAGTGCGATGATTATATTGATGAAATTCCTAATGAGTTTATGAGTGATTTAATGAAAAGGGATGAAACTCTTAAAAAACTCAATCAGGCCATTCAGGAATCCATCGATAAAGATAAGCAGAAAATTAAACAGAAAATTTTATCTCGGCTCCCACAATGCTTACCGTATTTTGACATTCTCGATGTTCCTGATCTTTTCTATGGGAGTGCCCCCATTGAAAAAAATGGTCAATTGGAGTTGCCTCGTCCGTCTGATATTAATTCTTTTTTACCGAATCCCACCAATTCCGTTGTGATGAATCGCTCTTTATTGGTTTCGGAATCAGGAAATAATGTCTTTGATTATTACCTAGAAGAGCAATTGAAAAAAAGAAAAATCACGATGGAAAAAATAGATACATGGGATTATGCCCACAGAGGGTATGGAAACATTCACTGCTCAAGTCATTCAATTCCTTATTGTAAACCAAGGCCATAACATGAAATCGATTTTAGTTTTATTGTCTGTTTTTTATTCTCTCAATCTCGCTGCCGAAGTGAGATTGGACTGTTCCTATAAACAATTCAAGTTTCTTCTGACGGCCAATAAAGAGGAAGATGTTTCCATTGAAATATTTAAAGGGAAAAATAAGATTTCCCGGTGTCTTTACCAAGTACAATCTTATGAAGAGGGATCCCAACGAGCAGGAATGGGGGATCTTCTAAGGATCGAAAAAAAATCTTGTCAAATTATTTTTGATAAAATAGCAAGTGAGCTTGAGCTTATTCAAAAAGGCTTTGTAAAATACTCACTGGAGACCAAGAAGTCTTATGCTTATATCATCAAAAATGAGCAGCCGTTAGAATGTTTGGTTAAGTGAGTTTGATAATGAGTGATTCTTACCCCCTCAAATCGTGTAAGTTTTGGAAAAAATGAGAATTTTTTCAAAAAAGAGATAATTTTCTGTTATAGTCACCCCTGCTTTTAAGCTTAGGGGGATTATGAATTTTTTCATTATGTCGTTTCTTCTCACTTTATTTTTACAAAATACCTATGCTGATGCCCTACCATTTGTCACTCAAAGCGATGATGAACAAGTCTGTCAAAATATCGCCAGTGATGAAATTGAAAATTACGAGCGCCTCGTTGAGCGTTTTGGAGGGAAAAAGGCCTCAATTGATCAATTAGAGCGCAATGAATCTGGACTACAAAAATACCTCAAAGGCACGGGAGTGCGTTTTTTTTCGGCCAAGGAGATCATGACTCCTAATAGTCAAATTGAGGCCCTGAAGTGTGGGCTTGATAATCTTATACCTCCCCAATGTATTTGGGCCAATGCTGGGGCCCTTCTTAGTCTGTTTGATCGCATTCGAGAAAAGATCTCAGGTCCGATATTCTTTAGAAATTGGTGGCGGCCGACTTGTTATAATTCGTTGGTAGACGGTGCGAAGGCCTCCGATCATCTTTTGGCCAAATCCTTTGATATTGATTTTGTAAAACCACAAGATCGTGCCATTGCTCAAAAATTTTTGTGTTCAGAACTATGGAAGAAAAAGGAGAATATTCAGGTGGGAATGGGGTGTACGAGTCTGCACGTGGGCCTTGCTTCACCAAGAGGAAAGCGTTTTTGGTTTTATTCTTCCATGAAAGACTGTCCTGTTAAAAGTTTAGATAATTGCTGGGAACCATAAAGATCCAATTATTAGATAGAAGGTGTCTGCATATTCTAAGTGTAGAGAGTAAGAGGTTTTGTTATATTCAGCTAAAATAAATGGAGAGTGAGTCATATGAGTCTTAAAAGAAAAGTTCCGGAGCTGAGTTTATTGAGTTACGTTAATGGAACATCTACAGAACAAGTCAAGTTTGTGGACGATCTCTTTTTAGGTTTAAAAGACTACGGCTTTATTATTCTAAAAGATCATACAATTGATCAGTCCAAGATAGATCGCGCTTATGAATTAGTGAAGGAATTTTTTGATTTACCACTTGAAACTAAATGCAAATACAAGATGGATAATGGCGGTCAAAGAGGGTACACACCTTTTAAAACAGAACACGCAAAAGACAATAAAAATCCAGATCTCAAAGAATTTTGGCATGTCGGACGTGAACTTCTTTCTACGAGTCAGTATCATGGCATTTACCCTGAGAATGCATGGCCTTCTGAGATTGCAGAATTTAAAAAAACATTTACAGAGCTTTATGAAGCAATGGACACAACCTCTATGCATTTACTTGAGGCCATTGGTAAAGCACTGGATCTTCCAGCGAGCTATTTTAACGAAATGATTGCGGATGGCAATTCGATCATCAGAACAATTCATTATCCGCCGACAAAAGGCGAGGATACAAAAAACTCTATCCGAGCGGCCGCCCATGAAGACATTAATTTAATAACAATGCTTGTCGGGGCCACTGATTCAGGACTTCAATTATTAGAGCGCGATGGCACATGGTTAGACGTCTTTTCTCGACCTGGAGAAATCGTTGTCGATACTGGGGATATGATGTCTCGGATCACTAATAATGTTCTTCCTTCAACAACTCATCGAGTGATTAATCCAAATTCAGATTCAAGTGCTCGATACTCAATGCCGTTTTTTGTTCATCCTCATTCAAAAGCGATGCTTAAGTGCATTCCTTCTTGTGTTGGAGAAAAGGCCCTATATGCCGATATCACAGCAGGGGATTTTCTCGTGCAAAGATTGAAAGAAATTGGGTTATATAAATAATTTTTTCCAGACTAGAATCTTAATCCCAATGTTAATTTTAAGTTGAGAATATTGGTATCTTGTTCGACTCCACTACTAAATTTTTCATGGGAACTAAGAGACTCAATAGATCCTTCGAAAATCATCGCCATTGTTTGAGTAAATGGCAGGAGATAGCCAAGGCGAGCTTCCGGCAAGAGTGTCACGAGTCCATCACTCTTATCATCACTGATCGCTGTCGTAGAGCGGCCAAGGCCAGCTGCAATGGTTAAATAAAAATTTCTATTACTCTCGCTAAAATGGATGAGGTGATAGGTGGCCGCCATTGTGGCCATGATTCTATTAGTGCTGACATCCAGAATCGGCGATGACTGACGATAGACTTCGTTGTCATACCTGGCGCCAAAATTCATTTCAAACTCCGGCATGAAGCGGTAGTTGTATTCAAAAGCAATATTGTAACCTGTGCGTTTCGAATTTTTATCTGTGCTGACATCAGAGGAGGATTGAGAGAGGCTTTGGTTAACAGCACCTTTGAGAGAGACATTATTACTGACTCTGAATTTTTTTATTGTTTCAATGTCTATTTGGCCTGGGAGCTCAAGCTTATTTGTATCGCCTATAATATCGAGGGCCACATTGCCATAAGCGTGAGAGTTACTGCTGACGATATCATCTTTTTTAAATGGAATGATGACGATTGGATCGACTGGCCCCCAAAGAGAGTAATGACGACTCACTTCAATGGCCTTGCAAAGAATACTGACATTGTCATTGGCAAAAATGGTTTCTTGGCCTCTTAAAATGCCTTCTCGAACTCCTTTAGAGATAACAAAAGTGTGACGATCAGTTGAAATCGTTTGAATAACGACCAATTCTTCTTTGGCGCGTTTCTTTTTAGTTTGCTCTGGTTTGAAGTCTTTGGAGTGAAGAATTTGAGAAGCAAAAAAGCACTCCATAATGATGAAAAGAGACAATAGTTTTTTTAGATTTCCCATAGGATCTATTTTATCAGAAGCAATGCCAATAAAAAGACTCACTTTTTCTACCCACTTCCTTTTATGCCCGATCAAAAAGCATGGGTAAGGTCGAGAAATGTCGAGCTTTTTTAGGGAATGTTCAAAAAGAGGAACAATTATACCTGAGAATATCACTAGACCTTAAAATTAAAAGGTTCTTTAAAGATTGTCCTCCAGAATTCGATAAGTTCTTGAGGAGTATTATCAGGCCAAATATGAATGACTTTAAATTAATTCAATTTTTTATTTTCACATTGATTGCCACATCAATCAGTGCCTGTATGCCAAAGGCAACAGAAAAAAAGGCGAACTGTGGAACTAATCAGGCCTTTAATAGTGTGAGTAGAACTTGTGTGAGTGTCGCCGCGGTTGCCGAAGCAAGAAAAAAACCTGTTGGTACAAAAAGTTCAGATACTCTCTCTCAAGAAACTTCTAAAACAATCATATTGACCTACACAGATGCAAATAAAAATCCTGCTCTTTCTTGCAAAGTGAGCAATATCTCTTTAAAGATAGAGACCCTGTCTCCTCAACTGACCAGTGGAGAGATTTTTACTAAGGCCGAACTTGTTTTTTATGCGGCCCAAAGTGCGGCCAGTGCTCTACCATTAGGCGCTGATAAAACGTCGGCACTTGTCGTTCGCGATGACATGCAAGCAGCTCTTGCTAAAGCGAGAATCACTTTCACGCAGTCCACTGTTTTTGAACAACTTGGTCTTTTGGTAACAGGGGCCGAAAGTATAATGGCGATTGCCTCTTCATACACTTCAACTTACTCTGCCGTAAAATATTACTCGGATCTTACTCAAACTCGTCTAACTGACTTTGATGCTTCGAAAGTTATTGCAGAAAATCGATGTGAGTGTTCAGCGGGAGTATGTACGACAACGATTGCTCCAAGATATATGCAAACAGGTGAGGCCGGATTTTTTTATACAGTGACTGATCTGGATGGAGAAAGTGAGGCGAAGGCCGTGACTCTCACGATTAGCGCAACTAGTGGGACAACAGGATTTTTAAAACCAGTTGCTGCTTCAGATTATGTCAGTTTCGCTCAAAACTCTACTAATGCCAGTCTTTCTTATAGCGTGAGTCTTCCTGCAGCTTATGACTATTATGGTACATCATCTTTTAGTTACACTTTTAATGGAACTAAAAGCAGTGGGTATGGAGTGACTGTTCGTGGGAAAGTCTCTCATTGTATGGATCTTGTTGGTTCCACGGGTTTAAATGATACAACTTGTTTTTATACTCCAAATTCAGGAGATGAATACGATATCGTAACTCCGGCAAAGGCCGCGGTGACCATTGGGGATCTATCCTTTGTGGCCAACAAGGAAGGGTCGGCCGGCAATGACATCACTATTTTATATTCCGATCTTCAAGAAGATCAATCGGCCGTCGATCAGTTCGCAAATGAAACCCAAAATTTTGGTCTCGTTGCAAGTAATGGTAGCGATGCCTTTATCCGAGTCACAGGAAATGCCATTAATGTTTTCATAGTTAAATCAATAACCACCTCTGAGCAAATAAGAGATTTGATCAATGCTGATGTAAAAGCAAAAGCTCTGCTTGTTGTTACTGGAGGAAGCTCTTCTGTATTTCCTGATCCTGATACATTGACGGCCAGTGCTGTTTCGCTCTCTGGTGGAACAGACGCTTTTGATAAAATTGGCCTGGTGGCCAGTAATGCCTATGCAGCGTCTACTAACACCGCCAATATCATGATTAAGATGACTCATACAGATCATGCCCCCCTTACTCCAACAGAGTATAATAGTGCCTATATGCCGCTTGTACTAACGTCAGCGAGTACAACGGCAGAAGCTGAAGGGACAGTAGTCGGACAAGTCATTACTCTACCTTATTACGATGCGGATAATTCACCAACACCCAAGGCCGTTGCTTGTTCTGTTGATTTTACGACTCTGCCTAATATCGGATTGGAGTTAACTAGTGTTGTCTCACCATGCTCTTGTGTGGCGGGAATTTGTTCGGTGAGTGTCGTGCCCACAGCACTTTTTAATGGAACGGCAAAGTTTTCATACACGATTGCCACGATTGATCAATTCTCAGCGAGCACTCTTACTAGTGGCGCTGAAAGTGTGAATATGACGATTTGGGAAGTGAATCAAGATCCGGTACTGGCCGTCAGTTCGGCCACTGTGACAGCTTCTGGTGTATCGTCGACTGATGTGGCACCGTTATCAAATCCTCTAGAGATGCAGGAGAATTCTACTGCAGCTCCGAGCTCTGCCTATATCTGTTTTACAAAGATTGCAGGTGGAGGCACGGATGAAGACTCTCAAACTTTAACATTGACTCCGACTCAAGAGGCCCCGACATCAAACGCAAGTATGATTCTTACTTTTGGGACGATCCTTGCGCCTTCTGCAACTGGAAATAGTTGCGGAACAGGACAGTACTTACTCCCCATCACTGTGACGAAAAATCAATCAGGAACGACAAATATAAAATTGCTATTAACTGATAATGGGACAACTCATAGTGTGGCCGATGCCAAGACAGACAATGAAGTGATTCCTTTTAAAGTGAACACTGTCAATGACCCTCCTTATTTTATCGATCAGACGATTACGAGCATTGAGACGAATGAAGGTGGCGCCGTTGTTGTAGGTCCATTTACGGTGGATGAAGATGAAGGAAACTCGCCGGATGAAGATACACAAGAAATTCGAATTGCTAATATTACCTCTGATAATACAAGTATTCTACCCTTAAGTGGTATAAGTGTTTTTTATGATTTTAATGATAATGGCGTCGAGGATACAGGTGAGACCAGAACTTTTGGATCGAGCTCTACGGCCCTTCCGGCCTCAATGGATTTAGAAGACAGTGGAACGGTTGATGCTGATGTATTGACCCATAAGTTTTACTTGAAGCTTAATCCTATTCCAGGTATTTCAGGAAATTCTAATATTCGCCTTACAATTAATGATGGCAATGTTGATCCTACACATTTTGTTTCAACCAATCTCTCTTTTGTTGTCAATCCAGTTTCTGCAACTCATGGGGGATGGAATACAATCAGTGCCGTTGGAATTAAAACAGATAAAAGTGGTGAGCCAATATCTTCCAGTGATATCGTTTGTAATTACAACACATCGAGTGATCTTCATAAATGTGATACAGCAACGAGCAATTGCACGGGGACTTCCGCTCCTCATAGTGTCGTTACTCCAACTGGAGTGAATGTCCTTTATTGGGATAGTTCCAATAAGCGCTGCTACCGAAGCCAAAGTGCATCGGATAAATTCTCTTGGATTGAAATGAAAACATCTTGTCCAATTACGAGAGTGACCAATTCAGCTAGTGCTGTCTGTGCAGGAGAAAATTGCCTCTATGATCCCACTCTTCTTCCGGCCCAAAGTGTTTCTACACCAACAGCGATAGATCAATATTATTATAATACGTCGACCAAGACCTGTTTTTATAGCACTGAAACAACTCCAGGAGTTTTTGGTTGGAGCTCATCTTATATTCCTTCTAAAGTAACCTTGGGATGGAATGCTTTTACGATTCAAGGTTCTGGCTCAGATGCTTTTCCAGCACCGACTATTGTTGGTTGGAATGTCTATAGAAGAGAGGCCGGAAGGGATTATGATTTTAAAAATGGATTTTTAAAACTCAATAGCACAGATACAAAAAGCATTAGTAGCGCACTTACAAGAAGCTTTACGGATAAAACAGCACTAGCGGGAAAAGTGTATTATTATCTTGTTCGGCCGATCGATAGCAAGCATCAGTTTGCGACCTATACGGCCGCCAGTCATTCGGAAGTTAGGATTTATGCGCCTACTGAAAATTATTCGTTCATTCATCGATGGATGGTCAATCAAGAAGTTTGTAATAGCATGCATATGACGACTTCAACGACCAACGCAGTTGATGAGGATCATAATTATCGATGTCCGTATAAGGGACCAGGGGAGTCTCTCTTAACTCCAGGTTATTATGATATTGAAAAAGACATGTTAGTTGATATCTCAGAAAGTGGTTGTCCCTATACACCATCTCCTGCTTGCTCAAGTAATGGCTGTATTGGAAAAAGTAGTCCGAATACTTTATTGCTCACTTCTGCTCAGTATAATGTTTTTTATGATCGCTCGTCAGGGACCTGCTATATTAATAGCGACAATACCGGATCGGCAACTGGGTTGTGGAAAGAGATCAATGCAGCTTCGCCGACAGAGATTCAAAATGCGTTGATCAAATCCAATACTGCACTCAATGCCCCACTGGTTAATTTGACTCAATCTCAAGCAAGTAGCGTTTGTGAGACGCGATCAACCACAGGGGTTGTCGGAGGGCTATCAGGTCTGACGGCCGTGGCAACGACCGCTAGTTTGCCATCAAAAAAGGAATTCATTGCTTACTCTTCGGCCGCAAGTGGAATTAGTGATTCAACATTAACGGAGATGGAGTTAGGGTATTCGCTCAATGCTCAGTCTCGTTGTAATTCTAATCGTGCTAACGGACTTGAAGTCAGTTATGACAATTCAAATATTCCAGTGACAAGTTATCTTTATTCGCTTCCAGGTACGGCCGCCTCGGGAATAAAATCTCTTTATACAGGATCAATTCCTTGGGGAAATAATTATTCAACGGAAACCTGTTCTTCTCGTTTTGGTGTTCAAGACATTTATGGAAACGTTGCCGAATGGGTATCGGATAAAATGAAATGCAATATTACTAAAACGAAATTGAGTGCGGCCATAGATGCAGCAGTTACAACTGTTCCTGCATCGACAAGTGGTTTTCCGTCATCCGGGGCGATCATTATTGATACGGAAGTGATGACTTACACAGGGATCACTTCCACAAGCTTCACCGGAGTTACCAGAGGGGCGTATGGAAGTGTTGCGGCCACTCATGCCATCACTCCCATCAATGCAGAAATTGAAGTTTATCAACGAACAAATTTAGCTGTGGATATATCGGATTCGGCTTCAACTTTAACAGTGACCTCAACGACAGGTTTTCCAACAGCTGGTACCTTACTGATTGACGAAATTGAGCAAGTGTCTTACACGGGAAAAACCGCTACGACTTTTACCGGTGTATCACGAGGTCTGGGAGAAACTCATGCTGTTTCTCATACTGGTCCAGTGGAGGTAAATATTGACAGCACCGATGCCAGCTGTTCATCTATTTCTGGTACAAGCTTAGGTGATTATGATTTTGCGACTGGTACGGTTTTGACGTCTTCTTATAGATACGGTTTTAACCTTTTTACTGGCCCCTATAACGATTCAAATGCCGATTCCGCTGTGAGTACAGGGGATCTCTATCTGACAAGCTGGAGCTTTAGAGATGAGCTTTATGGAGCAGGTAAATTCAGCTTCCCTGTAGGTATGCCCATTTATACAGATATTGGATCGACTGCACTTTCTGCTTCCGAGGCACTTTCCAACTTTTTAGAAATCGGTCCAACCTCAGGGATAACGACTTCTCAATTGCATGAAGATGGATTGATCGTTAATGCTGCAGCTGTAAGTAGCTCGGCCAATCAAGTTGGTGCTTTTGCCCAAGGAGGAAGTTATCTTTCTGGCAATCAAGCGGGGAGATATTCCTCTGAGTTAGTTCCTGATACGATCTCCCGGCCTGATATTGGATTTCGCTGTTATATTCCAGTTGTCAACGGGAATTATCCTAGCGATTCGCCACGCCATCCATACTCTTATTAATTGTTTGAAATCCTCTTTCAGGCCTGCTAACATCAAAGCATGTTAAGAACCATCGGTTTGCTTCTTATTTCAAATCTTTTTATGACTATTGCTTGGTATGGTCATTTAAAATCACATCAACATTCCAAACTTTGGGTAGTGATTCTGATTTCATGGGGAATTGCTTTTTTTGAATACTGCTTTCAAGTGCCGGCCAATCGAATGGGTATAGGATATTTTTCTTTGCCACAGTTAAAAGTTTTACAAGAAATTATTACGATGAGTATTTTTGGAACTTTTGCCCTTTTTTATATGAAAGTTCCATTAACCAAAAATTTTTTCTATGCCAGTCTTTGTTTGGTGCTGGCCGCTTTTTTTATGTTTAAAGACCGCCTGAATTCTTAGGGAGAGAGCAGCTATGGGAAAAATTATCAGTTTTATCAATCAAAAAGGCGGAGTGGGAAAAACCACGATGGCCTTCAATGCGGCCCACGCTCTTGCAAGAAATGGTCATAAGGTTTTGGCCATTGACCTTGACCCTCAGGCCAATCTTTCATTATTGTTTAAAGCACAAAATGATCTCAATCTTTATCATCTTTTGGTGAACTCTCTCAAGGAATTGCGAAGACAGCATATACCCGCGATGCTTTCAGACGTTTTAGTTAAAGGGGTAGTGGATCTTTTACCAGCGGGCCAAGAGCTTTCTGGTTTTGATTTGACCGTGGCCGCTCTCAACGCTCCCAGACAGTTGGTTTTAAAAAAATTTATTGAAACGAATACTCTTAGTGAGCGATACGATTTTATTATTATTGATTGCCCTCCGACTCTTGGGTTATTAGTCATCAATGCCCTTTGTGCCAGTGATGGAGTGATCGTTCCTTTTAGGCCAGATGATTTTTCATTAAAAGGGTTGGAGCATTTTTATCAAGTGATCGAAGACATCGCTGACATGGGAATTGTCAAGGCCCCAGAAGTCTTCCTGCATGTCCCCAATTTAGTGGATTTGCGTCGCAAGCAAGAAAGTGATGATTTAGCAAAAATCATGACCTCTATAGAATCAGTGATGGGAGAGGGAAAAGTTTTTTCTCCTTTTTTAAATAAGGCCGGTCTAGTAAAATCCCTAGCAGGACGTAAATCTGTTTTTGATTATAAGAATCTTGAATTCAGCGAACTCCAGGATAAATTTGGAGGGGTCGCCCGTAAAATTGAGGAGTGGTCCCATGAGCACAACTAGACAAAGAAAAACGACAAACCCTTTATACGTAGTCAGAAATAACGGAGTTGATGTGGAAGAGGCCAATGGAATTCTCGAGCTTATTTTAAAGAAAACAGGGATGGATAAAATGCTTCCTATTCTAGAAGCGTTTATGCAGGCCATTTTTTCCCAAGTACAGAGCTATGCCGTTTTTATCGAAGTCAAAAAAATGTTCGATGCTCTTTTTGAGAAGGCCATTGAGCTGATATTTCAGATTCAGCAGATGACTCAGAAAGTGAAGGTCTAATTTTTGGTTTCTTTTTTTGCCTACAAGAACGATTCTTCACTAGAATCGCTCTCCTGCATTGGAAATGCCTGTTTATTTTTAACTTAGAAAATTCAAGATTTCGAAAATCTCAAACTGATATTCTATTTTTCCTCTCCAGAAAATCCATCAAAACTAAATGACAAAAAGACAGGGCAATAACAATTTCTGAAAATTCATAAAAATAAATATGTTCTTCTCTTCGAAGAAATAAGTAAAAGAGCAGGAGTTCAAAATGAGTAAAAATAAAACCGAAATTCACAAAAATTGATTGAAATTTCTTTCCTCTTTGTTTTCTTAAGAATTGAGAAAAGGCAACCCCCGAAAGAGGTACTATAGAAAAAAAGAAAATACACCACACAATGTAAATCCCAACGTTGCCATACAAGGGAAGCATGTTATGCACATTAAATTCTCCTTGTCTGTTGACAAGTTTTATAGAATCAACAGAAAAATGAAAAATACGCTGTCCCCAACTAATCTCTTCTCCTGCTAAAATAAATAAGGCTAAAGCAAGTACTCCTCGCTCTAGACGCTCCCACGAATGTAAACGAGTGAAAATAAAGCAGCATAGACTTACACATGCAATTGCATAGAATAAAAATTGGGCCCATTCTCCTATGTGATCTTCCGCTGTGAGCGCACTATGCAAGTGCGGGCTTCCAAGGGAATAAAAATAAAGAATAATTAAAAAAAATTGCACAAGAACAAAGATGGCCGTCATGGCCCATTTATTTTTTGACGACATAGCGAATTTCCTCAGAGAAAATAATGTGAACTTTTAGATTATTTTACACTTATTTACTATTGAGTGAGTTACATTTATTTGCCCATTTGTTGATTGATTAACTCGTTTAAAACGACAAGGTTTATCGTGTATGCCCACTTTTTAAGGCTGAGTGGATAGCTCGGATATTGGAGAGTTACGCCATTATTTCGATTTAATTGTTATTTTTCCATAAATTAGTTAGAATTACTTTATCACTACAATATTTTATCAACGGATAAGTTTATGAAAAAAAAATTATTATTAAGTCTTATGCTTTTTGGAGCTATTCAATTAGAGAGTTGGGCTCAAGCGACTCCCGCTAGTGCCGTTCCTGCCCCGGCGGCAGTCCCGGCAGCTGTTGTGGTACCTGCACCGGTTCCTGATTTTCAACCTGCACAGGCCAACTGTTCGTTGACATCTTTTTATACTTCTAGCATAAGTGGCATTGTCGGGAATGGGGTCACAGTTCAAAAACGCTCTGCTAATTTGCAAGAAAGATTGATGTTAAAACTAAGTTGTGCCAATTCAAATCCTAATTATAGTTTGAAAGAAGTTAAGGTTGAAGATTATAAGTATCAGTCTTCCTCTCTTGTAAAATGTACCTCACAGACTACAGAGCTTTGTTATGAAAATGAAGCTGCAGTTATTGGGTCCGCTTCTGCTAATAATTTAGCCACATTTTCATTACTTAATTTAAAACCCAATGAGGACATTGAAATAAGTGGGAGTAAAAAAATAACGTTAAGATTAAAGATGACAGTCTCTTTAAATTCAGATGGAACTGATAGTGTTAAATATGATGATGTTGAATTTGATAAACCAGTCAAGATTAAGCATTTAGAGCAAGAACCTCTGAGTTGTGAAATTACAATTGGTGGTGCCGTTGGTGAAGAGAAAAGTTATCGTAATAATTGTCTTTCTGGAAATTGTGATTATAACTCTCTTACGACTGCGCTTGTTGCTCCAGGAGAAGTTGTCGCTTTTGTAAGTACAAAAGGAACTCAGTATGAGGCTACACCTACAATTGAATGGTTTCTTGATGATAATGCAGTACCTGGCGTAGCAATTGAGACTCTGTCTCATACTTATTCAAGCCCAACAAATATTAAAGTAAAAATTACGCGAGCGAGCGGCACTGAGAGCGCAGCGTGTATGGCCAAAATTAAACCTAATCTAATGGCCGCAGGAATAAAAGTTTCAATTCGCAAGGCCGGGGATTGTGAAGTTTTTAAAGACATGAAGAAAGTTTTTTATAGAAAAAAAGAAGCTGGTGGTTGGTCAATGAATACATTAACCTCAACAGTTCCTAGTTTTACAAAACCAGGCTCTAGCAATTTAATTGAATATAAGGGAAATCCCTATGCTGGAGTTGTGAATCTGGCGATGAATCAGGGAGTATTGGAGTCAAACGAATTTGGCGATATTTCAATGCCTATACTTAGGACTTATGAAAGTGCAGTCATTCAAGTGTACTCTACTAAGAATCTTAAAAAGGCCATCTTTGAAGCTAGGCTAAATCCTTCCGATTACAAAACAGCTATTTTTGAAGCACTAGAAAATTCAACATTAGCAGATAATGACACTATTATCATGCGGTCTTTTTTACGCACAAAGCGAGCTGATGGTGAGCCTATTGAGTTTCTTCCTGCAAATGCCTCTGGAGCTCCTCGAGACAGAATTATTCCCTTTGCCTATAAAGCATGTGATCCAATGAGTATGGTAAGTATTAAAGCTGCTAATGGATGGAGTGAGCAAGACGTCACCTCTATAAAAAATATGGGGCTGTGTCTTACAACTCGTCCAATGAAATTTGCTGACTTTAAAAACGGAAGTATTTCTGTTGATCTTTTACATATTGCTCCTGAGTCAGCCAATATTGAATACCCAGTGAGTCTCTTAAGAGCGAAGGCCAATCCTAAGAAATGCGCAAGTGCAACGGCCACATCTTCAGATCCCGAAACACCTTGTTGGTCAATTCCTCCTTCAGCTATGCCTAGCACAGAAATCGATGGAGAAAGCCACTCAGTTTGTCAGTTAAAAAAATACACTTGCGTTTCGAAAGGGAAAATATTTGATTACTATGGAAGGGATTTAACTCCTGCTTGCGCTCCCCCAACCGGTGGAGTCGATGGCGGAGGATCTTGTGGAAATAACTGTCAATTACAATCTTATATGGAATTTAAACCAGGTTGCGTCGTTGCTGAAAATGATCAAAATGAATGTACATCAAGCATTGCTATGAGATTTGATGGTTATAATCAAATGATGATTGCTGGACTTGGGTGTGCAGTTACGTATGATAAGAAAGGAGAAGTGACTTCAGATGTACCTGTTTCTGCAACACTTGAGGGCCAAGGAATAATTCCTTATACAACTTTTGGTAATTCTGCTCCTAAGCATTTCACTGATTATGGAGTTGATAAAGGCTATGCCTGCATTCCTTGTCGATTTGCCCCAAATCCAAGCTCTGTTAATGTGATCCCTGTAGACCAAACTGGAAATGGAGTAAAACGTAAACCAATCTATACTTTTACCAAAAAAATTACATTACCAGCATCTTGTTCGCAAGAAGTGAATATGCAAGTGCGCTACTTTGGTTCCTCAGCTTGTGATGGAGTAAATGCACCAGCTGGACATTTTTGCAGTTCTGGAAATATCCAAGTACAAAATTGTCCTTCAACAGAAGGTGGAGCAGGTGGAAATATTGCAGGAAAATTTACGGTCAGACTCTGTGCTGGTAGCCAGTTCGGAGCAACTGATGTGGCCGCTTCATGGTCGCCCATTATTCTCGATATGAAAGGGCGAGGAATTGAAATTTCGAGGCATTTTAAGCATTCAGTTATGTTTGATATTAAAGGTCGTGGAGCAAAAGATCGCATTGATTGGCCTATGAATACAGCTGATGTAGCCTTTTTAGTTCGTCCAAATAAGAAAGGAAAAGTAGAGTCCATTAAAGAATTATTTGGGGAATATAAAAAAGATAAAAATGGATTCGAGGCACTTAAAGCTTTTGACTCAAACAAAGATGGAGTCATTTCTGAAAAAGATAAAAATTTTGGAAAGTTAGCATTGTGGTTTGATTACAACAGAGATGCGATCGCTCAAGAAGGAGAAATCGTCGATTTACCAAGAGAAGGTGTGACTAATATTTCATTAAAATACTTAAAGGCGGATGCAGAAATGGTTTCAGGGAAAGGTTTAAATTCCCTCTATTTCAATAAAATGCTAAAGCGCTTTTTAAATGCTAAGGATGTCTATTTCTATGAGTATAATGAAACAGGTCACAAGGTTAAAATTAATAAAAAATAGTTTTAACTCAGAAGGATTTAGCTTACTAGAATTAATGATTGCTTCAACGGCGGGAGTGGCCCTCATTCTCGCCGTTAATCATTTCATTACTCAACCCCAAATAATGATTGAAGATCTGGAAAAAAATCTCGATTCAGATGCCCTTATCCAGTACAATTTTGGACAAATGGCCGGCTTCATTGAAAAATCTCAAGTGATGCGAACTGGGGCCATTAATTGCTCGACTAATACATCCCTCTATTCAAAAAAAGCGGCACCAGCAACTCCTATTGATATTGTTTTGCTAAAAAATTCGGGCGAGAGTTATTCTTTCGTGACTAGTTTGTCCAATTCCGTTGCCTTTAAATACGACGCCGATTCTGTAAAAGTGGCCAATATGAAAACAGATTCATCCGTTAATTATCGAGTAGGTGATGCTATAGTTCTCTCTTCAGTTCAGGACTCCTCCTTGGCCGGGCTTTACAGAGTGAAGGATGTTGATGAAAGTGAAAATATTTTAAAATTAATGCCTTTCTCCAATCCACCATCTAAATGTATTCCCAAAAATGTTACCTTTGATACTCTTTTCCCCACAGGCTCCGAATTAAATCCTTACCGCATCGATAAAGTTCTTTTTGTCGATTATGTGGTTGCCTCAATTAATAATAAAAAAGAATTACACAAAATATTATGGCCTATTAAAGGTAATGAGGTGGCTCAAAAATCGACGGCCATGACCAACTTTGAGGAATTAAAAATTGCAGAAGATGTAGGCTTACCCCCAGCAATGACCCTTTCACCAGAAGAGCAAGGACTAGGCTATTTAAGAGTTGTGCTTGATCTTAAGACTAATACAAAAAAAACGAAAGTAGTCAGTGGAAAAAAAATTGAGAATATTGAAGAATCACAATTGGTGGCCGGCTATCGTTTTGAATCCAGTATCAGAAATGATTTTAGTGAAATTGAAGCAGGAAAGCCCAATGAGCTTGGCCCCCCGCCAGGATGTGCCTTACAGGCCACTGTCCTTGATATGAATCAGGAAGATGAAGGTGATGCTCATCGATATGTGAAAATAGAAGCAAAAGTACCATCTAAAAATGAAAACGATAAAGATCCTGTTTTCTTTGACAGCAGCAGCACGGGGAATTTTAGTATGTGCTGGGATTTAACAGAAACGACTCAGTACAATTCTAATAAGCGTCAAGGCGTCGGAGGGGCGATCCAATCTTTTGGGTTTAATGGATCTACACGAAGAAGTTATATTTGTCGAGTTAATGAAGTCTCAGATGATCACGTTAAGGAAGATTGGGTTTTAAAAAGCAATATTCAATATTTTGAACCCATTGAAGGTAAATTTAAAAGGAATAACTGTACACCTTTAATCAAAAGTTTTGCACTTACTAAGTACAAGGTAGGCAATGAAGGAACTTGCACCACTGATCATAATATCGTCTTTCCTACATTCGATTACGATGGTGCTGCTCCAGCTAATCCTAATGTGATCTTCAAGCTTCCTCTCATCAGTGCAAAATGCCACTACTCTGGCTCCCCCGCGGGTACATTTGTTGATTGTGATTACACTAATCCTAATTCTTTAAAAAAAGTCAAATTTATTCCCGATACTTTAGGAAAAGATACTTCTAATAATAAAGTAGAACTTACAAATAAAGAGGTGGACTGTGCAGCACCTTAAACATAAATATTTTAACAATCAAGAGGGATCTGTTCTCGTCTACGTATTGATGGCCGCACTTGCCCTGGGAGGAAGTGCTTATTTTCTAATGAGTGTTGTTGGAAAAAATCAAAAAGAAAGTGAAGTTCAGCGCACTCAGTTTTCATTAGATTTAATTGCCGAAGATATAAAAGAGTATGGCAAGTATTTAATGTTTTATGAAAAAATATTCTATGTTAATAAGGCCTTAAATTTTGATAAAAACTTACGAGATAATTGGCAAAATGCTTTTGGAGTGGGAAACGATGCCTGTGGTTATAAAGGATTGGATTTAACTTATCAAGGCACTAATAAAATCGCTGGAGAGTTTGTATTTTGCCCTGTTTATTTGCGCAATAATTTATTGGCCAGTGATTTATTGGATGAATCTCTTTTTGTGCCTTGGAAAGATAAGGATCTTTTAAAATTTAATGATGGTGTTTACTCTCTTACCTTAAATTTAAAGGATCTTAAAACGGATAATAATTTTACCAAGTTTTATGTGAATGAAAATGGATTATTAACTGACTTTGATGGCATTAAAGAGGCTAAAATTGTCATTGAGTTCTTTAGTACGGCCTCAGGAGTGAGTCTAAAAAATGCTGATCGCATGTTCCGGATTAGTTCAGAAGTGTATTATCAAAAGAATTTTGCCAGTCGAAAAATCAAGAGTAATGCTTCTGAGACTTTTTTATTAAAACCTTCAACTCCTCGAGGTTTTTCGATTTTTTTATTGTATCCTCTAAATAGGATTGACCAGAAAGAGACAGATGTTTTTTATAATGCGTTTCATTTAAATGAGAATGATCAAATTTTCGGAAAGACTTATGCCAATACTGATTTTGAATTTACAGATATGACAAAGGTGCCAACTTTTTTTGATACACTCATTATCGGAAAAGAATTTCAGGAAACTGTCCCTAATGATGTAAATCTCTCTAGATTAAAAGAGAAATTTCGAAATGGTTTAATCACTAATTTTTCTGCCGATCGCTTTTTACTAGATAGTCCTGGCCTAATTAATAATGCCTCTTCACTTGCTAAAAAACTTAATGAATTAGGGATGGACGACTATATCTCGAAGATGGGAACGATAAAAGCTTGTCAAGAGGAAATCTTTTCAGGTATGCCAGATGTCACTTATAAACATACACCTACAGACTGCTCACCTTTTAAAGTCAATGAACAATACATTTCAGGGGGAGTCAGATCTTTAACTATTAATGGAGCTTACAGTTTCGTGCAAGGACCTGTTAAGTCGTTATTTTTAAATAATGGTTTGGGTTCTAATATCTATGGGGTAATTGCCGGCGGGATAATTGATAAGTCAACTTCAGGTAGCGCGAATAAATTCTATTCCCTTCAAACCTTACGAGTGGGACTGCCTGGAATTGTCGAGGCAAGCCCTGGTGCTAATGAAATTGTTAAATCAGAACTAGACACAAAAAGCGCGCTGGCAACTGATGGAGTTACTGTGCCCCTTTTAAATATTCCCAATATTTATTCGTCAGAGATGGGGTTTCGATGAAAAAGAATGCTGGTTTTACTTTAGTAGAATTAATGATTGGGGTTGGGCTCTTGGGAGGAATTATCGCGGGCTATATGCAGCTAAGTCAATCCTCTAATCGGGCCCAAAGAGAAATTATGGATAGAGGAAATATTACGCTTTCCATGAAGTCGATAAAAAATGACGTATTGGCCGATAGTGCTTTTATTCCGGCCTATCCCTTAGGTACATTTAAAGAAAAGGCCGATGATCCGACCAATACGGCGGCAAAGTTTTTTACTGACAACCCTACAAAAGTCGCTTTTCGTTGTTATGACCGCTTTGGCATAAGACAAATTGGCAAAGTCCTAGCTGATTGTCCACTTGGAGAGAATATTCAAAGTTGGTTTTTTAAAGCAGCTGTAAGAGATAATTCAATTCTCTCCATTACAGATGGGAGTGATCCCTTTAAGGGACAAACTGATTTAGCTCGCATTCCTCTTTCTCGCTTTTATTTCAAAGTTATGGGCAGTGTGGGGGCAAAAGATAAGGGTAGAGTAATGACCTATTATTTTTCCAGTCTAAAGACTGACGTTAATAATTTTTAAGCGATGTTTTGTCCCATTTGCAGAAGTAAGCACTTAAAAAAATTTCATCAACGCAGCTCTTATTTTAGAGAAGTTGAAAATTACATTTCCAGAGGGATAAACCTTCAAAGTGCGGCCAGGTGGTGGTATTGCCCAGATTGTGATCATTTCACCCAAGATAAAGCGATTAATCCCATTGAATTATTTAATCGCTATAGTTCTTCAGTTCATCAAGAGACAACAGAGAGCCTTTGTGCAGCAAGAACGTATCAAGAAATGATTCGTCAATTCAATCTTTCATTTGAGTCACTGCTGGACATTGGGCCAGGTGAAGGAGGTTTCTTACACTTACTCTATCAACAAAACCCAAATCTCTATTTGGCAGGAATTGGTCCCGAAGCAAGACCTTATAATCTTCCCGAGGCCATCGATTGGTTTAATGAAAATTTAAGTCTTACTTTGGCATTGCCAAAATCAAAAAAATTCCATTTAATATTTTTTGGGACAAGTCTTGAGCATATTGCAAATCCGGAAGCGACAATAGAAACTGTGCGCCGAGGTCAAAATAATGGAGACAAACTACTCGTTATTTTCCATGATCCAAACGGTTGGCCGCAGAAGATTTTTGGGAAATATTCTCCAGTTTGGAGTGAGCAACATTTGAATGTTTTTAGCCAAAAAAGTTTAGAGAAATTAATGAGAAAATGTTCTTATGAGTTATTAGGCAATAAAGCAGTTCTCAACAAATACCCTGTGTCCTATTTAATCCGACTGCTTCCCTGGAGAATGACTCGTTATCTGTCTCAGATGATACAGGGACGTTTTTTAGATATTGTTATTCCAATCCATCTTGGCAATCGAGCAATGCTCTTTTATGCAAAGGATTCTAATGAATGAGAAACTTCAGATTCTTCAGTACGAGTGTGCTAAAAAAATTTTGGATCTCTCCTATAAGGCCAAAAGTGGACATATAGGTTCTTCTTTGTCTTGTGTTTCGTTGCTTGTGGATCTTTTTTTTCATCGCAAATCTCAAGAAGATGCTTTTATTCTCTCAAAAGGGCATGCTGCTCTTGCGCTTTACTGTATTTTAAATCTAAAAGGTGAAATATCAAATACCGAGCTGGATTCATTTTACACAGATGATACTCTTTTGCCCGCACACACTCCAATCCTCAGTTCTATCAAAGATATATCGTTCGGAACTGGAAGTTTAGGTCATGGCCTCTCTTTGGCCGTTGGTGTGGCCTTAGGGAAAAAGCTTAAAGGTGAAGTGGGCAAGGTTTATTGTTTGCTCTCTGATGGCGAATGCCAAGAGGGATCGACTTGGGAAGCTCTCATGTTTTCGGTGGCCAAAAAATTAGACAATCTGGTTGTGCTTATTGATCAAAATGGGCTTCAGGCCTTTAGTCGGACAAGTGAAGTCATAGGGCCTATCACTCTCCATCAGCGGCTTTGTGCTTTTGGAGTCGATAGTGTTGAATGTCATCAAGGCAATGATTTCTCGGGCATTGATCAAGCTTACAAAATGTTTAAGAGTGATTTTGATGGGCCTAAGGCCTTAGTCGCTAAAACGATTAAGGGCCATGGGGTGAGTTTTATGGAAGACCAATTAAAATGGCATTATCTTTCACTGTCTAAGGAGCAATACACTCAAGCACTGGACGATATTTTAAAACTTAAAGGGCAACTACAATGAGAAAAGAGTTTGCTGAATGGTGTGAAAATCATCTCCAAGAAAAAAAACATCTCTTTTTAACAGGGGACCTTGGTTTTATGGCATTAGAAAATGTTCGTGATTCTTTAAACGAACGTTTTATTAATATGGGAGTTGCGGAACAAAATATGATGGGTGTGGCCGCAGGCCTTGCCAGTGTCGGCTTTGTGCCACTTTGTTACAGCATTGCTTCTTTTGCCGTTTATCGTCCAGCAGAACAGATTCGTTTAGATATTTGTTTGCATGAGCGTAATGTCAAAATCGTGGGCAATGGCGGTGGTTATGGATATGGCATTATGGGAGCAACTCATCATGCCTTAGAAGATTATGGATTACTATCGACTTTTCATTCCATGAAATGCTTTATTCCATTTGCCAATAGTGAGGTAGAGAGCGCTTGTGAAAAGATGTATGAGTATCAAGGGCCATCTTATTTGCGTTTGGGATATGGTATTTTAACGGAGGCCCATCAATTTAGGTTTAATCTTAAACAGTCATACATGCCACTGCAAAAACTCTCCTCAGGAAATGATTTAACCATTGTGTTTGTAGGTTCTGTGGGAATAAATGTTCTAGAGGCCATTTGTGAGCTGGAATCAGTTGAACAATCTTCTCTTTCGTGTGCGGTCTACGCCTTAAAGGAGTTACCTCTCTGTTCATTTTCGGATGAATTTCTTGAGGATCTCAAGCGCTCAAAAAAACTATTAGTCGTCGAAGAACATGTGGCACGTGCAGGAGTAGGAGAGTATTTGGCCCACTATTTATTAAGAACAAATATGAATGTGATCTTTTCTCATTTGAATGCCCTTGGTTATCCTTCGAAAACTTATGGACGACAGAGCTTTCATCAGAAGCAATCAGGACTCGATAAAGATAATATAAAAAAAACAATTATCGAAATGCTTTAAAAATTATCTGGATGCGATGTAGGAAATGAAGAATGATGAATATGAGTTTTAAAAAGATATTTTTCCTGTCCTTTGTGTTAAGGGCAATCCTTTATTGGGTTGGGCATGACTCGCTCGATATTGATGAAGCTGAAATTATCACCTACGGCAGAACGCTGTGGAATAATCGCTTGTTTCAAATTTACTTGCCTACTGGTTACCACTGGGAACTCGTGGCCTCCTATCTTTTTGGAGGATTAGATCTTGTTCATTCTTCTTTGCCAAGACTCTTAAGTTTTCTTTTTTCACTTCTTGATCTCTTGTTTCTCTATCATATTGCTAAGCGATTTTTTACAGAGAGAATTGCCCTTGTAAGTGTTTTTCTTCTCGCGACTAGTCCTTGGCATCTGTACTACAGTAATATAACGGGAACCATTAATCTGTGTTTAACCTTTATTCTATTTTTTGTTTGGCTCAATCCCAAAAGATGGTGGAGTCGAGTCCTATTGCATGCCTTTGGCCTGCTTATTTACCCGGCGTATCGAATCTTTTTTGTTGTAGATGGATTTGTATTGTTAAAGAAAAAAGAATGGAGAAAAATATTTTTTAATGGTGTTTCTATTGCCTGCTCCCTTTTACTTGTCTTTTTAGTACATCATCAAATCACGTTTTTTATATCTCGAGGTCAGCATAATTTCATAGGACATTTCGAAGGCATCTTTAAAAATTATGCCACTTTTCTGATCGCTCCATTTTCTTGGCCCTTGTCTTATTATAAAATCGTTGCTTCAACGTTTTTTGTTGGTGACTATACCCACTATGGATTAGTGAGACTCATTCATGGACCACCTCTTGGTTGGGCATGTGCATTTTTGGCATTAATTGGATTGGGAATTCTTTGGAGAACTCAGCGCCTAAAGTCTCTGGCCCCGTATTATATGGTGCCTTTTCTCGTCTTAGGCTTTATGGGGCCAAGTGTGGCCCGAATGTATATTTTGTTGCCACTTTTTGTGCTTTTAGGTGCACTGGCCTTCGAAGGTTTAGAAAAAAATGTTAAAACGCCAAAGACACTTTTTTATGGTTTTTTTATACTCGCGCTTATTTCTTCGATTGATCTACTCTACCAGCGTTCGCAATTAGAGCTCAACGACACTGTTTTTCATAGACGATCTTTTTTAGTGGCTCAAGAGTTTAGAAAAGATGAATACCTCACTCTTTTTAAAGATAAACCTGTAACTATTCTGACAGGGCCTGGCCTAAATGTTTGGAGATATCTGGTGGATTCTCAAAAACTACGAGCTTTTATTGTTCCTAGTTTTCTCTTTGATGAATATTTATTTGCAGACTTAAAGGCCAATAAGCAAGATGATGGAACTCAGTGGTTTTTTATCCCCGATTTTTCAGGGGAAATAGATTCTATTAATGAGAATGCCCAGTATGTTTCTGGTCGAGAGAAAATTATGGATTACTTAAACAGAAATGCGAATTTGCTTGAGAGAAAGGAGCTTTTTCATGGACAAATGCGCTTAGGGCAAATGATAAAAATTATTTGGACAAAAGCATGATTTTTAAGCGCTATGCTCATGAATTGGTTTTACCCATAGTAAAAAACTCCATTCTTCGCAAATGGCTAGACTTTAATGTCTTAAGTATCACTAAGTGGCTTGAGAAAAATACGAAAAATTCTCAAGTTAAAAATAAGCGAGTCTTAGATATAGGGGCCGGGGCATCTGATTATAGGATGTATTTCACATCGGCCGAATATAAAACATGTGACACTGATAGTGGGCAAATAAAACATGATTTTCAAAATTTAGAACAAATTACAAACCAGAAATTTGATATAATCTTATTGATTGAAGTTCTCGAGCATGTCAAAGAGACCGATTCTTTCTTGGGCAATGTGCTTAGTCTATTGGAGAAAAGCGGAGAGATTTGGATATCACTTCCTTTTAATGCCCGTTACCACCCATGCCCAAATGATTACTATCGTTGGACAATAGAGGGAATTCAAGAAGTCGTAATGAGAAACAATCTCCAAATGCTATCAATTGAATCAAGGGGGAACACTCTTACAACTTGTGCGCAGAAGCTTTTATGGTTTGTTTATTCTCATCGCTTTGTGGATAAGTTTTTTCCACTTTCCATCTTTCTCTCTATTGGCATCTTGCCTTCTCTTTATATCATTGCTCATCTGAGTGAGCTGTTTTGTTATAGAGACGAAGATCCCCAAGGTTTTTTATTGCGAGCAAGGATCAAAAGAGACTAAAAAAATGTTTTTTCCATAGGGCCCTGGTATTTGCATACTATTATATTACCAACTATATATCTATTTTCCCATTGAATTCAACTTTCACCTAAAGCACAATAAATTTTTAACAAGTGAATCTCAATTGTAATAGACATAAAGAGATGTTAATTAATTATTATAATAACCCTATGATTTATCTTTAAGCAGTAATGATTTATGAAAAATCTCTTAAAACCTCAAATCTCGAATCAATTAAAAAAATCCAAGAAACATTTTAACTATAGTTTTAATAAAATTATAACTTACGATCTATCTAAGGGCCTAGATTCTTTAAATGAAGAAGAGCTTGAGTCGTTGGAGAGTTTTGTCTCTCGTTTTGCAAGAATATCTGATATTGTTATACAAAAATATTTTCGTATTCTCGCGATGGAAAAGGATCCTGCTTATCAGGGATCAGTCGTTGATTTACTTAATTTCGCTGAAAAATGGAACTGGATTCAATCGGCCGCCGATTGGATACGAATCAGGGAACTACGAAATTTGATTGCCCATGAATATTCTATGGATGATTTTGTCTCACTTTACGAAGATCTTAAAACCTTGACTCCCGTTATTTTGGCGATTTCTGATGAACTCTAAGATTCGTCTTACTTCAATCGA
The DNA here is from genome assembly GCA_018060625.1 of Bacteriovorax sp. Taxonomy (GTDB): domain Bacteria; phylum Bdellovibrionota; class Bacteriovoracia; order Bacteriovoracales; family Bacteriovoracaceae; genus Bacteriovorax. The sequence continues at coordinate 89 of JAGOVS010000026.1, read as the reverse complement.
AATAGAAACGATCGTTAAGACGATTTGTGATTTGGATAGCGATGCCAATATTTACCTTTATGGATCAAGAACTGATCCTTTAAAAAAAG
>JAGOVS010000145.1 GCA_018060625.1 Bacteriovorax sp. | reverse complement strand
CACTGTCATTGAAAAAGGAGCAGTGGCCATTACTGAAATGATAGCAAAAACCAAAAAATTTAAACCGACAATCGCCTATGGAGTGGCGACCTCTGTTTTTAGAAAGGCCAAAAATGGAAAAAAAGTCATCAAAGATTTTTCCATGAAATTTAAAATTCCCATGAACGTTATTAGTCAGGAAGAAGAGGCCATGCTGGGTTATCTTTCCGTATTGGCATTAAGGGATGACGTGGGGCCTCTTAAGAAGAATTTTGTTGTTTGGGATATTGGGGGCGGATCGATGCAGTTTTTTTACTTAAATGATAAAAAAGAACCTTCCATTTATTTAGGTGATCTTGCTTCAGTGACATTTAAGAATATGGTGATTGAAGTATTAGAGTCAAAAAATATTGAAACGACAAATAGCCCAAATCCTATTGGAGATAAACGTGAGCAGGCCATTGCCTTGGCCCGCTCATATGCGCGCATCCATGTCCCCGCCGATTTAAAAACTTATCTTAAAGAAAATATGGTGATTGGAGTGGGAGGGGTTCATAACCGTGCGATTAAAGATCAACTTACGTCTAGTGAGGGAAAATACGCATTAGAAGATATCGATGCTTTGGGTAAGCTTCAAGTGATGAAAAAAGATGAAGAGCTCACAGGTGAATACAAGGCCACAAATATCAGCAATCTTCTTTTGGTTCAAGGCTTTATGGAAGCACTTGGAATTAAAGAAGTCAATCTCGTGAATGCCAATCTCCTTCAGGGATTGATGTTTAAATAATTCCCAACTCTTTTTCTCAAGAATAAAGACCCTTTTACCGAAAGGATTAAAGGGCCTTTAATTCTGGTAATGAGGAGAGTTCTGTGACGGAATTTGTCGTACAAAAAAGCTATTTGAAAATGATTCAGAGAACGTCTTCAATGGTCGTTTTTTATTTCGTTTTTTTTCTGAGTCTTCTGTATCTCGCGGTAGTTTTTTTAATGGAAAGAAGTACTCCTAATTACATTTTAGTCTTCCTCGCAATGGGGATCTTATATTATTTTAAAACAAAGGCACAAGTGTATTCCCGCATCATAAAAAGCTCGAAGGGGAGTGCGATTATTTTTGATGGTGATACTATTGTTTATCGGAAAATGTCAGGCGAAGAAAAAAGATTTCTAAAAGATGAGTGTAAGATTTTTAGAATTACACGAAAATATATCAATCGAAAAAACAAAACTATCGTTTTAAAAACAAAAAATAAATTTTACTTCATAGGCCCTTTAGAAAATGAAGAAAGTTTTTTTAAATATGTGACAGATCACAATATTGCGATGAAAACTGAAGAGAAATCTTCTAAGTTTGAGATGATTTTGTTATTAAGTGCCCTCATTATTTTGTTAAATCAGTTTATTAAACTCTCTCCACTTGTCGAAGGAGGGTCATACTTTTTATTCATCGCATGTCAAAGTATTTTGATTTATCGACTTTGCACAAGCTACTATGCAAAACATTTCATTGTCGGCAAAGAGCTGGCCGGCCTTCAGAGGCAAGTGGCACCTGCTTTCCTGCTTTGGTTTCTGTGTATCGGGTTAGCTTGCCTACCTCTTACTCAAAGAGATTCTTCGCTTGATGAGCTCCATGCCGTCTTGGATCGGATTCACTTTGAAAAAGATTCCAAGAAAAAAGAGCAATGGATCTACAAGTTTAAAGATCAATATGCAAAATTTAGAACAACTTACCCTGATGATAAAGCTCTTGAATCGATGTCTAATCGATTTAGAGATGTATTTAAAAGAGAGATGGCCTCAGAAAAAAAGACTCCTTAATCATCTTGAAAGAGATAAAAGTCAGTAAACAACAAATGCAGATAATTACAATCATTGGTGTTGGTGTTTTATTATGAAAATGACCAACAAGAAATGATGACAAAAAGGCAATAGACCACTGAATAGTTCCAAGAAGGGCCGAGGCAATACCTGCACGATGAGCTTGAGAGGAAAGACTTAAAACGGAGGAGTTTGGCATAATGAGACCGATGGTTGTCATCAAAGCAAAAAGAGGAATAAGAATGGCAAAAAGTGAAGAATAAATATGAGAGCTAAGAAAAAGGATGCCAGAAAAAATAAGAAGTGAAACAACTGCATTTTTAAAAATATTTTCTATGAGAAAATGTTTGAGAAGTTTGCGATTGACCTGAGAAGCAGAAATAATTCCTATGGCATTCAGACCAAAAATCCATCCATATCTATTGTTAGAAATCTTAAAGTAGTTCATAAAAACATAAGGTGAGCCAGAGATATAAGCAAACATTGCTCCCCGAGCGAATCCACCAGCAAGAGCGTGTCGTGTAAAACTCTTATCCCTAAATAAATCCAGATAATCTTTGACGATGAGTAGAGCATAATTTTTCGGGTTTAGATGAGAAAGTGGAGGTGTCAATTTTTTTTGAGTTTCAGGTAAGAAATGATGAGTAAAATAAATACACAATAAACTTAAAAAAGATAACATGAGAAAAATGGAACGCCATCCCCAATATGAGGAAAGGTATCCGCCAATTGAAGGAGCAAAAATGGGAGATACTCCCATGATGAGCATAAGAGTAGAGTAGTGATGTGCCGCCTGTTGTTTATCAAAAAGATCACTAACAATGGCGCGGGTAATGACCATACCTGAGCATCCTCCTAGTCCTTGTAAAAAACGAAAGAAGAGAAATGTGGACATAGTTGTGGCCAACGAACATCCAACGGAGGCGATGAAGTAAAGGATCATTCCGATAAGTAATGGTTGTTTTCTTCCAAAGATATCAGCAAGGGGACCATAAATTAATTGACCTAGGGCCAAAGCGATGAAAAAAACGGAGAGAGACATTTCGACTGTTGCAATACTTGCTTTGAAATCATGAGAAATATGGAGAAATGAAGGTAAGTACATATCAATCGAAATAGGATCAAAAGCACTAAGAGCACCCAAGAGAAGGATGAAGCTGAAGTTACTCAATGGCCGAGTTACCTTTAGTACGCCATTATGCATTTAATGGTTTTTCCAGATTAGGATTTCAACTTGCTTTTTTAAAAGGACCTTTTTTTCTATGATTTTGTACTTAAGCCCCATTTCTCCTAACAGATGTATCAGAGCGTTTGGAGTATGTTCATAGAGGATGTGAAGTTTCTCATCCGTTTGAAGTACATGAAGTGCTTTTGAAACTTTTTGCCAAGGAACAGGATGTAATAAATTACGACAATCGATTGTTTGTGTTTTTTTAGGAGAATAGAAATTAAACATATAGTCCTCGATTCATCATTTCAGCATCAGCATACAAAAGTGAAAAGTATTTTAACATCCACCCCTCGGTTGTGTTTTTCTTGGACTCATAAAAAACTGACAAAGATTAGTTTTTTATGACCTTGTAAGCAATGACAAAAAACTGTTGAATACTCTCAAGTCTTTAAATAGTGCAAGAAAAAATATCAAGGATAGTTTCATGAAAGTTCGATCAATCATTGAGCCTTTTAAAATAAAAATGGTAGAGCCTCTTCATTTCCATTCACCCAAGTATCGAGAAGAAGTTTTAAAAGAGGCCGGTTACAATTTATTTCTCATCAAAAGTGAAGATGTAACGTTTGACTTTCTAACAGATTCTGGCACGACCGCCATGAGTGCTGAGCAGTGGTCCTCAATGATAACAGCGGATGAATCTTATGCTGGATCAAAAAGTTTTCAAAAATTTAAAAAAGCGATAAATGAAATCATGGGTTACTCTTTTGTGATACCAACTCATCAAGGACGGGCCGCGGAAAGAATTTTTTTTGGTCACCTTGTAAAGGAACATCATAAAATTCCTTCCAATAACCATTTTGATACGACTAGGGCCAATATAGAATTCTTAAAAGGACAGGCCGTTGATCTCGTTATAGAAGAAGGAAAGGACCCCAACAGTCTTCATCCCTTTAAAGGGAATATCGATCTTGATAAGTTAGAAAAATTTTGTGAAGAACATTATCAACAAATTCCTTTTGGGATGATCACGATAACAAACAATACGGGAGGTGGTCAGCCTGTCTCTTTGGAAAATCTAAAAAGAGTCTCCAGTATTTATAAAAAATATGGAATTCCCTTTATCATTGACGCATGTCGCTTTGCGGAGAATGCCTATTTTATTAAGCTTCGTGAAAAAGGACAAGGTGAGCGTTCTGTTAAAGAAATTGTCAGTGAAATTTTCTCTTTGGCAGATGGCTGTCTAATGAGCGCTAAAAAAGATGCCTTAGTTAATATCGGCGGCTTTATTGCCCTTAAAAATGATCAATGGATGGATGATTTAAGAAACATTCTCATTCTCACTGAGGGTTTTCCTACCTATGGAGGACTTGCTGCTAGAGACTTGGCCGCAATGGCCGTAGGTCTCTATGAAGTGTTGGATGAGAATTATCTCTCCTATCGGTTGGCGACAACTCAATATATGGTGAGTCGATTAAATGAGATAGGTGTACCAACAATGCTTCCAGCGGGTGGGCATGCCGTTTATATTGATGCTTTAGCCTTTCTTGATCATATTCCACCCCAGGAATTTCCTGGGCAATCTTTGGCCGTAGAGCTCTATCGATACGAAGGAATAAGATCCTGCGAAATTGGATCGGCAATGTTTGGAAAAAATCAAAATGGTCAATTTATTCCGGCGAGCATGGAGCTCGTACGTTTAGCGTTTCCTCGTCGCGTTTATACCCAATCGCATTTTGACTATATCATTGAAGGTTTTGAGGAACTGGCCAATAGAAAAAGAGAGTTTCGAGGAATGCGCATGATTTATGAACCTCCTTTTTTAAGACATTTTACCGCCCGTTTTGAATCATTAAAATAAGGCATTTTTTAAGAACATGACGGCCGTCATGTTCTTAAAAAATAAAATCAATTAAACTTTCTTCATTATACAATTGAAAATATGAGGATATTTTGAGCGAATTGACTGAAAGTGAAGACAATATTTTTGCCCCTCCAGGTGGTATTTTGGTTTGGATCATTATGGCCATTGAGTTTTTCACATTTTTAATGGGAATATTTTATTTCTACGCTGAGAAAACAAAAAACTTGAATCTTTTTCATGAAATGCAAAAAAGCATGAGCCTGAAAATTGCCATAATCAATACAGTTGTTCTGGTGACAAGTGGATTTTTTGTGGCCAATGCCGTTTCGTTCTACAAATCTAAAAATCGAATCAAAACACTTGAATGTTTGGGGATCAGTATCTTTTTAGGTGCTCTTTTTTTACTGCTTAAAGGTTTTGAATATTATCAAAAAATAGAATTAGGCCATACTATGGATTCCAATATATTCTATAACCTGTATTGGTTTCTGACCCTCTTTCACTATTTCCATGTTGTCGTGGGCGTTGGTTTACTATGTTATTTCACCATCCAAATTAAAAAAAAGACACAGTCTTGGGAGTTTTTGGGGCCTCTTGAAGCGGGGGCAACCCTCTGGCATATGTGTGATCTCATTTGGATTCTAATCTTCCCGACGCTTTATTTGTTAAGGTAATTTTATGTTGGTACAAAGAATAAATTTTATAGTCTGGCTCATTCTTATAATACTCATCGTTCTTGGGTCTTATATGGCCGATTCCTCTACTGGTGCCTTCGCAACGTCTATTATCATAGGCGCAACGGTTATAAAGTTTTTATTGGTTGGATTTTATTTTATGGAAACCAGAAAAGCTCATGTTGTTTGGAAGGGAGTTCTCCTTTTAACAGTGGGTGTTTTTGTTTTCACATTTTTAGTTGTTAGGTAGTTTTATTGGAAGGTTGATATGTTGGAATTAATTCGTGAATCTTTTAAGGCCAAGTCTCTCTCAAGGGATTTGTTAAGAATTTATCTTGGCGTGGCACTCATGCTAAAAGGGATATATTTCATCGTTCACGTAAAAGATATTTTCTCAATGATCTCTTATCATTTTCCATTTATTGATTTTGTTTTTGCTCATTTTATCGTTCTTGCGCACATTGGTGGAGGTGTTTGCCTCATATTAGGATTTTTTACTAGAATTGGTTCACTCCTTAATATTCCAGTTCTTGTTTCGGCCATCTTTTTTGTCCAACAGAGAAATGGAGTTTTTAATACAGGCTCAGAGTTTGAGCTTGTTGTCATGGTATTAGTGTTGCTTATTTATTTTGTCTGGAATGGTTCAGGTATTCTTTCTGTTGATACTTATGTCCACCGCTCTCACGAGGAAAGAGAAAAGGCAGAGCGAGTTCAAAGAGAAGAGAATAGGCATTAAGACAAAGAATCCTCATCGCTTTTTTTTGAAGAAGAGTCTTCCTTGGCATTTTTAAACTCTCTCATGGCCTCTCCCATACCTTTTGCAAGGGATGGAATTCGTTTTGCCCCAAAAAGCAAGATGACTAAAACTAAAATAACGGCCAATTCACCAAATCCAAGTCCGAACATAACGAATCCTTTTGTTTTTTTGTAGTCTACACTATTAAGGAAAAATCAAAATATGACAAATGTCATATTTGTAGATGCTTTTGGACACGTTTTTTTTATTAAACTAATGTAAATTTAAATCTATAATTTATGAGTCATAAACATTAATTGAGTCATGTCTTAAGGATTTTCTTTCATGAAAAGCAAATGGAAGTTTTTAGCTATTTT
>JAGOVS010000144.1 GCA_018060625.1 Bacteriovorax sp. | reverse complement strand
AGTTTGTTAATTCAAAACATTTATTTTTGACTGTTCAATTTCTAGAATATAATCAACCTGATGCTCAATTAAATCTTTTTTAGCCTGAACATATTCTACAGTGGCTTCATTTAAAGAAACTGCTTCCTTGAGGCCAATTTTAAACTCTGAAAAGGTTTTATCTAGAATCTCCTTAGAAAGAATTACTTTATTTTTTGATATTTCAATTATACGCAAAAGATGAGTTAAATTGATTTCTTGTTTATCCAATATAGTTTCTCGTTCGCGGATTTTTGCCATTTTTCGCAAATTGGCAGCGATGACTTCACGTTTTTTTACCTGCTCATCGATTGAATAAATGTTTTTTTCGCTTAATAAAGGCAATGTTAACTTTATTCCGAACAACTGGTTCGACTTATCATTTTCTTCCAATATTTCGCCACTTTTATTTTCTGTAAACGATTGTTCTGCATAAAAATTTATTCTTGGCATTCTCCATAAACTGCTCATTTTTTTTTCAGATTGAAAAAGTTCTGCGGTATATTCAACTTGGGCCATGTCTAACTTTTTAGCATTTATATCGTAGTGGTACTTTGTAACATCCAAGGACGCACTCAACTCTACTGGTTCATTTTTACTTAAGGCTAAAAGATTCTTAAGAGTGCTATTGACCAACCTAAGCTCCTTTTCCGAATTAAGCAATTCTTCTTGTAACTCCAGATCAATTTTTTTAAAAATAAGCTCTTCTGATTTAGGACTTAGTCCACTAGACACTTTTTTTAAGATCAAGCTTCGGTTAGCCTTATTAATTTGACTATAATCGTTTAAAATTTTTATGTTCTCTTGAAGTTTTATTGCCTGCCAAAAACTTTTTCGTGTCAGGAAAACAATTTCATTAAAATTTTTTGAGAATTCTAAATGATTTATTTCGTAATTAATTTTATTAATCTTACTTAGCTCAACATCTCTAAATCCATTGAATAAATTAATATTGGTAAAGACTCCTGCGCTTGGCTCTTTACTGAGTTTGTTAAGCTTTGTATTTTCACCTTTTGCATAAAGAGAAACTTCCGGAATAAAGCTTCTTATGATTGAGTCAACTTTTAGTTTTGATGATTCAAGCAATTCCCTACTTGTTCTTACTTCCAGATTAGATTCAATAAGTTTTGGAATTTGAGAATACTCTATAATCATACTTATTTTCCTTTTTAATCTTAGTTTTCCAAGGGAAAAATGACCGACTCTTCCTTACCCGCTAATTTCAGAATGACATTTAATTTAAAAAATTTTTCTCTTTTTAGGTCTGTCACAACTAATAATTTATTTGATACGAGATTCAATTTTAAGGGAATTTTCTTTCCTTTAATATCTGCAAAAGCTGACACTGCTAATGTCTGAGTTACAATGTTTTTATAATTATGGTCCGAAACATAAATTTCGATCTTCCCTTCTTCTTGAATGATTTCAAAAAAAGCACTGGCCGATTTCTTAACGATTCCTCCATACAAACTTTTTATTGTGGCCGAATCATGACCTTCATGTGCGGTCCCATGTAATGAGAACATACTTAATGCTGCAAAGAATAAAAAAACCTTAAAATTCATCTCTATCTCCCTGTATGTTTTTCTCTAATGCTTTTTTTCCAAAATGATAAAAAATAACCGGTGTTACAATAATATCTAAAAGTGTTGAGCTTAAAAGCCCTCCTACAATGACAACTGATAACGGATAAAGTATTTCTTTGCCAGGTTCACCTTTTGCAAACAGAATAGGAATAAGTGCCAGAATCGCTGTTAATGCTGTCATTAAAACAGGTATTAGCCTTTCAATTGATCCTCGTATAATCATCTCCTTACTAAAAGTCTCTCCTTCAAATTTCACCAAATGTATATAATGTGTAATCATCATGATACCATTTCTGCTTGCAATACCGCAAAGTGTGACAAACGCCACTAGGCTAGCTAATGAAAAACTTTTATCTGTGAGATAAACCGCAATAATACTACCAATTAAAGCGAGAGGGATATTGATCATAATCTGAAGCGCTATCATCGTTGAATGAAAATGCATATAGAGAATAATGAAAACTCCTACGATTGCCAAAAGGCTTAAGAGAAGAAGCAGCCTCATACCTTTTTTCTGCGACTCAAGCTGTCCATCATACTGAAGAAAATAGCCTTCTTTAATTTCGATTCCTTTAAGCTTTGCTTCGATCTCTTTAAAGACAGCTTCAACATCAACATTGGATGTATTTGCTGAAATAACAATTCTTCGCTGTGCATTTTCGCGATTAATGATATTTGGTCCCGTTGCCTCATAGACGTCAGCGACTTGAGATACTTTTATCTTTGTACCATCAGGCAAAATTTTTATAACCGTATTTTCAATTTTTCTTAAATCTGATCGTGAATGATCATCATAGCGCATGAAAATGTTAAAATACTTTGTGCCGTCAAATAATTGAGCAACGACTTCACCCTTTAAGGCCTTTTCCAGTTTTTCAGTCACTTCCCCTATTGGCAAATTGTATTTACGGGCCATGTCTCTTTTAAGTTGTATTTTAATTTGAGGGATTAAAACTTGCTGCTCAACTTGAAGATCAACTAAACCTTTTACACTTTCAAGGCGCGATTTAATTTCATATCCCTTTTTTCTTAAAGTATTTAAATCCGGGCCAAAAAGCTTAATCGCAATGGCCGCTCTAACACCTGAGAGGAGATGATCGAGCCGATGAGAGATTGGCTGACCAATATTAAAAGCTACACCATCAATTGTTTTTAATTTATCTCTTATCTCATTGAGAACTTCTTCTTTTTCTCTTGGTTTTTCATTATCAGCTTCTCTTTTTTTAAAATCGACATCTAGCTCCGACGAGTGGACACCTTCAGCATGTTCATCTTGCTCTGCTCGACCTGTCCGCCTTGAGACAGAACTAACTTCAGGAACAGAGAGTATTAAATTCTCGGCCTTTTGGCCTATGGCATTTGATTCATCTAAAGAAATTCCTGGTTGACTTAAAAGACCAATGACAGCTGTTCCTTCATTGAATTTTGGTAAAAAATCTTTCCCAAGATGTGGAACAAGAGCTAAGGAGAATAAAAGCATAAGGGCAAGAGAAGACAAAACGATCCAAGGTCTCTCAAGCGTATGATCTAGAATTTTTCGATCGTATTTTTTTAAAAAACGAACAAGAAATCCATCGGGTTTTTCTAAAATATCTGACTTACTTAGTAACAACGAACACAACACCGGAGTCACAGTTAAAGAGACAAAAAGTGAAGCGATCAAGGAGACGATGTATGAAATCCCCAATGGTATGAACAAGCGACCTTCTAGGCCACCTAGATAGAAAAGTGGAAGCATTACGAGAACGACAATTATTGTAGCAAAAACGATTGAGTTACGAACTTCGGATGATGCTTCAAAAATAACAGTCAGTGTGTTTTTTTTGATTTCTGCTGTTTTGTTTTCTTTAAGTCTTCTAAGGACATTTTCAACGTCTATAATGGCATCGTCGACAAGTTCACCTATTGCAATCGCAAGCCCTCCAAGCGTCATGGTATTAATAGAAAGATCAAAGAATTTTAACACGATAAAAGTGACGACAAAGGACAATGGAATGGCCGTTAAGGTAATAAGGGTGGTGCGAACGTTCATTAAAAATAAGATTAAAACAATAACAATGATAATTCCTGCATCTCTTAGGGCCTCTTCCACATTGCTGATAGAATTTTTAATAAAGTCAGCTTGTTTAAACAAATGAGGATGTAGCTTAAGACCAGAAGGCAATGTTTGCTCAAGACTTTTCAAAACAGTGTCTATTTTCTTAGTCAATTCGATAGTACTGGCCCCGGGTTGCTTGGCAATACTTAAAATAACACCTGGACCTCCATTTATTCCAGCATCCCCTCGTTTTACTTGAGCATCAATTTCAACTTTAGCAATATCTTTTACTAAAATAGATTTACCCAGGTGCACTCCTACAACTGTTTGTTCTAAATCCTCAATGGCCTCGGCCCTTCCTAAGTTTCTGACTAAATATTCTTGCCCATCTTTGTCTAAATAGCCACCTGTAGTATTCTGGCTGATCAATTTTAATTTTTGCTCAACTTCGTCAAGATTTAACTGATAGAAGTTTAATTTTTCTGCCGATATTTTTATTTGGTATTGCTTTACCCCTCCACCAATAGAAATAACTTGAGAGACGCCTGCTATACTCATCAGACGAGGTTTAATAACCCAATCAGCATACGTTCGCATGTCAACTGGACTCAATTTAGGATTAGCATTTAGATCAAGCGAGAGGCCTATTAATTGAATCTCACCCATAATTGACGATATCGGTCCCATTACTGGGGTTATATTGGTTGGAAAGTGCTCTTTTGTCTCAATAATTTTCTCAGAAACTAATTGTCTATTTTTAAAGACATCTGTTCCCCATTCAAACTCAACATAGATAACAGAGAGTCCTACTCCAGATGTTGAGCGCACTCGACTCACTCCGTGTAAACCATTCAGTGCATTCTCCAAAGGTAACGTTATAAGTGTTTCAACCTCTTCAGGGGCCATCCCTTCTGCCTCAGTCATAATATTTACGGAAGGTCTGTTAAGGTCAGGAAAAACATCGACTGGAAGATTCGCGACTATAAACCCACCATAAATTAAAATGGCCACCGAAAGAAAAACAACAACAAGTCTATTTTTTAGTGAGAATTTAATAATTGAATTTAACATATAATCTTTTATTTTCCTTTCCAATGAACGTCATAAAGACCCCAATAACACTCTGCCGCAACAGTGTCTGCTGACTATGTCATCTTCGATATTTTTTAATAATAACGATCTATTCTCATTCTAACCAGAAGACTTATGGATAGTAAAATTTTTGAGAAATCAAAGAAGATTATGCGCTTTTTTGGTTGTTCATGAGGTAAGCATCGTATTTGAAATATAACTTAATCTCAGTGCCAGAATTCGATGGATAATCAGCAACTGGCCTGCTTTCTATTTCTATTTTTCCCCCATATAAATCAATAAAAGATTTCACTATGGGCATTCCAAATCCAGTGCCTTTTTCGCCCCTTAGTCCAACGCGGGAGGTTTGGTAATCGCTTCGGAAAATATTCTCTAAAATATCCAATGGCATTCCTATTCCATAATCTTTAATCATTAAGCAAAACCACTTATGATTCTGTGATTCTTCGAAATGACCGGAAATTTTAATTTCATCTCCCGCTTTAGTAAATTTAACTGCATTACTTATTAGATTACTGACAATACTGGGATAGAAACTTGCCTCATCTGCGTAAATTTCTAATGTTTTAAATTCTTCCAAATTGCTTAAATCAATTTTTATTCCCTTAGATAGTGCATTCTCTGTATGAATTTGCTCTACATAATCGACTAGAGAATGAATTGAAATTAATTTTAATTCAAATTTGATTTTACCATCATGAATGGCCTGGAATTGCCTTACTTGCTCGACAACGTCTTGGGCCCTTCTTAAGGAATTTTTCATCTTATCAATATGTTTCCGATCCTCTTCTCTGACATTTTTTTCAAAATGATGACTTACCATTTTTAACACTGTTAGCGAAGAAGCAATATCGTGACTCAAAAAGCGGGTCAGACTTTTATTTTCTTCCAACTTAATCGTTAGCTCTTCTTGCTTTTCGTTTAACTGATAAATAATTGATGTTTTAAACTTACTAAAAGAAAGAGAAAAAAGTAATGTTAAAAACATCGCAATTTCAATATGTAAAATTTTGACTTTCTCTAATACTAATGGATCCTTTATTATACTAATCACCTCAAAACCTAATTCTTGATGAAGGTAAACAGCTGCCGTAGCAACAGAAAAAACACCATACCATAGTATGATATACCTCTCTTTTAAAATGAAAACGCCCATCATTATCGCCACAAGATTCCAAAAAACGGCAGGACTATTTATCCCATGTCCATTTATTGAAGAATAAGTGAGAACCAAAAAAGCGGTAAACATTGTGATATTAGAAGAAAGCTGAGTTTTAGAATTTTTATAAAAGAGAAAAAGAGCAAAAAGAGATAGCCCTACGCTGAGAATGCACATATTTGAAATATGAGGAGCGACCACCTTATAGCGATAGTAAAAAATAAAGCCAAAATAAAGAACCGTACTGGTCAGGTTAATACATAAATAGTTAATTGCTTCAGCATATTCATACATATTCTTTTCAGACAGATTTCGAGGGAGGATCATCTTTACTTGTTCCGACAAACGACTTTTCATATTCACCACTAAGAAGAGTACTTTTTATTAACTATCGGTTCTCAAACAAAAATATTGATTTTTTCTTTATCTATTTTTTGGCGTGTCTATCGACCAAGGTTATTAACAAAGTAAAAAGATCGGCCTTTCTTGCCTCTTTTTCTGCGATGGCTCAATTCCTTTCGATGTGCTAAAATGAATAGCAATTCCACCCTGGCGGGGGACCAGATAACACTAGATATAGTGCCGATTGAAATAAATAATAACTATAACACACAAACAATCGGAGGAAATATTATGGAAGACTCATTCACTCCTGCTCGAAACTATACTATAGGCATGGGACAAGCAGTTGCAGATCGAACAATTAATAGAAAAAAAGCAGATGGCCAAATTGAATCATGGAGTGATGTTGCCCTAAGAGTAGCTCAAGGCAATGCCATGCTTTTTCCAAAGGACGAAGCT
>JAGOVS010000143.1:2252-6709 GCA_018060625.1 Bacteriovorax sp. | reverse complement strand
GGCGAGGAAGTTGGGCAAAATTTCTTTGGCCACTTTAACGGTCTTATCCTTAACTTTAAAAGTTGAACTTGTTGGGAAGAGAACTTCTTGTTCATCAAAATTCGACAAATCTGAGATAACTTTTCCACTTTTTGTATGGATTTTATAAAGATAGGGTTTTCTGTTATAACGAAGAGCATTTGATCGATCAATGAAGCCTAAAGCAACACTGATATCAGCTGAGCAAGAAAGGAAATAATGAAACGAGAATTCAACCTGTTCGAATTGATTATGAAGCTTCAGGGTTTCATGATCCAGGGCCCTTCCAGAATAGACCGTTGTTTCTACATTGGGTAAAGCTTTTAAAGAGGCATTAAGGCCATCAACTCTTCGAAGAAAATTTTCAGAGCGGGGTTTTTTAAAGTGTGATTCGTTAACATATTCCAACACTGCTTCATCTGAAGTGTATTTTTCAATATGTTTTGAATAGAAGGGATGAATTAAAAAGTTCGAATAAATGAAATCTTTGATTTTTTCTTCTGGTTTTAAGTGTGTATGAAGTTCGTCGTGTAAGTTTGCATAAAATTCTTTATTGAGAGCACTAGTAAAATAGTTTTTTATGAGTGAGGCGCAGTCACTTATTGTGCTTGCGATTTCTCTTGCAGGTAGGGATTGAGAATGCGTGGGCGCTGGTCCTTGGAGTGAGGACGAAAAAAGAAGAGTGATTAAAAAGAGAGTGTTAAGTATCGACTTCATCTTTAAGGTTTATCGGGTATTTTGAGGGATTTATTGAGTTTTAGGTTAGTTAAGGAGAAGTAAAGGGGAGATACAGAAGTATTTTCGTCAGTATGAAGTAGTGATATTAATGATTTAAACTAAAGATCTTAGATTTGTCTCATTTGATAGGTTGTTCTTCTTGGAAGATGCCTAAATATTTACTTAATCAATTCAATCTAACTAGAGAAGCTCTCTCATAATCATCGCGCAAGTTTGTGATTTACGTGGCTTAATCCTCTCAAGCAATTTTGCTCTCTCAGTCTCTGTGGCCAAAGTGATTCGCTTTGAGAGTTGGTTCACTTTTTCAATTTGGCCAGGGGTTAGCTTAGGAAGTTCAACGTTGAGCTCTTCTTCATCCCAAGAGTGGGCGTTCAGGTACATATTAAAGACACCTCCCCAGATAAAAAATGGTGATTGGATTTTTTGATCATTAATAAAGTAGCGATGTTCATCAATCCAATCAAAGAGAACCCATGCATCCTTGTGAACGTCATACACAAATTGGGTGAGATTAAAATCCCCTAATTCACTAAACCTGGCCGTTTTTTTGGCAAAAACAAGCATAGCATTCAGCATCTTTTTTTGCAAAAGAGTGGGGATCTTTTCATTAGTAATAAAATCCAGGAATGTAAAATGTTGCTCTGGAAGTTTTTCAACTATTGCGTATTCATGAGGAAGTCCATCGATGAGCTTAACGATATTTGGCCCTAGGTACTGAAGCTCTTTGTACCCTAGAAGGGTTTGAGTAATGCTACTTTGAACGATTTGAGAATTGGGTAGTCGAATGACTTGTTCGGGATGATCAATTAATTCAAAAATTATACTGCGAGACCCTCTCTCGCTTGCCGCGGCCAGTGAGTCAAGTCTTTTGCCTAAGCGAAAAACTTTGTGATTGCTAAACTCGATGCTGTCGCCTTCTTTAAGTTCTGAGACTGCCTTATCGAAATAAAAGTGGGGGACTGATCTGTTAAAATGTGAAGAAAAAAGCACCACATGTTCCGCTTGGGCGAAGGAGTATAAGGCGAATATAAGGATGCTCAAAAGAAGTTTCATGAAATACATTTTAGCAAGCTTTAGTCTTAAATGGTGAAGGTGAGAAAAACTTAGCGGGCGAGGGTGCCAAAGTGTCTAAAAAAAGGACATCACTTTTAGTGGTCTACTTCCATTTTCTTCTAGTGACCTAAGTACGCCTTCTTAATTTCTGTATTATTAAGTAATTCACTGGCCTTTCCTTGAAGAGAAATCTCGCCATTAGTTAACACGTAAGCGCGATTTGAGATTTTAAGCGCCAGGTAGGCATTTTGCTCGACGAGCAGAATGGTCATTCCTTTTTGATTGATTTCCTTAATCGCCTTAAAAATGGTACTGACCAGAATGGGAGCGATTCCTAAAGAGGGCTCATCTAATAAGAGCAAAGTTGGTTTACTCATATAAGCGCGAGCAATGGCCAGCATCTGCTGCTCTCCCCCTGAGAGCGTTTGAGCAAGTTGAGACTCTCTTTCTTTGAGTTTTGGAAAAAGGGAATAAACATACGTCAGGTCTTCTTGAATTTGTGCTTTATCAGAGCGCAGATAAGCACCCATTTCCAAATTTTCTTTAATACTCATGTTCGCAAAAATTTGGCGGCCTTCAGGAGATTGAGCAAGGCCCAGGGCCGTGATCTTATGGGCAGCAAGGTGTTCGATGGCCTGATTCTTAAAAAGAATCTCGCCAGAACTGGCCGGAATTAGTCCAGAAATAGTGTGCAAACTAGTCGTTTTTCCTGCACCATTAGAGCCTAAGAGAGTAACGATTTCTCCTTGGTAAAGTTCAAGATTAATATTTTTCACAGCATGAATTGCACCGTAATGAACATTAATATTTTTGAGTTCCAAGATTTTTTCATTTGCACTCATAAAGAAAGATCCTCGATATCAGCACCTAAATAAGCTTCAATAACACGTTTGTCGTTTTGAATTTGAGCGGCCGACCCCTCCGCAATAAGAGAGCCATAATCGAGAACAAAAATTTTTTCGGCAATTTCCATAACAAGCTTCATGTCGTGTTCAATTAAAATAATGGCAATATTAAATTGATCGCGTATGAGGTGTATCAGCTTCGTTAACTCCTTGGTCTCCGTCGGATTCATTCCTGCCGCGGGCTCATCTAAGAGTAGGAGTTTTGGCTCTGTGCCCAGGGCCCTGGCCATTTCGAGTTTTCTTTGCTGACCGTAAGAGAGGTTTTTGGCCAGAGTGTCTTTTTTATCTTGAAGGTTAAAGAGCGATAGAAGTTCTAAGCACTCTTTTTCAATTTTTGATTCTTCTGCTCTAAAGGCATGGCTTCTGAAAATCCCGGCCCAAAATCCATAGCGAATACGGGTATGCTTCGCCAGTTTAATATTGTCTAAGACGGAGAGGTTTTTAAAAAGTCGAATATTTTGGAATGTACGAGCAATTCCAAGTTGAGTGATTTCACTAGATTTAATTTTTTTTAAATCGATTTGATTAAAGCGCACATGTCCACTTGTGGGGTGATAAATTCCAGTGATCGTATTAAAAAGAGTCGTCTTTCCCGCTCCATTAGGTCCAATGACGGCCACTAAATCTTTTGCTCCAATACTTAAGGAGACATCGTTAACGGCAGTGAGGCCTCCAAATTTCATGGTGACGTGATTGAGTTCTAAAAGACTAGAGGTTTGAGTGCTCATGCCTGACTCCTCTTTTTCAAACGTAATTCTTGGGCACCAAAAATCCCTTCAGGCCTTAAAAGCATTAGGATAATGAGCAGGATTGGAAAAATAGTCATTCTCCATTCAGAGATTGTACCACCAGCGTAGCGTAAGACTTCGGGAATGATGGTGAGTATGATGGCCCCCATGACGGAACCGGTAACGGAGCCTTGGCCTCCTAGGATGACCATGACCAGGATGATTACACTCCACATGAAATTAAAATTGGAAGGGTGAAGAAATTGTTGGGTGTGGGCAAAGAGGGCCCCTGCAATCCCGGCCATGCCTGCACCGATCGTAAAAGAGAAAAGTTTTGACTTGAAAAGATTCACTCCCATGTTCTCTGCTGCTATTTCGTCCTCGCGGATGGAAATAATGGCCCTTCCAAAGGCAGATCTTTTGAGATTGTACATGAAGATGATACTTATAAAGGCCCAAGCATAAACCCAGGTGATATTGGCCCAGTGAGGGATATTGATAAAGCCTCGGGGTCCGCCAACGAGTTCTGTGTTCATGATGATGATTCTTACAATCTCTCCAAAGCCCAGAGTCGCAATGGCCAGATAATCCCCTTTAAGTCTAAGGCAAGGGACGCCTATCATAACCCCACAGATGGCAGCGGCAATAAATCCGACAATTATGGCAATCATCATATTGACTGGCGAGGGTAAGAGAGGGCTTGCAAAAAAAACACTATAAACGGCACTGGCATAGGCCCCAGCGCCCCAAAAGCCAGCATGGCCCAATGAGAACTGGCCACAAAATCCATTGATAAGATTCAAACTTAGAGTCAGTGTGATAAAAATGCCGACGATTAAAAGAATTTGGAGATAATAATCCACTAAACTTTCTCCTTAGTATTTTTTCCGAGAAGACCACTTGGCTTAAGTAATAAAATAAGAATGAGAATAAAAAAAGAAACACCATCTCGAAAGCTTGATTTATAAAGACCGGCCACCAGGTTTTCTGCGATGCCGATGATAAAGCCACCAAG
>JAGOVS010000143.1:0-2152 GCA_018060625.1 Bacteriovorax sp. | reverse complement strand
CGAGAAGACCACTTGGCTTAAGTAATAAAATAAGAATGAGAATAAAAAAAGAAACACCATCTCGAAAGCTTGATTTATAAAGACCGGCCACCAGGTTTTCTGCGATGCCGATGATAAAGCCACCAAGAGCGGCCCCAGGAATGATTCCAATACCTCCGACCACGGCAGAAACAAAGGCCTTAATTCCTAAATTCATTCCCATCATGGGTTCAACTGACATGGTGTAACCCATAAGCATTCCACCCAGACCAGCAATGCTGGCCCCTAAGAAAAAAGTAAAAGAGATAATTCGATTGGTGTTAATACCCATGAGCTCTGCGGCCGCAAGGTTAAAACTGACCGCCCGCATGGCCTTTCCAATTTTAGTGAAATGGGTCAGCCACCATAAGAAAAAAAGCACTAGCATGGTGATGGCAAAAATGGCGATTTGAATATTTGAGACATTGATTTCATGAAAGATGAAAAGTCGCTCGGTAAGAAACGGCGGAATGGTTTTGGGATCAGCTCCAAAAGTGAGTTGGCCAAAATATTGAAAAAAGAGCGAAGCGCCGATGGCCGTGATAAGTGCGGGAATGCGTCCTGATTTTCTAATAGGTCTATAAATTAAACGCTCCACAATCACAGCTACAAGACCCGAGGAGAGCATGGCCACAAGGATTGCTGCAGGCATTGGAAGATTGGCCTTCAGTGCATAAAAGCCGCACATGGCCCCTATCATAAGGAATTCTCCATGAGCAAAATTCACTAAACGAATAATCCCATAGACCATGGTATAGCCCAAGGCCACTAATGCATATAGTGAGCCTTGAGCGATTCCGTTGATAAGATATTGTAAGCAATCCCAGAGAAAATAAATAAACTGTTGGTTCATATCTTCAACTAAGGGTTAATTTTAGAGTGAAAGACAAAAGCATTTTCTTGGGCCTCGAGGACAACGGCCGCTTTTTTTGGATTTCTGTCTTTATCAAAAGTAATCAATCCTGTAACACCTGGATAGTTTTTCGTGGCCACGAGGGCCGCATTGATGTCTGTTGGGTTAAGTGATTTTGCCTTTTGAATGGCCGCATTCATAATGCCCAATGAATCGTATCCTAAGGCCGCAAATCCACCTGGTTTTACACCGTAGGCTTTTGTGTATTCTTTAACAAAGTTTTGAACAACTGGATCTTTATCATCGGGAGCAAAGTGATTTGACATATAAGAGCCCTTTGCTGCATTACCTGCAATTTCAAAAAGCTTAGGTGAATCCCACCCATCACCACCCAAGAATGGGACATTGATACCAAGAGCGCGTGCCTGCTTAATGATATGGCCAACTTCAACATAATAACCTGGGATAAAAATAAAATCCGGATTGGCGCGTTTTGCTTTTCTTAAAAGCGATTGGAAGTCGGTGTCTTTAGCAACATAGGTAAGCTCTTCTTTAGAGACCATCGCTCCACCAAGCTTAATGAATTCATCGCTAAAAGATTTTGCCAAACCTTTGGAGTAATCAGATGTATTTTCAATAAGGACCAGGCCCTTTTTCTTTTTAAGAGTATTGACGGCGAATTTGGCCATAACAACACCTTGGAAATCATCAGTAAAACAAGCGCGTGAAATAAAATTTCCAACTTGAGTGACTTTAATATTTGTGGCCGTTGGTGTGATGAAGGGTATTTTAGCTTCTTGAACAATGGGAGCAGAAGCAAGAGCAAGAGATGAAGTAGGCTCTCCGATCATGGCGGAAATTTTATCTATGTTGATGAGCTTTCTCGTGGCATTGGTTGATTCGATAGCATCTGATTTATCGTCCTCAATGAGAAGCTCGAATTTTTTGCCACCGGCCTTTTTCATTTTTTCGTAAGCGAGCTTGATTCCATTAACATTTTCCTGTCCATAAGTGGCCGTGGCCCCAGTTATAGGGGAGACAACTCCGACCTTGAGGGATTCGGCCCCAAAGCTAAGTTGCGAGACGGTCAAAGTGAGTAAACATGCCCATAATTTGTGGGAATTGAATTTTTTTGTCATCGAGCACTCCTTAAGTAAAATGAAGCATTTATTCTTTGGTCGCTAAAATAATGATAGCAATAACAGTAACATCACAGAACACGATGTAAAGTTATTTAGGGATTTGACGCTTAAGTTTCTAAACTCCTAAAATAAAAAGATT
>JAGOVS010000142.1 GCA_018060625.1 Bacteriovorax sp. | reverse complement strand
AAAGAGGGAATTGCTTTAAATGCGAATTATCTTAAAGAATTTGAAGTTGAATTAAGTCATGAGATAAAAAAAATCGAAACAGAGATTTTTCTAATTGCTGAAACTGAAATTAATTTAAATTCACCAAAGCAAGTAGGGACATTGCTCTTTGAGAAATTACAGCTTCCAGTTTTGAAGAAAACAAAAACGGGCTATTCAACAGATGCCGATGTACTGGAGGAGCTAGAGGGAATGGATTTAAGCCCAATTCCTGGACTTTTGCTCACGCATCGTGAGTATGGAAAACTACTTTCAACGTACGTGAAGGCGTTGCCCGAATTAGTAAATCCGGTGACTAAAAGGATTCATACAAATTATAATTTAACTGTTGCACAAACGGGAAGACTTTCCTCCACGAATCCTAATTTGCAAAATATTCCAGTCAGAAGTGTTATTGGCCAAAAGGTTCGTAAGGCTTTTATTGCAAAACCAGGACGCATTCTTCTTTCAGCAGATTACTCACAAGTGGAGTTAAGACTTTTGGCCCACTTCGCGGAAGATCCAACAATGCTTAAATCATTTCAAGATGATTTAGACATTCATGCACAGACGGCTTCAGAGGTTTTAGGTATTCCTCTTTCACAAGTAACAAGTCGCGATCGCTCGATGGCGAAAACGGTTAATTTTGGATTGATGTACGGCCAATCTTCGTTTGGGCTTGCTTCGACTTTAAAAATTACTCGGACAGCTGCAAAGGCTTATATTGACCGCTATTTTTCTCGTTTTAATTCAATTAAAACATTTTTAGATACACTAAAAGATAAAGCGGAACAGACTGGGTACGCGGAAACGTTTCATGGAAGAAAGAGATTTCTTCCTGATATTCATTCCCAAAACAGAACAATTAAGGCCCAAGCAGAAAGGATGGCAATCAATAGTCCAATTCAGGGTACGGCCGCAGATATTATTAAACTCGCCATGATTCATATTGACGCAGAAATAGAGAAGAGAAAATTAAAATCTAAGATGCTACTCCAGGTTCACGATGAACTTATTTTTGAAATCGAAGAAGAAGAAATTGATCAAATGAAGCAGATCGTGAAGCAGGGAATGGAGAATGTTGTCGATTTAAAAGTTCCCCTGAGGGTTCATATGGGGCTCGGAGTAAATTGGTATGACCTTAAGTAATTTAAACTATTTTGCTGCTGGACCAATAGAAATAAGCGCATGACCTTGTGGGCTATTTATTAAAGAGATAACTTTTTTGAAGCTATACCCTTGACACTTGTCCATTCAATATCACATTGTGGTAGTAATTTTTAAAACGGGAGGATCTAATGCAATTAAGACCATTACAAGACCGCGTTGTTGTTCAACGTTTAGATGAAGAAACAAAAACTGCTGGTGGGATTATCATCCCAGACACACACACAGAAAAACCATCGCAAGGAAAAGTTGTTGCTGTTGGAACAGGCTACAGACTGACAGATGGAACAATAAGAAACCTTGATGTTAAAATTGGGGACACAGTTCTATTCGGAAAATATTCTGGAACAGAAGTGAAAGTTGAAGGCAAACCAGTTCTTATCATGAAAGAAGATGAAATTTTAGGAATTTTACAATAAGTAATTTTATCAAATTAAGGAGATACAAATGGCTAAGGAATTAAAATATTCAGAAGACGCTAGAACACTTATTCTTAACGGAGTAAATGCTCTTGCAAACGCAGTAAAAGTAACACTTGGACCGAAAGGCCGTAATGTTGTTATTCAAAAATCTTTTGGTGCTCCTCATATCACTAAAGACGGAGTGACTGTGGCAAAAGAAATTGAACTAGAAAACAATTTCGAAAACATGGGCGCTCAAATGGTTAAAGAAGTTGCTCAAAAAACCAACGAAGACGCTGGTGACGGGACAACGACTGCGACGGTACTTGCTCAGGCCATTTACAGAGAAGGTGTAAAACTTGTCTCTGCTGGACACAACCCAATGGATTTAAAGCGTGGAATTGATCTTGCCGTCGAGAAAGTTGTCGCAAGATTAAAAGAGATGTCTAAGCAAGTTAAGACTTCTGAAGAAATTGCTCAAGTTGGGACAATTTCTGGAAACAATGACATTGAAATTGGAAAACTTCTTTCTGAAGCGATGGCCAAAGTTGGAAATAATGGTGTTATCACAATTGAAGAATCTAAAACGGCAGAAACAACGTTAGACGTTGTTAAAGGAATGCAGTTTGATCGTGGATACCTTTCTCCATACTTCGTTAACAATCCAGAAAAAATGGAAGTCGCTTTTGATAACTGTAATATTTTAATTACAGATAAAAAAATTGGTTCAATGAAAGAACTTCTTCCTTTATTAGAGAAGACTGTTCAATCAGGAAGACAACTTCTTATCATTGCTGAAGATATCGAAGGTGAAGCTCTTACAACTTTAGTTGTAAACAAACTTCGCGGAACAATCCAAGTCGCAGCTGTAAAAGCTCCAGGTTTTGGTGATAGAAGAAAAGAAATGCTTAAAGATATCGCGATTATTACAGGAGCAACTGTTGTTTCTGAAGAATTAGGGATGTCACTTGAAACGTCAGGAATGGATGTTTTAGGATCTGCAAAAAGAGTAACAATCGACAAAGAAAATACAACAATTGTTGATGGTAATGGAAATAAAAATGATATCTCAGCTCGCGTTGGGGCCATTAAAGGTCAAATCGCTGAATCTACTTCTGACTACGACAAAGAAAAGTTAAGAGAAAGACTTGCTAAGATTGATGGTGGTGTAGCTGTTATTAAAGTTGGAGCTCCAACTGAAACAGAAATGAAAGAAAAGAAAGATAGAGTTGAAGATGCTTTCAATGCTACACGAGCTGCAGTTGAAGAGGGTATTGTTGTTGGTGGGGGATCTGCTCTACTTCACGCTTCTCTTGTTCTTGCTGATTTAAAAGGTCGCAATGAAGAAGAAAACTTTGGTATCAGAATCATTAGACGTGCTCTTGAAGAACCTCTAAGACAAATTGCAACTAATGCTGGTCTTGAAGGATCTGTTGTTGTTAATGAAGTAAAGGCCAATAAAGATGAGAACTTTGGTTTCAATGCTCGTGAAGAAAAATATGAAAATCTTGTTCTTGCTGGAATCATTGATCCAACTAAGGTTGTTAGATCAGCTCTTCAGAACGCATCTTCAGTTGCTGGTTTAATGCTAACAACTGAAACAATGATCGCTGATTTACCTAAGGCCGATGCACCAGCAATGGGTGGACCAGGCATGGGTGGAATGGGCGGAATGGGTGGAATGATGTAATGAATTCACCTTTTGTGAATTGTTAATATTTTCCAGAGCACGCACACATTTATAAATGAGAAAAGGGAGCTTCGGCTCCCTTTTTTCCATTAAAAAAGTCAATAGACTGGGGTCGTTTATGAAGTTACTTATATTATCAGTATTCACATTGAGTTTAAATCTTACTGCTTCTGCAACACTTCCAGTAAATTTCGTAGAACTTAAAGCGCTCGAAAAACAAGAAATGCTTTATCAAAATGCCTTAAAAAGCCAATATTCATTGAGTGATATCCAAGGGCAAGGCGACCCTGGAATTTTAGAGAGCGCAAAGCTTCTTTCGCCAAGCTATCTGACTCTTTCTTTTACAGATGAAAATGATGAGCTCAAACATTCTAAAACAAAATTGATTCATACCTATGGCTCTGTTGCCAAAGCAACGTTAAGAATAACTGATAAATCGAAGTACACAGGGATTTTACAATCTGGAGCAAGTGCTATCATTAGAATGTCTTTAGCGAAATTATCAGGTGACTATACTCCGGGTATGGCGATGAAGCTATTAGTTGATGGTCAAATCAGTCAGCATATTTTTGCCATGTATTCCTTAGATGGACAGGGAAATAATAATAACTTTTTTGCAAACAATTTTGCGACTAAAATTGCAGAACCAAAAAGTAATGTATTAAAGATTTTGGCAACTCAATTTAAAAAGGCCCTTATTCAACTTGGATCAAGTCATCAGGATCCAACATTACAATCAGTGACAGATTTAGCGAAAGTCACAAGTGATGGGGTGCAAGTCGCACAACCGAGATGGCCATTCTCCCTTCTCTTTAAACCAACTGCTGCTGCTCAAATGGATAAGTCTAAAGGTCAGCTAAGAACGAAGTTGGCAGCTGATCAATATAGTAAAGGAGTGGTTCTTTATACTGTCTATGCTGTGGATGCTGTTGGAAGTGAGCCGGAGCTTTTAGGTGAGGTTGTCTTAGAAAGTAAGTTCATAGCTAGTGAGTATGGAGATAGAAAATTATTTTATCGTCATAATATAGACTAAAATTACTTATTGTCATAAACGTAGAAAATATTGTTTTCGGTATTTATTTTAATTTTAAAATTGTCTTTATTCATTGAACTAAAATCAAATTTCTCGCCTCTGGTGAGTTTGGAGAAAATAGTTTTCATTAAAGTGGTTTTAGGCATGAAGTAGCCGTGCTCAGATTGAAGAACGGCAGAGAGGTCTATGTAAGAAACGTCGGGAACGAGTTTGGATTTTATCTGATCTCTTCTTCCGGGAGCGTTGTCAAAAGCTAATCCGAGCCTGTAACCATGAGGGTTTTTATCTTTTAAATCTAAAGCATAAGACATCAAGAGAACTGAATCTCGATTGTTCATCATGATGAATTTTTTGCGTGCAAGATTAAATTGACTTAACCACAGACGGTGATCAAGGAGTGGGACATCTGGACTAACTCCCATGAAATTGTCGAAAAGTGGATCTTCTTGGGAGTATTCACTGCGAAGTAAAAATTTTTCGGTAAAAAATTTTAAAACAAGATTCCCCATGCTGTGACATAGCAAGCTGATTTTATGATCGCGAAAATAGTCTTGATGAGATTCTTTGAACAATCGAATTTCTTTGAAAGTTTCATCTAATGGGTCTGCAGCAGCTTCGGCCTTACCTACGGCCCTTGTGAGCACCGACGACCAAGCATCCCAATGAAACATGATAACTTTTACTTTGTAAGTTTCTTCAAGAACAGAGAGCTTGTCCCATTCTTTCTGTATTTTTCGATTTCGTCCATGTACATAAATTAAGATGTTTCTCTCGGGATTTTCCTGAGTGATCCTCTCAAGAATTGAGTTCATTTCTGATATTTGATAGGGGGTTTTAGAGTCAGAAGTGTAAAGTCCTGCTTCTGCCCATAAAGATTGAGTAAAAAATACCGTCATCAAAAAAAATAAATTTTTCATAATAACTTTTTCGGACGCAAGATTAGGAACTTAAGTTTTTTTGATTTTGGGGTCAAAATTTTGAATAAATTGATTGTTTTTTGACACCTTCTTTGTCGTTAAAGTGTCTTTTCGTCACTGATAGTCGTTGCAATCAGGGTGTTAGATAAGAAAAAAAGATGGCATGCTCTCTGCAGTTAAGATTAATTAAGAGATCAAGGATGGATCTCATAAAAATTTCAAGGACGATTTTCATTATTAGGAGCTTTAGGATGAAGCAAGTAAATGGACCAAGGATGGTCGCTCTCGCTATTTCTTTGTCGATCTTAACAGGATTAACATCAATAAATGCTCTTGCTACGACTCAATTCGGTTCTGCTTGCCCTGAAAAATTTGTTGCAAAGGTAACTAATATTGAAGATGTTCAGTCGGGTATGTTTCCCAAGATTGAAGTTCATTTTCAAGTTATCGAAACATTACGTGGTGAAGAGCTGGCCTCAAAAAAAATTCAAATTGTTAAAGACGGACCGACTCAGTTTAAAAGTGGAGAAATTTACACTGTTGAATTGAGAGAGAGTTGGCTGTGTTCTGCTAATTTGCTTACTAAGAACTAATATTTTCTCTAGGCTTTTCCATGGATGGAATGAGGCCCGATATCAAGTGAATCTTTTTTTACAAGGAAGTAAAAAATGGAACACACAAAAAAATTGGCCGTAAGTATTATCCCCCTCTTACTTATGGCCATTTTATTGTCTGAAACCGCAGAAGCCTACACATTTACTCAAGATTTCACGAAAGGATATTACTGGCAAAGTTTCCCAATTAAGTTGGCGAAATTTGCAACAAATCCTAATGATGGAACACAGCTGGAAGACCTTACCAATGAAGCTATTAGCGATTGGGAAAGTGCGACTGGAAAAAATATATGGGAAGAAAGTGAGGTGCAGACGTCATCTTCTTATAGCGGAAATTATATTCGTTGGTCTGAGAAATTCGGTGAGGAAACAGGCTATGACCCAACCAAAACCTTGGCGATTACCATTCGCTATAACAAGGGTACGTTTTTTGAGCAAACCGTGATTATTTTGAATGGCAGTTTAAGCTACCTCAAGCAAAATTGGGGAAATTCCCTTAAAACCACAATTCTTCATGAAATTGGGCATACTATAGGATTAGATCATTCAAAAGAAAGTGCCGTCATGGCAGCAAGCTTAACCTCTGTTTCGTCACTTCAAACAGATGATATCCAGGGAGCTAATGCGGTATTAGATGAATCCCTTAAAAGACAATCGACAGGTTTTGTTTCTCCTTTTTCCACTTCAACGACTGAGAAAAATAGCCTGGTGCCAGCTTGCGGGACCATTGAGGAGGTTGGCGGGGGAAAAGGATCTGGTCGTGGTGGATCTAACTTTATTGTTTCGCTTTTGATCGGCTTGCTGGCGGGAGTCTTGGCAAGCAAAAGAAAAAGTCAAAAAGTATTTATTCGATATTAAAAATGTAATAATTGTTTTAAATCTGCCGATACTCAGGTCATGAAAGAAGA
>JAGOVS010000141.1 GCA_018060625.1 Bacteriovorax sp. | reverse complement strand
AACAGGCCGTTAAGCTAAAAAAGAGCAGTGTCACAATCCATATTTTCATACTTGTTCCTAGAATTAGTAATTCTACTAATTCTAGCAAGCTCCCTCCTCTAATAAAAGAGGCTTCCTCATTTTCGGATATTGGCGACTGTTTTAGTCAAATAGTAAAGCAAGAGGGAGGGCCTTAGCCCCCCGACTCATTATTGAAATAAATCTTTTACCTTATCGAAAAAACCGCGACTCATAGGATTTGAGTTATCATCTACTTCAGCTAAGCGCTTAAGTAGATCTTTCTGTTCTCCAGAAAGCTTCGTAGGTGTCTCAACATGAACACTTACGATCTGATCACCTAATCCATAGCCTCCCAAGCGCTGTATTCCTTTGCCTTTCAAGCGCATTTTTACACCCGATTGAGTTCCAGGCGGAATTTTCAGGGCAACTTTACCGGCCAGAGTGGGTACTTCCATTTCCGCCCCTAAAGCAGCCTGTGTGAAACTAATAGGAACGGTACAATGAACATCAAATTCATCGCGTTCAAAGATTTGGTGTTTTTTAATATTGATGACAACATAAAGGTCACCATTAGGTCCACCAAGAGAGCCCGCATCTCCTTCATTCGAAAGTTTTAAGCGTTGACCTTGATCGATTCCTGCAGGGATTTTTACTTGAAGGTCGACTTTCTTTTTCTTTTTTCCCGCTCCATTACACGTTCCACATGGATCCTTAATCATTTGTCCAGAACCATTACATTTTGGACAAGTTGAAGAAACGGCAAAAAAGCCTTGTTGTCGTCGTACTTCTCCGTGCCCATGACAATAGTCACAAGTTGCCGGAGTTGAACCAGACTTAGCTCCAGATC
The DNA here is from genome assembly GCA_018060625.1 of Bacteriovorax sp. Taxonomy (GTDB): domain Bacteria; phylum Bdellovibrionota; class Bacteriovoracia; order Bacteriovoracales; family Bacteriovoracaceae; genus Bacteriovorax. Next base: position 5,931 of record JAGOVS010000141.1, on the reverse strand, counting down.
CGTTACATGTTTCACATTTAATATTTTTAGTTAGCGATATTGTTTTCTCACAACCAAAGGCCGCTTCAGCAAAATCAATATCAATTCCCATTTGTAAGTCATCACCAGGACGACCTCGTGATCGACCTCCTCCGCCTCCACGTCGGCGACCGCCTCCTAGCATATCTCCAAAGATATCGCCAAAAATATCACCAAAATCTCCAAAATCACCATTGCCTTGGAAGCCTCCAGCGCCGCCCCCTTGACCATTAACACCTGCATGACCAAATTGATCGTAGCGGGCCTTTTTTTCGTCATCTAGTAAAACGTCGGCCGCCTCAGAGGCTTCTTTGAATTTTGCCTCTGCCTCTTTGTTATCCGGATTTCTGTCCGGATGGTACTGCATCGCTAATTTGCGATAAGCTTTTTTGATATCGTCCTTAGCTGTTCCTTTTTGAACACCTAGAACTTCGTAATAATCACGTTTATTGCTCATAAAAAATCCGTCTTTTAGTTATACATTTTATAAAAAAGTCTCCCACGAAGGGAGACTTCTACAATTCATAAATATCGTAATCTAATTAGACTTCTTTATAGTCAGCATCTACAACATCATCGTCTTTTTTTGCTGATCCAGTATCTGCTCCCGCTTGCTCACCTTGATGTGCTCCAGCCTCAGCTCCTGGTGCTCCGCCAGCTTGATACATCTCAGTTGCTACTTTATGAGAAACATTTTGAAGTCTCTCAACAGCAGCTTTCAATTCATCAAGCGACTCGCTTGATAGTTTTGTTTTCGCTTCTGCAACAGCTGCCTCAAGTTCACCTTTTGATTGACCAGAAATTTTCCCTTCGCCTTCTTTAATCATTTTCTCAGTAGCGAAAATCAACCCATCAAGGTTATTGTGAGTATCTACAACTTGTCTTCTTTCAAGGTCACTAGATCTGTTGGCCTCAGCATCTTTTACCATTCTTTGGATTTCTTCTTCTGTTAATCCAGAACCACCAGTAATTCTGATTTCTTGTGATTTTCCAGTTGCTTTATCTGAAGCTGAAACATGTACAATTCCGTTAGCATCGATATCAAAAGTTACTTCAATTTGAGGCACTCCTCGTGGAGCTGGAGAAATTCCAGTTAAGTCAAAACGCCCAAGAGTTTTGTTGTCTTTTGCAAACTCTCTTTCTCCTTGAAGCACATGAATCGAAACAGCTGGTTGGTTGTCTTGAGCTGTCGAGAACACTTGTGATTTCTTCGTAGGAATTGTTGTATTTTTCTCGATGATTTTTGTCGAAACACCACCAAGAGTTTCAATTCCAAGAGAAAGAGGAGTAACGTCAAGAAGAAGAACGTCTTTTACGTCTCCTGCTAACACGCCTCCTTGAATAGCTGCACCTGCCGCAACAACTTCATCTGGGTTAACCCCTTTTGAAGGCTCTTTCCCAAAAATTTCTTTAACTTTTTGTTGCACAAGAGGAATTCTGATTGATCCACCAACAAGAACAACTTCATTAATTTCTTTTAAAGAAAGTCCTGAATCTTTAATACATGTTGTACATGGAACAATTAATTTATCGACAAGATCCCCAATCAATTGTTCAAATTTTGCTCTAGTGATGTTCACGTTTAAATGCTTTGGTCCTGTCGCATCTGCAGTAATAAATGGAAGATTAACTTCAGTTTGACTAACGTTTGAAAGCTCATGCTTAGCTTTTTCAGCAGCTTCTTTTAAACGCTGAAGGGCCATCGTATCGTTCTTTAAATCAATTCCAGTTTCTTTTTTAAACTCATCTGCAAGATAGTTGATGATTCTGTAGTCAAAATCCTCTCCACCAAGAAATGTATCTCCGTTCGTTGCCTTTACTTCGAACACACCATCTGAAGTGATTTCAAGAATTGAAATATCAAATGTTCCTCCACCAAGGTCAAAAACAGCGATATTTTGGTCTTTCTTAGAGTCTAACCCGTAAGCAAGGGCCGCTGCCGTTGGCTCATTGATAATACGTTTTACATCAAGGCCAGCGATACGACCTGCATCTTTTGTTGCTTGTCTTTGAGCATCGTTAAAATAAGCTGGAACAGTAATAACCGCTTCAGTTACAGCTTGACCCAAATAATCTTCCGCTGCTTTTTTAAGTTTTTCTAAAATGCGAGCTGAAACTTCTTGCGGTGACATTTCTTGGGCATCAACCTTTACCCAAGCATCGCCATTCTTATTTGACATTATCTCAAAAGGAGCAACAGCTTTAAACTTTGCAACCTCTGGAGCATCTGCTTTTCTTCCAATCAATCGCTTGATCCCAAAAAGTGTTTTCTTTGGATTAGTTACTGATTGTCTTTTAGCTACTTGCCCAACAAGAATTTCGCCATTATTAGCAAAACCAACGATTGAAGGTGTTGTATTGTGTCCTTCAGCGTTTGCAATAACTTTATATGTCCCGTTTTCTAAAACAGCGACACACGAGTTTGTAGTTCCTAAGTCGATTCCGATAATTTTTCCCATATAATTCTCCTTATTTTTGTAACCTAATTCTTCACATTAATTATTATTTGCAACTACCACTTTTGAAGCTCTTAGTAACCTTCCATTTAAAAGATAACCTCTTTGGTATTCCGTGATAATCTCTTGATCCTGCTTCCCTTCTGCCGGCGCTTGGGCCACAGCTTCATGAAAATTAGGATCAAAAACCTTTCCCAATGACTCAACTTGAGTCAGTCCATTTTGCTTTAGAACATCTAAGAATTGAGTACGAATCATATCAATCCCCTTTACAATATTCTGGACTTTGTCATCATTATCATTCCTTAAGGCATTTACCGTAAGGTCGAAGTTATCAATTACACCGACAAGTCCAGAAAGAACTTTTTCGTTTCCGAATTTAAGTAAATTCTCTTTTTCACGCTCAAAACGTTTTCTCATGTTTTCAACTTCGGCCGCGAGGTAATAATACTTCGCTTTGAAGTCTACACCACCTTCTTTTATCGTCTCATTGGCCTTAATTTCTTCTTCTACGACATCGCTAACTTCAGACTCTGGAATAATTTCCTCGTTTTGACCTGTGCTATCTTCCATGCTTAAATCCTTTTCTTGTGCTTAATTGGTTTTTACTCCGGCAAAGATAAGGTTGATTGGATTAATGTCAAGGGAGCTCACTTAAAATTCTTAAGAATTGAACCCAACACGTCACTCCACACTCAGTGAACAGATTGATTTTACATAAAAACCAGGTGGTTTTGACACCGAGTTAAACTTAATTCGATTGATTTAAAGTAACTTGAGTTTAAAAAAATCATTCATTAAAGAATCAATGAGGAGATATCCTTTAGAAGTTAAGCGAACGACTCCATTATCAATAATCATAAGCCCTGCCTCCTTCCATGTAAGTGTTAATAATTCAAATTCCAACGAAAAGTCACTTAAGTTAATTCCTTCCTCAGAACGAATGGCCATATAAATTTTTTCTAAACGAAATTCTTCCTCTGTTAAATCTTCTCTTTCAAACTCAAAGGAATTTGGTTTCCACTTATAACGAATTCGCTCTTCTTTTAAAAACCCTGTGGCCGATGGCCCAAGAGCTGCTACCGTTTCTGATTTCCAGTAATTTAAATTATGCTTGGATTGTTTTCCAGGCATTGAAAAATTTGAGACTTCATAATGAATAAACTCATTTTCCTTTAAGAATTGAGCTACATCTAAAAACTCTTTTTCGATCCATTCTTCACTTGGTAAATTTTGAAAATGTTTGTAATTTTCTTTAACCGTTAAAATATAAACACTAAAATGACTTGGTCCAAAACTGAGAGCGCGTTTTAGTTCTCCAATGACATCGCGCTGATTTTCCTGTGAGTATGGCAACCCAAGCATAAAGTCGACAGAAAAATTTAAATTATTCTTTTTAAAATATTCAAGCGTTTTATAGACATCATCTATAGTGTGCACTCGGTCGAGATATTTGATCATTTTTTCTTCTAGAGATTGAATTCCCAATGAAAAGCGATTCGCCCCCAAAGCTCGCCACTCGGACATGACTTCTTCAGTCCAGGCCCCTGGATTTACCTCTAGCGTAAACTCACATTCGCTATCAAATTGTAGAGACTTTTCTTTTAAGAAATTTTCTAAAAATATTTTTCCCTCTTTTCCCCAAAGCGAAGGAGTTCCTCCACCTATATACAGTGTCTTCAATGGGGCCCAGGAATAACCGAACTCTTCAATCAGGCTTTGATGGACTTGATAAGTTTGTCTTAAGTAGTTATGAAAACTTTCATAATCCGCTGCTTTATTTAATGGAATTTTTTTATAAAAGTCACAGTAGTTACACAAGTGCGAACAAAACGGAAAATGTAAATAAAGCGAATCTATATTCTTAGGCATCTGTTAATTCTTTGTATATAATTGAAAAGCTTTCATTACTAATAAAATGTTCAAAGGAATCTTAACTTATGCAATACGAACTGACTAAATTAAAAAATAACCTAAATACTCTTTTTGTCCATTCACCTGGCTCCACGGCAGGAACAATTCAAATTTGGTTTCGCGCAGGTAGTGCACTTGAAAAACATGACCACGAAGGAATTGCCCATTTTCTTGAACATATGTTCTTTAAAGGAACAGCAACCAGACCAGGCGCTAAAATAGCTCACGAAGTTGAATCCTTTGGTGGTGAAATCAATGCCTTTACTTCATTTGATTACACTTGCTACTACATCAACACTCCAAGCACAAAAATTTCAGACTCCATTAATATCTTACTCGACATGGTGGCCAATCCTGAATTCAAGCAAGAGGATTTACTCCCTGAGCGCGATGTCGTGTTTGAAGAATACCGTCGCTCTATCGATAGCCCTAGTCAGTTTGCTTTTAGTAAATTACAGCACTCTGCTTTTCAAGGGGCCTATGCTCACCCTATTCTAGGAAGAGAAGAAACGATTAAAAACTTCTCCCGAGAACAATTGCAGTACTTCCGAAATGCTTATTACAACCTCACAAACACTCTTTTTATAGTTGCAGGGGATTTAAGTCATAAAGATCAAATCATAAAAGCTATTGAGCAGTATAAACTTCCCGAAGGACCTGAAAGCTCATTTCCTGAATTTGAATTGAAAAATCATTCAACGCTTGATGTTCATCAAAAAGAAATTGGAATGTCGACTTTAACTATGGTTATCAAGGCCCCTCATTATTCTGAAATCGATGCCGCCAGCGAAGACTTGGCAATCAATTGCTTAGGTTTTGGCGAAACCTCCAGACTTTATAGCTCTCTCGTTTTAGATAAAACCCTGGCCAATGTCGCTTCTGCTTCAACAATGTTTATGGCAAAAGGAGGGGCCCATTTCATCAGGCTTGTTTTCCCCCATAAGAATATGGCCGAACTTTTAAAGAAATTTACTGAGACTGTTTCTCACGCCATCAATAAAGGTTTGGCCGTTGATGAAATCCAAAAAATTAAAAACCAATATATTTCTTCAAAAATATATGAAATGGAATCCATAGAATCCTTTTCTTTTTCACTGGGACACAGCTACGCTCAAAATGGTGACATCAAATGCGAAGAAGAATTTATTGAACGTATTAAGCATACCAACGCAGGTGCCGTTAACCGCTCACTTAAAAAAATCTTTTCTCAAAAGATTCACTTGAGCTTGCAAACGCCAAAAGACGCTCCCCTAGAAAAATCAAAAAACGAATTACAGAAATTTCAAAAATCGCTCGAGCAATTAAATAAAACTCTCATTGAAAAAAATAAACTTAAATACAAAATTGAAAAATCAAAACATGACCAACAAGTTCAACTAGTTCAAATTAAGCCAGGTGTTTCTCTCATTTATCGCCAAAACATGATGACTCCTACTTTTGTCCTCCACGCTTATCTCAGAGGAGGAATCACTGAAGAGACAACTAAAATCAACGGCTCATACCATCTCTTAAGCAGCATGCTTACAAAAGGACACAATAAAAT
>JAGOVS010000025.1 GCA_018060625.1 Bacteriovorax sp. | reverse complement strand
AAAGTTGAAATTCATTTGTAAGAAACTTTGTTGTCCAATCTAAATTAAATCCATACCCAAAACTAGACTTAAAATTTTCTCTGGTAGATGGGAGCATAATCATCCCCCCAGCGCCCCACTTTGAATACACTCGCCCCACCTGTAAAAGATCTCTTAAGTACCTTGCTTGCAATTCAATTTGGGACATTTGACGAATTTGAACATTATCTGGACTTATCACATCTAAAAAGTAATTCTGATTAGATTGTACTGATGTTTCGATACTAGACTTAGAATTTAATCCATAACTCTGCCCAACCCCAAATGAAGTTCGGATGAAATCAGTATTGGAAAGTGAATACTTACTATCATTATAAAAATTAATGAAATCGACATTGGAAAAAGCGAACAGACTTTGTTGAGGTCGAACCATCACGCGCCACTCACCCCTTACTCCGGCCGCTGATTTGGTAATGTTGGAAACATCCACTCCTCCTAAATTCACATTATCCACAGTATTTATACTTAGAGAACCTAGACGAGGGGCGAGAGAAAAATAGGAATACTGCTGAAAATTAGATTCTAGATCTTCTGATAAATGATTTTCAGGTGCAATTTCAGGAATAACCACTAACGGAACTTCATTTTCTTCCTCTGAATGAGGAACTTCATCCTCAACATTAGCAATGGATCTTTCTGTTACTTGCTCAATTACTTTTATAGGTAAGATGATGGTAATTCCTTTTTTTATCAAGTTACCATTTTTTTTAATTTGACCAATATTAAGATCAATAACTTTTTTAAGAGAGCCATCTTCTCCATAAATGGGAAATAATTTATGTCTAAAAAGAATCTTGCTTAAGCTATCATTTTCCTTAACTTGATAATTCATGAACTCTTCAGATTGAAGACCAAAACTAAGCAAACTAGATGCTCCTAAGAAAATAAGAGGGTTCTTTATTTTTGATAGATTCACTTTTATCCTCTCCTCCATTCTAGATGGTAGCACAAAGTGAGGTTGGAATTAATAAGTGAAGAACTTGCCTAGACGGCTACTTGAGAAAACTGACGAAGATCATCTGATATAATCATTCTATCATTTTTCTAGATTTTCTAAACGTTTTGCTAGTTGATCAATTTGCTCTTGTTGGGATTGAACTTGTTTTTTGAGTTGATCATTTTCTTGCTCTAGGCCTTCAATACTTCGATCAACCTTAGTAAAATGACTTTCTACTTCCAAATAAAATGTCTTGAAAGCCTCAACAATTAAGGCCACTAAATTTGCGTACTGGACACTTTTATATTTTGAAACCTTGTCTGTTTTAACAACGGCCGGAACAACCTTCTCAACTTCTTGAGCAATAAATCCCATTGCAGGCTCGCCCGTTTTTTTCCAATCAAACATCACTCCATTGAGGTCTAGTAGTTTTTGCATAGGATCTTCAATTGGAAGAATATTCTTTTTTAAACGACGATCGGAAGAATACAAAAAAGATGTTGCCCGGATTGAGCCGCTAACATCTAGAGCGTAACCAGGCGAGGCCACACCAATACCAACCGACCCTGTTGAATAATTAATATTTGATCCATTGGTCGTCCATTGACTGCTCACACCACCACTTGCTGCAATCCATGAAAGAGTTCCAGTTCCATTGGTTGATAAAACATATCCACTTGTACCATCGGCCGCTGGCAGTGTATAGATTGTCGATCCTGCATTGCTTGCGGGGGCGAATCCAACATAACCCGATGTCGCTCCATTTAAGCGCAAAGAAGAAGTCGAAGTTATCCCTGTATTGGTAATATTAAATTTAGTGACCCCACCCACTCTGGCATCAATGAGGTACTGATTTCCAGACCCAAGAGATGTCTCCGTCCTATTAATAAAAAGATCGGTATTGGCCGAACTGCTCGTTACTTGATTATAAGTTGGAGTGATCTGCAATCCATATCCAGTACCAGAAGTTGTGACATCTGTTTTGGCAAGTACTAACGATCCTGTCATTGTATCCCCAGACTTCGCGACAACCGAAGCAATGAGGGTATCCACATAAGTTTTAGGAGTGGCATCATTGGCCGTACCAGGAGTTCCGACTAAAACAAAACCAGTCCTGGCATCAATTGTTCCTGAAACAGTACTTGTGCCAGTTTTCGTGACATAAGAGCTCGCGTTTGTATTGATGGTATTGATTTGCTTTTGAGCTCGCCCAAAAGCAGTTAACACACTATCGCTTGATGAAACTGCCCCAGTGAGTGAATCATCAAAACCAGTAAGAGCAACTCCTAGGACGCGGGCATTTGTAAAATAGAGATTCGTATTCTCGGTGACGACACTTGAATCAAGAGTCTGCCAAGTTTTGTCACCACGATAATACTGAGACGTTGTTCCAGCAGTTACAGTCGCCTCTTTACCAGAAAGAGATGTCGCTAGCCCGTTAACTTTTGCTTGGGGAATATCTCCATCGGCAAGATTAAGCTTAGCATATGTCACACTCGAGTTCGCCAACTGAGTGGCCGTAATAGAGCCAGGGGCCGGAGAACCTACAGAAGCGGATGAAACCCAATTGCTATTTGTTGCATTCCAAACTAAGACATCTCCATCGTTGCGAGTTGCAATATCAACATCAGCAATATCTTGAAGACGAGAGCCCGTTTTAGTAATTTGCGACCACGTATAGTCATTATTTTGAGGAGTCACTGCCCCTCTTCGTCCCTTAAATGAAGCTACCACATTGGAAGAATTATCAATTTTCTCCCATGCAGTCCCATTAAACATGACCCAATCACCTGTAGAAATAGGGGCCGCATTAAAAGTTCCAGCTGTGGTTACAATATAGTAATCACCATTTTGAAATTGAGTGAGATTACTCGTTATATCCGGTGAATTGCTAGTTGCATTCCATGTCCCTAAATATACTTGAGAAGCTGCTAAATTGGCCGGGGCCCATTCAGATCCATTATATTTTAAAATTTGCCCACTGGTTGCCCCCATTGATCCAAGCATTGGGGCAGTGATTGATCTATTATCTAAACTAAATGCCACTTGATAAGTCGCAGAACCGTAAGCATCAGCTAAAATAAGATCAAAAACTTGCCCAACACCGATACTCATATTGCGAACACTATTAGTAATAATTTGAGTGGCCGAGGCCGATTCAACATTAAAGAGCTCCTCTCCTGAGTTACCTTTAAGCTTGACATTTTTTATATTTGAAAGACCATTTCCAGTAATCACCAATTGATTATTTTCTACTTTAACAGTCTCAATTCCTGTTTTTAAATTTTCAAAAGTTGAAGGATTTTTGAAATTAACGACTAATTTCTTTTCTCCTAGAATGCATCCAGGAGTCATGACGATAATAAATAAGAAGAGGGCCAATCTACGTCTTAGCAACAGTAAGTTTCCTTTGTTATTAAACGAATGGAACACCTCCATCTTATCGGCATAAAAGTAAAAGACTTCAGTTAAATGACGATTTATCTAAATCTCGAGGACTTAGTCATTTTGGCTTTTTACAGATTTATTAGAAGCTGATGACTGTTTGCCAAATATCTGAGGCAGATAATTGATTGTTTCGATTAGGTATCAAGTATTCTGACAAAAAGTTGATCATCTCGAAAAAGAGATTGGCTAGAAAAATTTCTATTTTTTTTAATTACACATACACTTAAAACGTAAAAGCGATCTATTTGAGCGTGATACTCCCACTTCATTTCCACAATAAAGAATTGGTCAAGACTTGAACATAATTGTAAATTACTTGGCCCATTAAAAGAATTTGGAGATAAACTAAATGAAATTGCCAAAGCATCAATTTGCAAATGATTAGCTTTTAGGACTGCTTCCTTCGCACTAAAAAGAAGGGTGAATGTTTGATTGAGACTCAATTTTTTCCGAGAAGAAATTTGATGGGCCAAAAACCAATCTTCTCTTGTAAAAAATCTTCCCTGAAAAGTTGTCCAATCAATATCGTTGTCTAAGTATTCCAAATCAATTCCTATAGATTCATAATCACAACTTAAAGCTATCGCGGCTACATCCTCTTTATGGCTAATACTGAGAATCCAATCAATATCAACGAGTCGAACTTCACCAGAAGGAAGCTTGATTAAAGGAGCAAATAAAATAGCGAAAAAATTGCGAATTTCTAAACAAACCTTTTCACGGGCCCTTCTATGGCTCTCATTTTTAGAACTCCCGATATAATTTGATTCAAGAGTCTCGTGGCAATATTCGGATTGGTTTAATAGGCTACTGAACATGTTTTTGTACAAGCACATTGACTTGCACAGCAAGTTGCCCCGGTTGCTGGAGCTGACACCGTAACTCCTGCGGGCGGATGTGAATACATCGCAGTCCACTCCGTCTCTGTCTTTGTTGGAATAAACAAAGCTGCAGATCCAGCGTTTCTTATATCTTTACAAACGGAAAACTCCTCTACTGTCGTGACGTATCCAACATTGGCCTGATAAGAGGTCAAACCAAATCCCCCTGCATAAATGCCTATGGAAAGAATTACGCCGAGAATAAATAAAATAAAAGGTCTTGACATGATGTCAGGATATCGAGATCTTTTTCTATTGTAAAGAACGCAAAATTTGTTCCACATCCACTTCCTTCACTTTGTTTGGGACAACCTTAGGAGATCAGGTGAGTCACACTAAGAATTTCATTTTGAATTGTAGCAAGTCCTATCTAACTCTAAGCTTATTTTTCATATTTTTTGCCCCCATAATGGGCCATGCTCAGAGCAAATTGGTCCAGTACCAGGACACTCATCGCGAAATCCCAGGATTTATCGATTTTGGCCTTTATCAAACATATAAAATCACTCCCGAAGAAATCAGTACGATCAAATCAAAACAGATGCGTGAAATGATCGAGATGTATATTCGTCGGTATTACGATTTTTATATGTATTTCTCTCGAGATATCATAGTCAAACAAGTTCATGAAAATTATCCCGCCGAGCTCCTTGATCCCGTGATTAAAACGACATTGTCCGCAAGCGATGAAGATCTCAGGAAATTACTTTTAGATTTTTTCCACTCTGAAGGTGGAGTGACTCGCGAAAATAAAGCAATTAACGACTTACTTGTTCCAATTATGCGTGATTGGGATATAAAAAAATTTGGAATTGTGAAAACTCTAAAAGGTCCACCATTTCATTCACCCAATGCCATTTATTTGGCATATCTAAAAAAAATGGGACTAAGATCATATGATTATACACCACCCTTTTATCCAAAAGGTATGGACCCCGATGAATTAAAAAAAGTCACAATTCTTGGTAAGCAAACAAATTTTAGCATTACAGAGAACGCGATGAGAGGTCAAATTATTGCTTTTATCATTGGTCTTGTCGTAGGGGCCTTCTTTTTTAAATTGCTTTCATCTAAAAAATGAGCTTGTCCAAAAGCAATCTATATATAACAAATGTTGATTTTCTAAAATTTATGGGCGCTCTCGCTATGGTGTTTGCCCATTGCTACATTTTTCTATATAGGCTTTTCCCAGAACAAGTCTCCTTCCCTAAAGATAACTTTTTAAATAAAATAGCTTACTTTAATGGACTCTATTCCTTGATTTTACCGGCCATTGCTGGTGTCGTTTTTAGGGATACGTTGAATCCTTATTTTCATCATCAAAAAATTAAAAATCTTCCTTCCAGGCAACTTCTAAAGTCTTGCCTTGCTCTCATGGTCTTAGAATCACTCAAGGCCGCTTTCACTTTTGGTTTTAAATATAGCTTTCGTTGGGATGTTTTGCACTTTATTGGAATCAGCTTTTATCTTCTCAGTCTAATATTGATCTATTCAAATCTAAAAAGTGTCTATTTAATTTGTTTTGCTCTATTGGGAATTTGCATGGGCATTGAATCATTAAATGATCAATATCTCTTAAGTTTAACTATACCATTTACTAAAAATTCAAAAATCCTTTATGCCATCTCCCTGTTACTTTTATTGCTGACAATGTCTATTTTATTGAAAATTTTTGACATTAAAGAAAATAAAAAAAAATTCTCTTGGATTATCTTTATTTTCATTATTATTCAATTTAGTACTATTTATTTTCAAGACCCTGAGTTTCAAATTATTCTGGCCAACCTCCCTCTCTCTCTCTTTATTCAGCTAGGTCAACACGGTGGACATATTTGGCCACTTTTCCCATGGATCATTCTCATTTTTTTAGGTTTTATATTAAGAGATTGGCAAATTCGTCATCTTATTAGTTTAAAAAAGCGTCTTGCTATCATTATTATTTCATTTTCAATCTTTTTTTATTTTTTTATCTTTCATTTTCAAAAATATTCTCAACTTCTCACCGAAAAATCTTTCTTTAGCCCCCTTTATTTTCAACCCAATACAATTATACTTTTTGAAATTTTATGCTTTTTCATCTGCGTCTTTTATCTCTATGATTACATTTTTTCATTCTTAAAATGGCGCAATCAAATAATTAAAGATGTTTCAAATGGAATACTCATTTTTTACATTATACACTTATTCTTGGCCTGGAAGCTTCTGATTCCGCTTTTTAGACTTATTCCTGTCCCTCATTTTTTCTTTGCCTATCCTGTTATTATTTTTTTCTTATCCTATGCCTTACTGAGTGGATTTTTAGTTGTATCTAACAAATTAATTTGGTTTCATTTTAAGAAAAAAAATACTTAAATTAAGGTATTCATTTTTACTGAGGGGCATTTTTGTATGGAACGTTTCTACACTGAAGATGACTGCGTTATAGTTGCAAGAGGGTGTCTGCTTCCAGATGCTGCCAATCCGGCAATTTTTTGGGATAATATATCCAAAAACCGCATTTCAATTAAACCACTTTCCCAAAATCGTTGGGATGCCAAAAATAATTATAGCCCTTATCGCGAATTAGAAGATAAGACTTACTCCCACTGGGGTGCCGAAATCGCAGAAGAAGTTTATCAGTTCCTCAAGAAAAAATTAAAATTGGAGAATTCGTCACGTTTAGAAATTATGGCCCAAGAAGCTCTTCTACAGGCCATGGAAGAAATCACACTACCATCTCAAAAAGAAAAGATAGGTATAATTCTAGGCGCCATGAATCCGGACGAAAATTATTACATTACTCGTTTTAAATTCATACTCGAGAGTGTGAATGAAAAACTCAAACAACGCTACCCACTTTTAGAGTATGAAAAAATTGAAAAGCACCTCAAAAAGCACTGTGAACTGCTTTTTAAGGATATTGATCAAAATCTTGATGATATACTCCCTGCCTCAATTTTACATAAACTCAAAGAAAAACATCATTTTTTTGGTACAAGCTTTATTGTAGATGCTGCTTGTGCCTCTGGTATTGCAAGCATTGATTGCGCAATTTCACTCTTAAGAACTAAGGTTTTAGACATGGCCTTTGTTGGTGGAATTGAAAGTAACCTTGGTCAAGGTTCTTATGTTCTCTTTAGTAAGGTAGGTGCTTTGTGTGTTGAAAATTGCATTCCTTTTGATAAATTATCTGATGGACTTTCTCAAGGTGAAGGGGCCGTCATTTTTTGCCTGCAAAGATATGAAGATGCCCTTCGAGATGGACACAAAATCTATGGGGTCATTAAAGGCATAGGTAGTTCTAGTGATGGGAGGAGTGCTAGTTTATTTCAACCTAACCACGCAGGACAACTCCTCGCTGAAGAAAGGGCCTATTCAAAATTAGAATCTCGACGTGTAGATTATCTAGAACTTCACGGAACTGGAACAAAAATTGGAGATCACACGGAAGCCCAAACAACAGAAGTTTTTTTTAAAGGTTTTAGAACACCTGTTGGCTCTGTGAAAAGCTTAGTTGGACATACCAAGGCAACTGCGGGAGCAACTGGAATTCTCAAATGCTTGCTCGCTATTGAAAATCACAAAATCCCAGCTACCAACTATATCCAAGAATCCATTTTCACAGAGGATTCAAATATTTTTATAAATTCAAAAGTAATCAAAATTTCCCCAGACAAAGAGCAAGTTCGGCTAGGGATCTCCTCTTTTGGTTTTGGGGGTACAAATTTCCATCTCGTTTTAGAAAATCATCTTCAAAAAAATTATATAACACCATTAAAAGTACTCGAACAAAGTCCCGTTCTCTTAGGAAGTCACACTATCGAAATTGAGAAATTTGATCCCAATTGGTTTACTGGAAAAAATGTTTTTTATAAAATTCCACCTAAAAGCATAAGATATATTGACCGTGTACATTTACTTGCAGTCAAAGCAACTGAAATTCTTTTGAATGAGAATCTCAATCTTAAACTAACAGATTCACAAAAAGACTTAACGCAAGTCATTTCCGCAAGTTCACTTGGTATGGATGTCCTTGACAACTTAGTTGCTAGGATTTCACTAGATACAATCGCGGAAACGCTAAAAACAGAAAAAAATGACGAACACTTAATACAAAATATCCTCGACATTAAACAAGATTTTGAACCCATCAGTGAAGAATCCGGACCTGGAATATTAAACAATGTAATAGCAGGAAGAGTGTGTAACGCTTTTAATTTTCGGGGAAGAAATTTTAACATTGATTCAGACCAAGCTTCAATTGCGGCAGCCTTTAAATTACTCATTTCAGACATAAAGTTAGGTACCTGTGAATTAGTTATTTTAATTGGAGTTGAAGAGGAGATTGACCCAAAAAATTTCCGAGTTATTCGAAAGTCAGTAACATCTTATGCCATTTCCTCATTATCCTTTGCTCAGAAAAATTTTCTAAAAATCCAAGCTCAACTAGAGGCTCCGCATGCGTCACTTTAAGCAAAAATCGTATTACGGTGAAAAATTTGATATTCAATTTAAAGAATATACTGGAATTGATTATTCAAAGGTTGCATTTATCTTTCCCGGACAAGGTGCTGCCAAGCCTGGTATGTTTAAAAATGAATTAAAAAAACTACCTCATTGTTTGAAGCATTTTTCAGAAGCTGATGAATGGGCAGTAAATAAAAAAATTGGAAAAATTTCCTGGTACATTTCATCTCCTCACTTGATAGAAAAACAAAATTTTTATGCTATTCAAAACTTAGCACTGTATGTATTGGAAGTCGGTCTTTTTGAAACACTTAAGCAAGTCAATAAAAATCCAGAAATAGTCTCGGCCCATAGCTTTGGAGAATACGCTGCTCTCGTTTCTATTGGAGCAATTGATTTTTTAACAATGCTAGAAATTGTCTACCAAAGAGAAATTTACTCCCCCCTTCCTCATGAAGCTGGTGAGATGTTCGCCATTGCATGTAGTTTTGAATATTTTAGTTCCCTTCTCTGTCCTGTTACTTATACCATGGCCAATGAAAACTCTTACGAGCAATGTGTCTTATCGGTTAGTTCTCAAAACAAAGATGAGATGACTCATTTTCTCAAATTTCATCGATTGCCTTTTCGTGAGTTGGATACAGTCGGACGTCCTTATCATTGCCCTCTGATGCAAAAAACTGCTGATCATATCTCAAAATGGCTTGAAAATTACACGTTTAAGATTAGTCCTTTAAAAAATACTTTCATTTCATCGGTTAACAACCAGCGATATGAAAAGAATTACATTTTTTCAAATACTGAGTTTATCTCACTTGTCACAGAGCAATTAACGAAACCTGTATATTTCACAAGACAAATTGAGCAAATTGCCCAATGTCAAATCCACTCCTTTTTAGAGTTAGGCCTATCTGGTATTTATTGCGATTTTATTAAAAATATTACTGCTAAAATTCCTGATTATTATTTTTCTATTCAATCCTTGTCTATACTCTTTAATTCTGTTGAAGAAAAATCCAAATCCCCAAGCTCTTTTCGATACAATCTCGACAAAAGTCCTATCTTTAAAGTTCTTACAAAATATATTTCTCATATTACAGGTTATGATTTAATTGAAATTGGTATCGAAGATCAATTTCAAGAAGATTTACGAATTGATTCAATTAAAAAAGCAGAAATTATTTTTAAAACACTTGAAGAGACTAATACTCAAATAGAAGAAAGTCTTAGTTTGGCACAGTTAAGAAGTGTTGGAGAAGTTGTTGAATTTTTAGAAAAAATTCAACAGTCACCTATTTATAAAAAGAAAAAAGCAAAACAAGGTACCAGCAAGGATTCCTTTACCTCTCTCACTTCTTCTTATGAATCATCGCCGAAAACTGCTCTCTATTCTCTAACTAAAGATCAATCTTCACTTAAGGAATATTTAAGGATTACGCTGAATCAAGAATGCGCAAAATCGGCAAATAAAATAGGCTCTTTTTATTATTCGCAATCCCCCCGTCAGAAATGCCTTATTCTTGATTTAGTTCCAAATAAAAATACCGATCATAAACTCTCTTCTGTTGATCTTTTTATCCAACTAACTCAAGAAATTAAAGTTTTCATGTCCATGCTTGAAAAAGATGTCGTGCCTTTACAGATTATTCTCGCTGCCCCGTTCTCAAATTCCGAATTTTATGCACTAAATGCTTTTTTTAAATCTTTGTGTCGGGAATTTGGATTTCTTTTTAAATCTATTATTCACGATCTTTCCATTGAACAAGAAAATGAATATTGGGAAATGATTCGACACGAATCTGAAGATTTTTTTGGAATTGATATTCAATACAAAAACGGTAATCGTCTTACAAAACAATGGAAACCATTTGAAATAAAGTCCAATCATGATGATAAAATACGAAAAAAAATTATCATCATTGGTGGAGCAAAAGGATTAGCTTTTGAACTTTTCTCTCGTATTCAAAAATCTCACGAAATTGAAATCGTAATATGGGGGCGAAGTACTCTTTCAGATCCTGTTGTTCAAAAAAATATCAAGATTTTAAAAAAGAAATTTAAAAGAGTAGAATATCTAGAAGTAGATGCTCTTTTAAAAGAAGCTTTTTTTGAGGCAATAGCCTCTTCCCGTAAAATATTAGGCTGCATTGAACTTATAATCAACTCTGCGGGAGTTGAATATAGCCGGCGTTTCATGGATAAATCAACTGAAGAAATCTATCTGGAAGCTTCAACAAAAATTATCATTTCAGAAAATTTAAGAGAATCTAATCAAAAAAATGAATTTGACATCCTACACTTTTCTTCAATTGTTGGTTCCTTTGGAAATGAAGGCCAAACTATTTATTCCTACGGGAATGGCTTCCAAGCTCATTTAGAGGGAAGTGTCGCTCTTCTTTGGCCTGGGCTTAACCAGGTTGGAATGACTGAAAACTTAGGAATCCTTCATAAATTAAAACTTTCAGGTATTCACCTTCTAGAAATTGCCGATGCGGCCAATTGGTTTTCTGGTTTTCTGCAATCAAAAAGCTGGGGAACAATTCATCCAAATGCATTTGCTGGTCCTATTGTCTACATGGATCCAAAAGATATCTTTTTAATGGAATTTTTCATAAGGAATTTGTTGCAGTTTGAATCTCTTGGGGGAGAAATAGTTTCGCCAAAAGATTTACTTTTTAGGAAAATTTACAACTCACAAATTGACAGCTATTTACAAGATCATGTCATTGAAAATACCTCAGTTGTTCCGGCATCAATTGCGATTTCTTCAATGATTTGTTTTGGTCATCTATTTTATAAAGACTTTCCTTCTCTTAATGATTTTGAAATTAAGAATATAATGATGCTTTTAGATGGCAGAGATATCACCTGCTATTCACACTATCAATTTACTCCTGAATTAACGGGTCTTAAGCCTTATCTCAAGATTTCATCCCTGATGACATCTCAAGTTGAGCACTTTGTTGCAAGCATGACTCCAAGATTTGAAAATTCTGCAAATGAACTAGCGAGACTTTCCGAATTTTTTAACTACAAAATTGAACTTAATGATTTTTACTCTAAGGCATGCATTGGCTTCGGAAGTAAATTTCAAAACCTTGAAGAAATATTTTATAACGATGATAACAACAAAAAAAACATTTTAGGGTTAGGGAAATCCACCCCAATATATTATACTGGACTTAAAATGGCAGATACCATTATTTCAATACTAGAATCTGCTTTTCAGACAGTCAGTTGTTTTGGAATTATTTTAGGTAAAGGTCTTGCAATTCCTTTGCGGTTTTCTAAATTAATAATAGAAAAAATTGATTTTAAGCAATTCATTATCTGTCCCGATATAATCGAATCAAATATTGATCACGATGATTTACCTCTAATATCAAATGTCATTATTTATAATGAAAAAAATGAAGTGCTAGTGATCATCGAACGCTTAGAAATGTCGACAATTAGACATCACCCAACTTTGCCTTTTAAACTCTTAGAGACTTCGAGAGAACTATGAAGTTTGATGTAGTCATTGTTGGCGCTGGACTTGGGGGATTATCTGCCGCGGCTATTCTTTCCCAAAATGGAAAAAAAGTTCATCTTATTGAGTCTCATGATAAAGTTGGCGGATTTGCCACAAATTATCGACGAGGAAAATATAGAATGGAAGCTGGAATTCACATGCTTCCTGGAGATCACCCCCATAGTCTTTATCATCATCTTTATAAATATTTTAATATTGAAGAAAAAATCCCCCTTGTTAGGGCCCCTCAATTTTACCAATGTCATTTTAATGGAAAAAGCTTTGTTATGCCTTTTGGTATAAATGAAGCAAAAGATAAACTAATGAAGACATTTCCTCATGAAAAGAATGGCATTGAAAAATATTTTTCCACTATGATTTTAATTTCAGAAAATTTTCGAGATTTTATTTTTAGAGATCCATTTATCTCTGCATGCAATCCATTTTTTTCGGCAATTTATCCTCAATTCGAAAAATATTGGAGAATTTCTGTTGGGCAATATCTCGATGGACTGATTCAAGATTTTGAACTAAAAATGATACTTCTTGCCAACGTTACTTTCTATCATGACAAGCATTATGAATTAAACCTTGTGCAATACATGATCTCCCAAATAAATTATTTTCTAGGTGGTGGTTACTATATCCAAGGTGGCTCGCAAATTTTCTCCGACCACTTAAAATCTATTATTGAATCGCATAATGGCGTTATTACTCTTCGACATCAAGTTGAAAAAATTAAGATTCAAAATAATAAGGCAACAGACATTCATTATCGAAAAGTAACGGGAGCTGACCAAGAACTCAAGTCCTGTGAAGCTAAATTTATTGTTTACAATGGAGCATTGCCAAACTTATATGAAAGTATACTAGAGGGAGGTGATGTTGAATATTACAAAAAAATGCAAACTAAATGCAAAAAATGGGGCCTCAGTACATCTTCCTCAACACTATATTTCGGATTAAAAAAACCCTTAGAAGAACTAGGTTCTAAGGCGTATATGAATCTTTTCATTGAAACAAAGGCCAATGATCAACTTCTTAATCCAAACAGAGAAAGTTTTGGAGTACTCGATTACAATCAAATCCCCACGCAACTATGTCCGAAGGACTATTTTTCAGCTGAACTCATAATGATGGACAAAATGTGTTGCTGGGACAATATAGAATCTCAATCATTAAATTATAAAGAGAAAAAGCGTCTACTCGAAAAAGAATTAATTGATAAAATGGATAGTTATTTCCCACTATTTAAGAAGCAAATTCTTTTTACGGAGCTTAGTACTCCTAAAACTATTCTTCGTTACACTCAATCCCCCCAAGGGGCCATATATGGATTTCTTCCTTCGATAGAATCTTTTAGAGAGCGATCTTTTGGACTTCATTTTAAAAGTGGAGCACAAGATGAAAAAATAAAAAATCTTTTTTTCGCCTCTGCTTGGTCATTTCTACCTGGATTTACAGGCGCATTATTAGCCGGTCAAAAAACGGCCCTAGAGATTGAAAGGCATTTTTAATAATTGCCACAAACCAAGTTCTGAAATACTTCTCCTATTCTTAATTCCTAATGCTGGATTATCTTCAACAACTGGAGCTGTGTAAGTTCCATGCAAACGATCCCAAACAGTGAGGATTGAACTATAATTCGAATTAGCATATTTTAAATCGAGTAAATGGTGATTAAAATGATAACGAGGTGTTACTAATACCAAAGAAATAAGAGTCGTTAATTTTTTAGGTAAATAAATATTTGCATGATGAAAATAGCCAAAAAGTAACAATAGAGATTCAAAGAAGAAAAAATAAAAAAAATGTATCCTAAAGATAAAGGCCAATATTACTTTAAAACAAAGCTGAAAAAGAAGTTCAAGGAAATGAAATCGAAAAGTTGTCGAAGTATCAACTTCTAAATCAGAATGATGTACTTGATGAAAATTTTTCAAAAATTTAAAATAATGGTTCGCTCGATGCCATAAATATGTAGAATAATCAAAAATCAAAAAAAATAAAATACTGTTTGAAAAATCCAAAGAGCGAAAATGACTATATCCAAATGTTCTAAAATGTATCTGATTATAAAAACCTAGCAAATCATTTCCAAAAAAATTTATAAAAAAAATCCAACAAAAACCCAGAGCACAATTGCAGATATAACGATAAGTTAAAAATTGCTTTAAATGAATATTTTTCCAATTTAACAAAAGTTTCTGTTTTATTGTTGTTCTATCTGGAGTCAATAATTCAACAATGGGGATAAACATAAAAAAAAACAACTTTAATGATCCCATCCCTAGCCTCAATTACTTTAAATTAAAGTTAATGCCCTATAGACTTGATAAATTCCACTTTTTGGATATTTAAAATAAAATGAAATATTTGTCTTATTCTTTTCCATTTCAAGAATATCAACCTCTCCCCTGTCTCGAGTTCCAAAACTTATTGTGTAGATATCATCTTCCTGATTAACTGCTCCCATCATTGAAGCATAAACAGAGGGAATGCTCATAAGAGAAAATTTCTTTATCTTTTTTTCTTTTATATCCAATTGATATTGAATGAC
This sequence comes from Bacteriovorax sp., assembly GCA_018060625.1. GTDB lineage: Bacteria > Bdellovibrionota > Bacteriovoracia > Bacteriovoracales > Bacteriovoracaceae > Bacteriovorax. The sequence goes on along the minus strand of JAGOVS010000025.1, from coordinate 12,395 downwards.
ACGACTTAATTGCTTATTCATGCCATTATCAAAAACAGTCAATATTGACGTTTTCAAATCAAAATTAGGAGTATGATGTAGAGTCGTCCCTAAATCCCCAACAGCTCCGAATTGATCGGCCCCTCCCCCCAAAACCCATACTACTTTTTTACTAACTTTATGAAGCATGACAACGCTCTCAAATCCGAGACTAACTAAAAGATAATCGCCAAGAATTTGAATGTGATTTAGATGAAACTGCTGAACTACCGACTGTCCTCTAAATAAACTATTTAACTTCCAATTTGGAAAAGGATTGAGGCTCATAAAGTCATCAATGGTCCATTCATAAATTTTTTTCCCATTTTTGATTTCGATAATGCTTTGTTGAAGGTATTTTTTTCCAAGACCATTTTGAGAAATGTCATATGTAATTCCCATATACCAATCTTTATCTATTAAATGAAAATCGTGAAAATCAAGCAATTCAGGAAATTCTTTAATAAAGGCCATCTTTTCATCAAAAAGTACTCTCTTCCCTTCCAAGGTCACGAAAGGAAAGTAAGCACTAGATTTGAGATAAGAAAAATAAATTTTACCTCTAAGGACATGTGGCCGAAAATCAATGGCAATATAAGGAAGGTAGCGAAAGAATTTCAATTGTCCACTTGGGGAAAAAACAAACAAAAAGGAAAACTCACTTTTATCTTGAGGATTAACTCTCCCTGGAACCCACGAAAAAACGAAATCCTTGCTGAGTTTAGCGCTTCCTTTAATCTCAATCTCTGGAAATTTTTTAGGGAGACGATGGAATTTATACTCAATTACTTCATTTTTATTTCTGTACGACAAGGTGAGTATTGGATTTTTTAAATCTATCTCTCCTAGGCTAATATTCATCTTAGAAGAGCAAACTGTTTTTTTCCCAATTCGACAATCGCCCCCTGAAAAATCATTTGAAAACTCTAAAGCTGGGAGTTGGTTGGATTTATATTCGTAAAAATAAATATTTCTCCCTTTTATTTCAACAAATTCTTTATCCACATTATAAAGCTTAACTCCCTTTGCTAAGACAATAGCAGCAGTCTTCTCTCCTGCATTGACTTGAAGTGAAAGGAGAAAAATAAAAAATATCTTACTGACAAAATTCATTATTTCTTACCAATCCATTATTAAACTTTACGACAACATGATATCGAGATTCTTGCTGATTAACGCAAGGCTCACTGACTCTCTCAACTAATGAAAAATTGACATCCGTTAAAAAAAGAGTCGCCCCCGTTCCTGCTTGTTTTACTTTTTCAACTAGAAAAGGAATAATCTCATCGAGTGTTCCCGAAAAAGCATTTTTCTTTAATGATCCCTCTACAAAATAAATGTCTTGAGATTTATTTTTCATTTCACTTTTCAAGGAAAAAGGAAGCTTTGAATTTTTTATTTGGCTAAACTCGACGACTTTATTTCCATTGTTTTGCTTGTTCACCAGAGAAGTTGCCCCAATCCCCAATTTCACCGGGCGAGAAAAAATAAAGTCCCTTTCTGGAACGGCACGATGACAAGCAACACAGGCCATCGTCTTTACTTTCATATCTTCTTTAAAAAGTCCGCCTTCTTCATTGAATAGTGCATATCCCCAACCATCAGTTCTGGCGTATTTTTTTGAATCTTTAATCATCAATTGAAATCGCTTTACACCAGATGGGGAAAGAGAACTGATAAAAGCAGGATCTTCTTCAGCTATAAACGCAACTTTCCCAAATGCCGCCCCATTCTCATAGAAGGGTTTGAGTTTTTTAAGGCCATTCCACGCCTTCTCGTTGGCATAAATCATTCGTATTTCTTTTGAATCAACACGGTAGCGAACGGTAACGAGCCTCCATTTGTTTGGAAAATCTTTAAATTGATCAAAAACAATTCCATTCATTTCCGAATGTTTTTTTGGATTTGTCGCTTTTTCATAGTAGCCATAAGATTTTTGAGAAAATAATTGAACAAGATTGAAGGCAAGAATAAAGAATGTGCATTTTTTCATTTTTTAATACTATGCCAGGGATAAAATGTCCGTCAAATAGGAGCCCCCCTTATCCTACAAGAACTTTGGTTTTACTTCATTAATTGCCTTATTAACGGATTCTAAAATAAAATCTTGATTAAGAGATCCTTCGTAACTTAGGTATTGTTTCGCATTAAACTTTTGCTCTAAGTCTCTCGTTTTTTTCTGTGCTTGCATCGCCCCAGAGACCATATTAATAACTTGTGTATTAAATAAATAGTTCAGTGACAAATTTTTATCGTGCTCTCTAAGACTCAACACAAGCGAATCGATCGTACTAAATTCTCTAGAACTCGGAGGATTAAGCTTTACCTCAACCTTTCCTTTTACATATTTTATCTGCACGACTTTAAAGCGTAAGAAATTTTCAAAAATTTCTAGCACCTGAGAGATAACCAATTTGGGTTCAATCACTAACTCAACATGTCCTAGGGGAAGAGTCCCTAATCCTTCATAAAAAGCAAGATACATACTCCCCGACTTATCGGTAATTGGGCAATCTTGAGGCAATTCAAATTCAAAAGAATATGACCTCTCTGCTGCTGTCTCTAAACAAGCAGACTCGGCTAAATTGACTTCTGATAAAAACGTCCATCCATTTTGAACATTTGTCTTCAATTTTTTATAATGCCCCTCGAGAAGAGCGACTCTCATTTTAAAATGTTCGACATTTTCGCTGCCATTATTCTTTATCTTAAGCGTGCCTTTGATTCTATCACCTTGTCGCCACTTCTCTCCTATGGCCTCCAAGGTGTATTCGATTGATTTTAAAAAAGTTATTCCTTTCATTAATACCCTTACTGTCTGACTTGAGACTATAATTATCTCTGAGAACATTATATTTATCAAGACGGTTTAAAGCTCTCTTATTATAATAGATTAAACTAAAGCAAACGACACAAGGATAAACGATGTTAGTACTTAGAAAATCAGAAGAAAGAGGCTTTGCCGATCACGGATGGCTCAAATCTTATCACTCTTTTTCCTTTGCTCATTACTTCAATGCTCAACATATGGGGTTTAAGAACCTACGAGTCATTAACGAAGATCGAATTGCTAGCGGTAAAGGTTTTGACTCTCATCCACATAAAGACATGGAGATCATTTCTTACGTCATCACAGGCACCCTTGAGCACAAAGACTCTCTGGGAACGAGGTCTATTATTCGCCCAGGAGAAATTCAAAGAATGAGTGCCGGATCTGGAGTTATCCACTCTGAGTATAATGCTCAGATTGAATCAGAGACTCATTTTTTTCAGATCTGGATAATTCCTAATCAAAAAGGCCTGCAACCCGGATATGATCAAAAATCATTTGAAAATGATTTAAATACAAAAAAACTTGTCCTCGTCGTTTCAGAAGAGGCCCGTGATAACTCTATCGGCATAAAACAAGATGCTGATATGTATATTTCTAGATTAAAAAAAATGGATACTATCCATTTTAGCGTTCGCCCAAATCGGGGAGCTTGGATACAACTCATAAAGGGCTCAATCAATATCAATAACCAGAACCTTGTCGCAGGTGATGCCGCTTCCACTATGGATGCTCAAGAATTAAGCATTTTTGCCAACGAGGAATCAGAATTTATTTTATTTGATCTTGCGTAGTTGCTGGAACGTTCATTTTCATTTTATTCAATTTCTATGAGTTTTACTTGAATCGCACACAGGCCCTTTGGTCCTTCACTGATTTTAAACTCAACCCTATCATTGTCATAAGCGACTCCCCCCGCTAACGTGGATTTATGAAAAAATAAATCATCCATTTCTTCATCAGGCTTTATGAAGCCAAATCCTTTTTCACTGTCAAAAAATTTTACGGTGCCATAGAACAAATGTTTTTGATCTATGGCACGAAGACGTGCCACTTCTTTAATTTGCCGTTCATCCCACACCAGTTCATGAATCTCAACAACCCTTTCCCCTTTATGAATTTTCTCGAGTTGAGCAATCACTGCTTCTTCACTTTGATTGTCGACCAACATATCTTTTCGATTGCGTTTTTTTGTTTTACTCATGTCATATCTAACGAGCTGAACTTTTATCTTTTTCATCTTACATCCTCATCTTTTATTATTAATCAACCCAAGCGTAATCATACTTAACTTCTTCTCTCTTTGATAAAATTTCATACATTTGCTTTTTTGTTTTTCCTTTAGGGTTTAACCACTCATCCATTTCATTTCTCTTTAAAAAAATGGGGCAGCGATCATGTCCCATACGCTCAATTTCAGGAGATGGACTATCCGTTATAATGGCAAACGATTTGAAATGAATTTTCCCATCTTTTGAGATCCATTCGTCCCATAAACACGGGGCCCACATAATCTCTTTATTTTCAGGAAAAAAAGTAATGAGCTTCGCTAGCTTCTCTGGACCTTTAACCCACTCGTAAAAAGAGATCATTGGAATAATTCCATGGTTTCTCATAAACAAAGGGACCCAGGTTTGTCGATTCTCTAATGAATCAACGCGTGCATTAAAAACATTAAACTTCGTTGGAATTTCTTCTTTTGAGTTTTGAGGACGCACTCTATAGCGCATTGGTTGTAACTCTCTTTTCCCCATTTCACCAACGACGACATTTGCAAAATAATTTGAAAAAACTCTTCCATCATCAGCAGGGAGTTTGAAAAGTGTTGATCGTTTTTTTAGGGAGTGCTTTAAACCTAAGGATTGATCGAATTCTAGCGAATCCATTTCTGCTTGAAGTGTCAACAAACGCTCCAGCTCCATCATTTTGGAAGGCCTTATCACTGCTTTAAATTGATCAGATAACTTATTAATATTCTTATCAACTTGAATGGAAAAACAAATACTCCCTCCGAAATAACTTGCGTAACTTTTGCGTAAGTCTATACTTAAAAACATGAAAAGTAAAACAGAAAATCCCCACTTAAGTGACTCCATGGCAACATTAACAAGTATCGAGCTTCCCTTCGCCCAGTACCCCGCAATAGAGTATCCTCAACTACTTGCAAAGCTTGCCTGCGGCCTGTTTGGAATCACTGATGACAATATTGAAAAATATCAAAGCTTAGATCAACTTTTTATTAAAAATAAATTTTCAACTTTTTTTTTCGAGGCCGATGGCGACTCAATGGAGCCAACCATTTATGCTAAACAAATTCTCATCGTAGACCGCTCTCTTACCCACTTTCATGGAAAAGTTTGCGTTGTCTGTGTCGATGATAAAATGATGTGCAAACGAGTTATCCAAAAAGAAAATATGGTTATTTTAAAATCTGACAATCTCAAATACAAAGACATTGTCATACAAAACAATGAGAGTCTCCTCTTTTGGGGCGTCGTTGTAGCAAGTGCCGGCTTTATCCAATGAATCTTACTCCAAATGAAAAAATATTTGCACTTGTTGATTGCAATTCATTCTACTGCTCTTGTGAGCGACTTTTTCGTCCTGACCTAAGAAGTCGCCCTGTCGGCGTCCTCTCAAATAACGATGGTTGTTTTGTTTCTCGGACGAATGAATTAAAGCAACTTGGAGTTGCAATGGGCGCTCCCTATTTTCAAGTTAAAAATATTTGCGATAAAAATAAAGTTGCCGTTTTTTCTGCCAACTTCTCTCTCTACACCAACCTCTCTGATCGGGTCATGAATACTCTTTTTGAATTCACTCCTTCTCTTGAGATTTATTCTGTGGATGAAGCTTTTTTAGACTTAACTGGGTTTGATGAAAAATCAATTATTGACTATTGTCGACACATCAAAGAAACAGTTGAAAGAAATACCGGAATCCCTGTGGGTATTGGCATTGCTCGAACAAAGGTTTTAGCGAAGATCGCTAATAGAATTGCAAAAAAAGAAGAAAGCACACGAGGAGTCTACAGTGTCTTGATGAAAGATAATCTTGAATACGCTCTTAATCGAGTTGAAATCGGTGATGTCTGGGGAATTGGAAAGCAAAACACGATAAAAATGAAAAGCATAGGCATCCACAAAGCAAAACAACTCCGAGATTTTAAAAATGACCAACTCATTCAAAAATATTTCACCAAAACAGGCCGAATGATTCAAGACGAACTTCGCGAATACTCCTGCTTTCCCATTAGTGACATCCAAGCAAAGAAAAAAGAAATAATCTGTAGCCGAACTTTTGGCCATCCCGTTTATGAACTCAGCTCACTGAGAGAGTCTCTTGCCTGCTACGCAAGTCTTGCCACAGAAAAACTTCGCAAGCAAAAATCCGTTTGCACAGAAGTCGAAATTTACATAAGAACCAATCCCTTCAAAGAAGTTGAACAATATGCCAGGATAGAATCCTGCACACTTTCATCTGCAACTTGTGATACTCGAAAAATCATAAGAGCTGCTTGGGATCTCTTAGATAACATTTTTGTCTATGGACTTGAATACAAAAAAGTATTCATCAAACTCTCAAAAATTCAAGATGCAGACGAACATCAAATCTCTCTTTTTGGTAACAATGACACGCGAAATGACTTAATTCTTATGCACACAATGGATCAAATCAATGCGCGTGATGGCCATGAAACACTAAAGATCGCGGCCTGTGGAACTAATAAAGAAGCTTGGTATATGAAGCAAGTGATGAAATCACCTAGATATGTGACCGGTTGGCATCACTTGCTGAAAATATAGCCCTTCTAAAATTTTATCGTTAACCCATCCTGCAATGAATTTCTATATGCCTTAATCGCTGGAATTAATCCTGCTAAAGTTCCAGCAATAAAAATACCAATCAAAAAGCGCCATTCACTCATTGATAAAGAAGTCATTTCTAAATAAACAGAAAAATTCTCTTCAAGCCAAGGAGTGACAAAATAGAGTAATCCATAAAGCATTCCAACCCCAAGAAGACAACCAGCAAGCACCAAGAGACTTGACTCATAAACGAGCAACGTGAAGATATGATAAGACCTAGCACCAAGAGATCTTAAAATGGCCATCTCTCTTCGGCGTTCATTGATTGACGTATAAAGTGAAATTAAAATGCTCAGAACCCCAACCAGCAAAACACAAAGGCTCACCAGGAATAAAATTTGTTCAACATGGCCTATCGTCTGCCACATCTCTGATAATGACAACGCTGGGATAATGGCCATCACTGGCTCTTTTTCATAGTTATCAATCTCCCGTCTTAACTTTAAGACAGCGATCCTTGACTTAAGCTTGACCATAAATGAAGTCAGCTGATTAATTTTAATATTTTCCTTTTTAAATCGCTCAGAATTAATTTCTTGATCGTCAGGAACTCCAGATTCCCATCCAAAGTGCATTGCTTCCATTCCGTAAAGATTAATATAAACACCAGTATCTATAGGAGTTTTAGTTGAATCTATGATTCCAACTATTTTGAATGGGGTCCTCTTGTGCTGAAGAATCGCTTCTCCTGATAAACCATGAGTTAAAGTAATTGGATCCCCTACTTTATGGCCCGTTTTTCTTGCGACATCACTGCCTAAGACAACATCGAATGTATCAGTAGGAATTCGTCCCTCTTTAAGTTCAACTCCTCGATCACCGCGAAATCGATAATGTTTAAAAAAATTTTCATCTGTCGCAATCACTCTAAAACTCTTATAGTTATCACCTAACGATATGGGAATTGTCCATTCGACATAGGGATTATTCTTTATGTCTTCATAAGTCGTCATCCTGATATTGTTAACAGCACCACCAATGTGAAATACTGTATAGAGGAGCAATTGCAATGTCCCTCCTTTTGCTCCAACAATTAAATCCGTCTTTGAAATTGTATTGGTAAACCCGTCTCTTGCACCAACGCGAATACGTTCTATCCCTAAAAACAATGTTACGGAAAGTGCGATAGAGAGAATGCAAAGAAGTGAAGTAAATTTTCTGTTGGAGATGGATCTGTAAGTTAAAAAATTTATCATAATTAAATCGCCTTATTGATTTCAGGAAGAGAAATCGTCCTATCGAAATACTTTTTCAATCGCTCATCGTGAGAAACAAAAACAAGAGTAAATTTTCTCTTTTCCCATTCGCTCATCAATAGGTTCATAAATTCAGTAGTGTTTTTTTCATCTAGGGAGCTTGTCGGCTCATCCGCAATGAGCAACTTAGGGTTTCCAATTAAGGCACGCGCCTGAGCAACTCGTTGTTGCTGCCCAATCGACAAATCAGTTACATTCCTATCTAAATGACCTTGAAGTCCTAACTTACTTATAAGCTCATCTGCATGATCATGGAAGTTTGCATGTTCAGATCGCTCCTTGTTTATCAGGCATGGAAGAATAATGTTTTCCTTTAAATTCAAATAAGGAATAAGATTAAAAATCTGAAAAATATAACCAATCTCACTTCCTCTTAATTTATCACGGCTACTTTTAGAAATTTTGTTCAAGTCTCTTCCAAGTACATTGACTGTTCCCGTCTCATAACTTAACACGCCTGAAATAATATTAAGTAAAGTGCTTTTGCCATATCCTGATGGACCATAAATAAAAACTTTCTCTCCTTCACTGATTTGAAGGCTAGATATATCTAAAATATTTTTCTGACTCGAGTAAGAAAACTTTAGGTTTGAAATTTGAATTGATGATGTCATTTTTGCTCACAAAAAAGCCCATGATCAACATGGGCCTTTATTTAATGATTATAGATTTACTTCAAAAGAATCTGATTTAATATCAATACTCTTTGTTTCATTGCCAACGAGTTCCATCTTTAATTTTTTTATATTTTTAAAATGCTTTTTTAAATTCACTAAAAGTTTTGCTCCCTTTAAATCTTTTGAGCAACTCACCATTATGCTCGCTTCAATATCTGAGTGAACACCTTCCTCTTTATGGTCTTTATGGTCTTCTTTTTCAACTTTTTGTTCAAACTTATCACCTGAAAGTTTGCATTCCAATGCTTTATCAAAAGAAACTAATTCGAAAAAATTCTTGGACCATAATTTTTTTGCTTCATTAAAAACTTTTTTCTCTTTTGTCGTTTTTGCCACATACTCAAATCCTAAAAAAGACTCTGCAGGGCCATCAACCGAAAATGTTGCCATTTTTCCTTCGACGCCAACCTCTAATACGATCGTTCCATGCTCATGAGCATGCAATGCTCCTTCGGCCAATACATTCGCACTAAACATCAAAGCGATCATTAAAACTAAAAATTTCATATGTCCTCCTCATTCATTAAATAGCTGTACAGCTTTTACAAATTCCAAAAAACTGAAGCTTGTGCGCCAATTCTTTATAGCCTTTTTTCGCCAAAAACATTTCAAGATGATCTAAAAAACACTCCTCAATTAACTCCACTTTCTTGCATTGATTGCAAATGACGTGATGATGATGATGAAGTGGATTATTGTATTCGTAGTGAACTAGGTCTTTTTCTAAATGAATGACATTAACAATAGTTGATTCCGTGAATTGACCAAGAACTCTGTAAACAGTGGCCATGTCACAAGTTGATTTACCAAGCTTTGAATGCAACTCTTCAACAGTAAGAGGAAGAGAGGTCGACATTAACGTTTTTAAAATTGAAATTCTAGGTTTTGTGACCGCTAAACCTTGTTCTTTCAAAATAGAAGTAAAAGTTTCTTCCTTTAAAGAGTCATTTTTAATTTGCTGACACAAACTGTGATTGCATTTTTTTATAGACATGATGGCCCCTGACGAAGAATTATATGCAAATTATTTGCATTGTCAAAGTGTTAAGTTTAACGCGATGACAATGCGAAAAATTAATGAATCTCTAAGACGACACTCTCAACTATCTGAAAATGAGTCTGCCATTTTCCATAACAAGGAAATTGTTTAATGATAAGTATTATTGTTTGACATATCAAACAGAATTGATAAATTGGCAATAACTAAACAATCGCAGGTATTTTATGAAGCTCTCAGAGGCCAGAAAAAACAAAGAATTTTTCATTAATTCAATCGACATCGATTCAAACGAAGAACTCGGAATTCGATTAATGCATTTAGGTTTTTTAGAAAATGAACCTATATCAGTAGTTAACAGAACACCTATTTCCCACGATGCCCTTCTCGTAAACATCAAAGGAACGCAAATCGCTTTAACAAAGTATGAAGCAAGTCTAATTTTAATTCGTGAGGCTTAAACAATGATTAAAAAATATATTGCACTCGCTGGAACACCTAACTGTGGAAAAACCTCACTCTTTAATGTCTTAACGGGATCTAACCAGCGAGTGGGAAATTACCCAGGCATTACAGTAGAAAGAAAAACTGGAAAATATGAAGACCATGACTCTGAACTTGAATTTGTCGATTTGCCAGGGCTTTACTCTCTAGACACAAGAACATTGGATGAAAGAGTCGCAAAAAATGTGCTCACAAGAAAAGGACAAACGGAAAGCCCACTTGATGGAATCATCTGCGTTGTCGATTCGACAAATTTAGAGCGTAGCTTATATCTTGCTTTCGAATTGAAAAAATTAGGTGCTCCAATGATCATCGCTCTCAATCTTTGGGATTTAGCGACCTTTAGAAATCAAAAAATCGATTTAGATAAGTTTGAGAAATTAGTTGGAATAAGATGTCTTCCCATCTCATCTAAAACCAGAGAAGGAATAGATGCATTGATTTCTGAAATTAAAAAATTGCCAGAGAGCAATCAGCTCAATACAAACTTGGATCCTCAAGAATTTAGAAAGCTTCAGCACATCAAAGACACTTTTAGTGAAATCGATCACATTTTAAAAGAATGCACTATTAAAAAAATCGAACCTGATACATTCACAAAAACAGTCGACCAATATGTTTTGCACCCTTTCATGGGCCCCATTATTCTAACGGCGGTCTTAATTGTATTGTTTCAGGCCATTTTTTCGTGGTCTGCTCCAATGTCAGATTTAATTGAGTCAGGGATTAGTACACTCGCAGGTTTGGCCAAGACTCACATACCGAATGCCCTTCTTTCAAGTTTAGTCGCAGACGGGATCATCAGTGGCGCTGGTAACGTTTTTGTCTTCTTCCCCCAGATCATTTTATTATTCATTTTAATTTTATTACTTGAAGATATTGGCTATCTCGGCCGGGCCGCACTTATGATGGACGCCATCATGAGACGTTTAGGTTTACCCGGTAAATCAGTCGTCCCCCTTCTCTCAAGTCATGCCTGCTCAGTACCTGGGATCATGGCCACTAGAACCATTGACAATGAAAAAGATCGCTTGGCCACCATGCTTGTGGCCCCCATCACGACATGCTCAGCACGAATTCCCGTCTACACTCTTTTAATTGCATCCATCGTTCCTGATACAAAGGTTTTAGGATTTTTCAATCTTCAAGGCTTAGTCATGTTTCTCTTGTATGCTTTGGGAATTATATCGAGCATCCTTGTGGCCTTTGTCCTGAAGAGAACTGTACTAACGGGAAGTGCCTCACACTTACTGTTGGAAATACCAGGATATCGATTCCCAACTTTTAAAAACGTATTATTAAACGTAATGCAAAGAGTGAAAATATTTGTTAAAAAAGCTGGGACTATCATTCTCGCCTTATCAATAGTCATCTGGGTCCTTGTGACTTTTCCACGAAACGATGATGGCTCTTCTTCTATTGAAAATAGCTACGCCGCCATAATTGGGAAAACGTTCACCCCCCTCTTTAAACCCATTGGCTTCGACTGGCGCTTAACCACTGCCCTGATTCCAACCTTTGGAGCTAGGGAGGTTGTTGTTTCAACCCTTGCAACTGTTCTGGCCGTTCAAGGCGAAGAAGGCACAAAAGAATTTGATAGTGATTTTACAAAAAAAGTCGTTAAAGAATTCGGGGTACCGACGCTACTTGGATTATTAATTTGGTTTGTTTATTCTCCCCAATGCATTGCCATGATAAGTGTTTTCAAACGAGAATCAGACTCTTTAAAGTGGACGACATTTATGGTTTGTTATACTTTCTTTTTGGCCTATGCCGGAGCATTTATTACCTATAATGTGGCCAAATTCCTGGGTCTTTGAATATGAGCATTATCAGTAAAAAAAGAAATCGCTCAGGTTGATTTTAGATATTTTATTTAGTAGAAGCTTCAATGAGGCTTAAAATGTTAAAACTGATGATTTTTTTTCTTACCGCACTTTTTTCTTTTCATTTAGTCTCAGCAGAAAATTGTACAGAAGCAAATAATGCCTATGCCGATGCTAAGAATAAAGTTAATCAAAAAACATCTCAACCCCCTGGTCCTCAATCTGTACCCCCTCCGTATCATCGATATTGTCTTGGGGAAACTGAGTATAGCGGACGCGATCAACAGCAAGACAACGCATTAAACCAGTGGTCCAATAGTTATCTGGCCGAAGAAAGTGAATTAGCAAAAAAAGTTGTTAGCTCAGGAAGAGAATTTATTTCATGTGGTGGATCCCAAAATGATGTCGTAGAAACAAT